>JAACCY010000050.1 GCA_009937185.1 Planctomycetia bacterium
AATCGCCCATTTGTCGCACGTACGATTGTCCCTTCTACGATGACGAGTGCAGGTATCGGGGGAGTCTGGGGAGCAGACGACGGAAGTTGGGGTATGGAAGTTTATGCTGTGAATGGTTTCCAAGGGGGGAATGCCATCGACGGTTACAACATCAGTACTTCCAGTGGAATTCGATCCGCGAGACCCAGCCTGAAGACAAATGGGGGAGATCGATCTCCAAGTATCGTCGGTAGATTTTCTTACAGTCCTGTTCTTGGAACTGAAATCGGATTCTCTGCATGGTCAGGACCATGGGACGATGCGGGTGAACTCGATCTCACCATCTCAGTTTTTGATATCACGACGGACCTCGGAAGTTATGTCGAGGCACTGGGTTCTACTACAGTGAACTTTGAGCTGGGTAATGTTTCTATCGATAGAGATGCCGATGCTATTGCAGGGGGTGTTCCCGACGAGCTGGGTGCGACTTCTATTGAGGTGAGCCGTCGATTCTTCCCAGATATGTTTACCACAATGTTTGGTGAAGATGCGTCCTGTGCTCTCACTGTTCGTTGGGAAGAGCAGGATCTTTCTGCAGCAGTGACGAACCGCATGACATACGGTTTCAATGTCAGACCCACGGATGAGACCGTCATCAAGTTCGACTTTGAGCAAGAGTCCACTGAGGGTGAAGAGGATCCTGACGGAACCTTCATCATGTCTGTCGCTACATACTTCTAGGCCCTTTTTTCCCCTATTCTTGAAACCCATACGGGCGACGAGATAGGGGTTCTTTCTGTGGAGGGGCCCCAGAATTGAAAATAGGCCCGATATATTCGTAATTTCAGTCTAATTGCCCAGAATGATCGTTTGTTTGGCTTGCCAAACAGTACGTTTAGGGGTCTATTTCAACAGTTGTCGAGATGGAAGACCTCAGGACGTTGTTCGATCCCAAGTTTCGGAAATGAGTAAGCGCTTTGCTAGTTCCTAGAGAAGACTCCAACAGCACAAACCGAATCCAGGGATGGCTCTCCCTGCTGCGGCTGAATTGTGCTGTTTTGTCTCTGGGGATGACGATCTTTATTGGGGTCCTCTCTCCACAATCTCTGCTGGCAAATGAGACGAATGAAGTCTCCGTCGAAACTCCGTTGGAAATTACTTCGGGTCAGTTTGATCGCCAGGTTCTCCAAGAAATATGGCCTGCAGAAGTGAATTTCGAAAGGGTCTCCCTTCCTATTGAGGGTGAGTTGCTGAGTTCGATTTCAAAGCGGAGTCGAGTGAAAATGAGAGATCATGTCGCCACCCTCATCAGGGTGAGTGACAGTCACGGACTTGAACAAGGACATGCCGTGATCCTCGATGAGGTCGGGAAGTACCGACCGATTACATTTCTGGTCGCTCTGAATTCTTCCGACAAAGTGTTGGACTTGCAGGTTCTTGTTTACAGAGAGCACATTGGACAGGCGATAGAATCCAATAGGTTTACGCGCCAGTTTAGAGACAAAAAGGAACGCAGTGTGCTGCGCCTTCACAGAGACATTAGAAACCTGACAGGTGCAACACTGTCTGCACGAGCAGCAGTGAGAGCTGTTCGCAGGGCTTTGGCGACGGTCGGGGAGACAGTCCGAAAAGATAGAGTCCTCAGTTGGCGCGCCGAAAGTGGGCCGCTCCTGAGTTATGGCGCTGAAGAATTGAGTGCCAGCATCGTTCCCGCTTCAGGTCCCGCTGATTCGTCGGTCGGTCCCAAAAGCCAAGTACCCGATGAGGCCCATGAATCCAATCCGATATCAGATGCCTCTTCTGGACATCAAACCTCTGTCACCTCAGGCATGTACAAAAGTGGTGATACTTTAAAGCATGATTCTTCAATGGGTGCTCAAAGAGCACGCCCTGCCATGGGGACTATCCTGAAGTTGGAAGTCTATGGTGAAAAAGCTGCGGAAGCCTTGGAAGCAGCGTTTGAAGAAGTCGACAGGATAGAGTCTCTCCTCAGTCGTTGGCGCCCGAACAGTGATGTTCTGAGAGTGGAGAATGCCAAACCGGGAGTCGCGGTGAAGGTAGATCCAACGACGATACAGATCGTGCAACTAGCCCTTGAGGCCGCTCGGTCTAGTGGTGGCGTTTTTGATCCAACCCTTGTTAAAGGGGGTTATCAATTTGTCGAAGTGGATGCAGAGCTGAATACGATCTCTCTTCTGCAAGCCGGATTGATTCTGGATCTCGGCGGAATCGGAAAAGGTTTTGCTCTCGATCAGGCCTCTGAGATTCTTGCAAAGTACAACTGTACTCAGTCCTTACTGGACTTCGGCGGACAGTTGCTGGCGATGGACGCTCCTCCCGGTCAAGACGCATGGGATGTGGGCATCTTTGATCCTAGGGATGGGGAAACTGTCCTTCAGATGATTCCTTTGGTACGCGCTTCATTGGCGACGAGTGCTCGATATGAGCGGGGAGATCATCTTGTTGATCTTCTCGACACTGGATCCGCTACACGTATCCTGTCCACTACGATTCTATCGTCCAAAGCGACGGAAGCGGACTTCCTCAGTACGACGGTCGCCTTGGTGGGGCCAGAGAATGCAGCACAAGTCCTTCGTGGGCAACCTGGATCTTCTGCTGTGATTCTTGTCGAAGGGGAAGAAGAGCCGAGAATCATTGGACAGATTCGGGGTGAATGAATGACGGGGACCCAAGAAAGGTCACGATGACTTCAGAATCCGGCGAAAACGAGTTCTCGGTCGCCCTCTGCGGAAACCCCAATGTTGGAAAAACGACCTTGTTCAATGCCCTCGTTTCAGGGAAAGCAAGAGTCTCCAATCACCCTGGGATCACCGCTGAGGCTCAGGTGGCCACGTCTGTCTGGGGTGAATATCAAGTTTCGGTGACGGATCTTCCCGGCTGCTATAGTTTGTCTCTCGATCTTCCTGAAGCTCAACTTTGCCGTCAATACTTTGATGCAGTACCTCCAAATACCTTGGTGGTTTGCGTGCTGGATGCTGTCGGCCTCCGTAGAAACCTGAGCTTGCTGTTAGAGTGCATGGAGATGCCGCTTCCATTGATCGTGGTATTGACTCGTATCGATGAAGCCCGTCTCCGCGGGATAGAAATCGACGTGGAGAAACTCTCGGGCATTCTGGAAGTTCCCGTGGTCGAGCTGCCTCATAGAAATTCAGCGAAGTCATCAGATCTGAACAAGTTCATGAGGACTCAATTTTCAGAAGCACGTGAATCATCGAAAATTGAGGAGCGCGCATCTTGGAGTGAAGATCTGGTTGCCGCGGTATCCCGACCCGTCCGTCCTGAGGAAGCGAATCGCAGACGCAAACGTGAAGATCGGATCGATGGAGTCCTGATGCATCCCGTTCTGGGGCTGGTCTTTTTCATGTTGATCATGAGCATTCTGTTCGGCAGTGTATTTTGGTTGGCTCAGATCCCCATGGAGTGGATTGACACCTTTTTTGCAGGTGCTGCGGAATGGGTGGGAGTCCAATTGCCGCCTGGGGACTTCAGAGATCTGATGACGGATGGAATCATCGGTGGAGTTTCAGGAACTCTGATTTTTCTTCCTCAAGTATTGATGCTTTTCTTCATGATTTCGATTTTGGAAGAGACTGGTTACTTGGCGAGAGCCGCGTTTGTTGCGGATCGTTGGCTTAGGCCGTTCGGATTGCCCGGGCATTCTTTTGTACCTTTGCTATCAAGTCACGCGTGCGCCATTCCTGGGATTCTCTGTACACGATTGATACCAAACCGAAAAGACCGGTTGGCTGCAATACTGGTGGCTCCATTCATGTCCTGCTCTGCACGCTTACCGGTTTATTTGCTCCTCGTGGGAATTCTCTTTCCGGGGAGACCTCTCATGGCGGGGGCAGCGTTCGTTGCTTGCTATCTCTTAGGAGCTTTGGCAGCAGTCATCTCTGCAACTCTGGTGCGCCGATTTATTCTTCCTGGACCGAGTCCTGATCTCATTTTGGAACTTCCTCCCTTTCAAAGACCCGCCCTCATGGAATCTGCCCGAATCGCTCTAGAGCGTGGGGGCATGTTTATAAAAAATGCCGGAACTGTCATTCTTCTCATGTGCGTGATTCTTTGGTGGTTGGGGAATTATCCCCTCAGTGATGTGAGTGCTGAAGTCAAATCGTTGAGGACTCAAGCAGAGGCGACTCAAAATATTGCTGAATCTGATCACTTGACGGTCATGGCTGATCAACTGCATGCCAAGGAAAGAACTCAGGCTTCTTACCTTGGCATGATCGGGAGAACGGTGGAGCCCGTGTTCGCTCCCATCGGCGCTGATTGGCAACTATCTATTTCGGTAATGGCGAGCTTTGCCGCGAGAGAAGTTTTCGTTTCTTCTCTCAGCGTTCTCTTGGGATCTGACGAGGATGCCGAAGCAGAAACTATTATAGATAAGATATCAAATTCGAAACGTGACGATGGAAGTCCATTGCTGACGATTTCTTCTTCCGCTGGACTCCTCGTGTTTTTCGTCTTGGCGATGCAGTGTCTTCCGACTCTCGCAGTGACACGTCAGGAAACAGGATCATGGAAGTGGGCGCTTCTCCAATTCGTTTGGATGAGTCTTCTTGCGTGGAGTCTGGCGGCATTGCTCCGTGGACTTCTGATCATGTCGGGCTGGAACTGATGAATTTTTTATCTTCAGACGAGATCCAATTCTATATCGTGACATTGCTGGCTGGACTGGCATTATTCCTGTTGTTCCGGCGAAAAAAATCCGATTCTTCCTCTGGTTGTAACAACTGCTCCAGTTGAGAACCAAATAGGTCTGGATTCTTATGAGAGAATGCGATTCTATGGGATAAATCTCACTCCCTGAAAGGAGAGCAGATGCGCCCAATGCTTTTATTAATTCTGACCCTCACCATTTTGATGACAGGGGCTCCTCAGGTGCTTGCTGCTTCATCGGATGCACCTAGGGCAATGGATTCGAAAAAAGAAGAGGCCGAGGCAGCCTTCAAAAAATTAGACGAAGCCATGAGCCAGGCGAGGGAGGCTTACTACGAGCCGATGGATAAGGCACGTAAAGAAGGAGTGTTGAGCCCGGAAGAGATGAGCAAGATTGAGCTCGATCCGGATCTTCTGCCGATCAAAGTGGTCGGCCCCAAAATCCTCAAGGCTATTGAAAAGTACGTGGGTACTGAAGTTGCGCTAGCGCAATGCAGTGAATTACTATACTTATCGTCGAGAGAAGAATCTCAAGCATGGATGTTTGATAGGGTCTCTGACCTCATGATCACGCATTATCTCGAGAGTGAATCCTTGAAGAACTTCTGCACAATGGCCCATTATATGGGTGATTCTCCTGCGAATGTTAAGCTACTGAGATCCATCTTCGCGGACTCTCCACATAGAGATGTGAAAGCAGCCAGTGGTTATGCCTTGGCGAAAGTATTGGGCTCTTCGAAAGATACGCGTGAAGAAGGACTAGAATTATTAAAGAAGATCGGATCCGACTTCGGTGACGTGGTTTACTACCGCGATACAGTTTATGGCGACAAAGTCAAAGGTGATCTCTTTGAGATGGAGCACCTTCAGATTGGTTGTGTCGCACCAGAGATCATTGGTAAGGAAGTCTTTGGCAACCTGATGCAACTGTCGTCTTTTCGTGGCAAGGTCGTGCTACTTGATTTCTGGGGTGATTGGTGAGGCCCTTGCCGGGCCATGTACCCTCACGAGCGGTCGCTCGTTGAGAAATACCCAGCAGATGAGTTTGCTATAGTCGGTGTTAACTCCGAAAGTACCGTCGAAGCAGCACAAGAAGCCATTAAGAAGAACAATCTCACATGGATGAACTTCTACGATGGAGGCACAAATGGGCCTATATCTACAAGGTGGAATGTCAGTGGCTGGCCCACGATCTATCTGATCGATGCCCAAGGAATCATCCGCTACAAGGATGTTCGGGGTGAGGATATGGACAAAGCCATTGAAGAACTGGTGGCTGAGTTAAGAACTGAAAAGCAGAAAGCAGAGACAAAGTAGTCGCTGAGGAAAATCGACAAACTCGAAAAAAAGTTACCCCGAAGGTCATTCTTGAAATGGTCTTCGGGGTATTTCTATTTATCGGAGTCTGGATTGTCGTGGCCTAGAGGACAGCGTCCTCCAGACTTTTGTTCCGTTCTTTTTTCGGGAAAGAGCGGCGCTGGGGGAGATGGTTCTTCTTGTTGGCGACTTTTTCTTCTTCCGCTGGCCCACCAGAGTTCGTCGAGACAGGCCAATGACCCCAAGGTCAGGGTCAGTAGCAATCCTGAACCTCCTATGATTTGAGTATAGGTGGCGGTTGTACTTCCCGATTGGATGGCTAAAGGAGAAAACAGCATCGAAAAGAGGCATGAATATCCCAAGATCGAAAGCGCAATTTTGGGGCCTTCTGTCCATGGTGTGAGTTCGACAAGATGAAGGATGACAAAAAGGAGGATGCCCAATGAGAAAATATGGTCATGAATGAATGAAAGAAGTTCTCGTGGTGTTTTTTCTGAAATGAATTCTTTCGCCTCGAGATCTTCTTCATTTCCCTGGATCCACTGGCGCGCACTTTCGGAGTCATATCCCCCAGATCTGGATGAATATTGAAGCGCTGCGACCACGCACCCTGCAAGAGTCGTGAAGAGAAACAGTGTCAGAAGAATCTTTGTAGAGAGATTAGATCGAGCCAGAGTGAATCCGGATTGTTTGTAGAATTGAGTCAATTCAACAACTCCCGTTCAGCGATGATTTATCCGATGAGCAAGCACCAGAAGGGGGGTTACCTTGTGTAAGGATTTAAGACTGAACAGGAAGGACGCGAATGGCTGTGGCCACTTCCTTACTGAGCCCCACTCTTTGTCCCGCCACCTCGAACACACAAGATCCGGTGTTGTGGCAGACACGTAGTTCGCAGTCATGGCACATTCCCATGGCTTCGAAGAGTGGTCTTTGAGCCTCAGGGACCGAGTCGGCGACAAGTCTGCCTCGCTCTCCTTTGCGCAGATCAAAGAGAGATCGCACATTGGAGGCGATGTTATGGGCGACCGATTCGACGGTGAGCTCTTGTTGTGACGAACGCTCGGGCCTCATGAGTGCTCCTAATGGCAGTTTTCTGCCAGATAATGACAACAGACTGGTCACAATACAGTGATATCAGTCATGTGAGCGGTTCCAAGTGCACCAGTGCATTTTCCTAGACTCTGAACAGTCGAGGAATGCTCACAGAAGTGGACTTGTCAGGCTCACGGGGGAGAGATAACCTGCTAATGGTTCTAGCACTCCAGCCGAACACCAGTTTTACCTTTTGTTTAGGTACTGGTCAACCTGTTTGGCAACCCAAACCCAAGGGGTTTTCTTGATCGATTGGCGCGAATTCGACCACAATCCGGTGAGTCACTCAGCAGCTCACCATTTGACGTCTATTCAGCAATTGCTGGAGGAACAGGGGTATGCCCGTGTTTCGGACGTGGCCAGAAAGCTGGGGATTACCCGAGG
>JAACCY010000007.1 GCA_009937185.1 Planctomycetia bacterium
AGACGCGGCGATCGCATGGATTCCTGCTGTGAAAGCTTCAATCTTTTCTGAAGGCGTTTCGTATCTCAGGCCGACAAGGGTTTTAAACCTTCGGTAATTTCTTTGCCCCATATTATCGATGACACCATTGACCAGCTCTGAGTTAGGAACACTGACTAAGGAGCTTTCAAAGGTTCTGATTCGGGTGCAGCGAAAGCCGATTTCTTCGACTACGCCCTGAATTCCACCGACTTTGACCCAATCTCCAAGAGAGAAGGGGCGATCAGCGAAGACCGTGATCGAACCAAACAGATTTGCGAATGTATCTTTTGCCGCAAGACTGACCCCGATTCCCAATACACCGAGACCTGTGACAAGAGGCATCACGTCTTCTCCTGTGCTTTGAATCAGGTAGATGACGGCACCGGTCGTGACGAGTAACTTCAGGCTTTTTCTGATCATGGGTGCGAGCTGATCATCGAGTTTACTGTCGGTCTCGGCTGCGGATTCTTCAAGTCGTGAACTAATTAAGTCAACGAGGCGATATGCAAGTAGCAGTGCTCCAATAGTTGCCAGTCCTCTGACAGCCACTTCCATGAGCGAGTTGCCAAAGCCCTCAAACTTCAACAGAGGGTGAAGTGAATTGACAATTCCAGCAGAGGCGAACCAGCCCAGAGATTTACCGATGGAGTTGATGACTTCAGTGGTTTTTTTAGATTGGCCTACTCTAGAAAGGAGTGGCTGAAGAAGCATGCCACCGAGATGTGAGGCGATCTTTTGAATCAGCCCTGCGACGACTCCGATAATAGCCAGGAGAAGCCATTGCCATTGTTCCAGAAACAAGATTTTGGTTTTCATTCCATCCGGAATCAGATTGTCGAGCCAAGTACTCATGGAACCCGCAGGATCTGCTACCGCTTCACCAGGACCCTGTGCTTGCACTAACGCGGGGAAAACAGTCATCAAGAGAAGAATGATGACTAGTCCTGTTAAAGAAAATCTGTTCGGCATGGAACTCGTCCTTCCTGGATTCACTCAAGGTATGTTGCCTCGATGATTCTGTGAGACATCCCTAGGGTAGGAATTTACCCGGATTCTTCAGTTTTCGGGGCAAATATTCTTCTATGACGTAGTTCAGGCCCCACATGGCTAATGCCTGTTGTTCAGCACGTACTCCCATGGACAACAATTGTTCAATAGCAGACTTCCACGATTTTTTACTTTTGAAAAACGGATCATTCTTAAGGGCGTCCTTGGCTCTTTTGATATCGACATCTTTCAAGGGGTGAGTTGGAAGTTCATAGTCGATGATGTCCTGGGGGGTGACACCAAGGTATGTCGCATTGGGTACGCAAAAGAACCTGTTGATATGAGCAGCATTTCCCGATCCCACCTTTAGTGTCCTATAGATATTGGAAATTCCGTAGGGGTCACAATCAACAAACGCATAGACCGGGATTTTCGCTTCTTCACTCAGTCTCCTGATGAATCTTCGGGTTGACCGAGTGGGTACTCCAGCCATATTGACAAGGATGCAATTGGAAGACTTCCAGAACTTATGACTTTGAAGTCTTTGAAAGACACCACCCGTTTCGATGGCGAGGACGAATTTCGCCTTTGTCTCAAAACTGAGGTGTT
Source organism: Planctomycetia bacterium (assembly GCA_009937185.1). Lineage (GTDB taxonomy): Bacteria > Planctomycetota > UBA8108 > UBA1146 > UBA1146 > UBA12191. The sequence goes on from JAACCY010000007.1 coordinate 1,618, forward strand.
CTACGGAAGTGGGGATGGAGTAAGCGCCGCTTCCGAATCGGGTGCAATCGATGCGTTCGACTTCTCCAGATTCAATATCGGGATCAAGGACAACGAGGTCTCCAGCAACTGCGCCGCCGTGCTCATCTGGGACAAATCGCAGTTGTTCCCTGCTGACGTCATCGACAGAAAACAAAGCTTCGATGTCATCCATGACAGTGTCTGACTCTGTTTGTTCGTCGAACTTTGCATCTTCCCAGTTCTTTGACTGATAATAGACGTCCCTTTTTGTAGCGAAGTCATTACTTCTCACCAAATCCCGTGAGAGTCCCATCATTCGTAGCGTTTGGGCGAAGCCTTTCACGGTGTTTACAGTTAGGGTGCGTTCTTTGCGGGCTTTGCCTATTTCCAAATATCCTTTTCTCTTGTCGTAGGAGACATTACTCAGACTGCGAACGGGAAAGCGCATCGCAGGCTTTCCTCGCTTGAGAATCTTCTTATAGATTTCGTCCGCAGCATTTTCGATGCTAGAGATTGTTTTTTTGTCTTTGCGAGCATTATCCCGACGAACTTTGTCGAGATATGCGCGAGTCACTTTTTTTGCCATGAGTGATTCCTTACATCTTCCTACTACGCTCGAGAACGTCTGCGAGTTTTGATTCTGCTCCGGTTCTCTGCTGATCGCTCAAATCAAGTATGTCCTGCAGAGCGATTCCGATCTGAGGAATATACTTTTTGATGTAGTCTTTTTTCCGCTCAGCATCTGCTAATCTTCTTTTCTTTCGCAGATGAGTCGCCAGTTTTCTGCCGGCCTCCATGATGGCCAAACGCATTTCTTGCAAGATTTCGTCATCCCCCGCCACAGCTTTCTTGCTTTCTGAAGTGAAGGGGACCCAGACGCTGGCGATATGAACCAGTACTGCCAGTGGGCCGGTTGGCAATGCACCTCTGGCTTGTTGGACTTCGTAGTTTCTCCATGGTGAAGCCACGATGGATTGTGTGATGGCGCAGGCTCCTTGCTCATACTGCAATGGAACTCTGTTCGCAAATCGGAATATGGAAGCGAGGTCGTCACCCGGGAGTTCACCTCCATAGGCGATTCCGGCTTCAACCTGAAAAGGATTACCCCGATATACAGCAGGTTGTCTCGTCACGGTGATCACCAATTCCGGATCAAAGTTTCGAGTCAGCGTTTTGGACATCAGTTCTTCTCCGATGGGAGAGAGGCAATTTGTAGGGGGGGCCATCATTTTTGTGTTCTCGATGGCTTTATGTAAGATTTTGACGTCTGCACTAGAAAGTCGACGAGGTTGTCGGTCTGTGTCGACATCTTTGCCCAGCGCTACTGTTTCTTCACGGACTTTCTTCACGACATTTGGGGTTACTCTGCAAAATTCGCTGCACAGGAAACCGCTGACTGTCCTGGAGTTTGTTACCTTCATCATCTGCATCAGGATGCCCAATTCGACGCCATGAGGATGGGGAAGTATTTCGAGCGGAGGCTCAGGGAGATGCTTGGTGACTCGATTCCAAATGATGGGCTCTTCGTCGACCGGATTGATGTAGGTCAGCTCGACATGAGGATTCGCCAAGGATACCTGCTCTAGGAATGCATCGATGGAGTGCTTACCTTTTTTGTAAGTACCTTCGAGTTCAATGTGTACTTCGGTTCCGTGAGACCAATCCACTTCCACTTCACGCTCTTTTTTGATGACGGGTTGATTTTTTGCCATATCGATAGCGAGCGTGACTTCTATCGCAGGTTTCCTTCTGGAAATTCTGCTGATTACTCTCATCGGTTTTCCTGTGGTTAGCGTCCCGTACATTCCTGCCGCACTGATGCCGATTCCTTGTTGTCCCCGTGTTTGTTTTCGGGCATGAAACTTGGATCCGTAAAGTAATCGACCAAAAATCTTAGGTAACTGTTCTTTAACAATTCCTGGCCCATTATCCCGGATCAGAATCTTGTGTTGATCTTCACTGATAGCAGTGACTTCAAGGTAGATTTCTGGGGTTATCTCAGCCTCTTCACAGGCATCCAAGGAGTTATCGATCGCTTCTCTGACGGTTGTCAGAAGAGCTCTCGCAGGACTGTCAAATCCTAAGAGGTGTCTGTTTTTAGCGAAGAACTCACTGACGGAAATGTCTTTTTGCTTTGTAGCAAGAATATCCGCTTTGGTGATATTGGAATCCTTGGCTTTCGCAGGAGTCTTTTTTGAAGTCACCTTTTTTTTGCTCGTGGACTTCTTCTTATCTGAAGCCGGTGATCCTGAAAACAGATCAGCCTGCTTATGAGAATCCTTGCTACTGCGACCATTTTTCGATGCCTTTTTACTGGGCGATCGAGAAGTTTTTTTCTTGGCGGCTTTTCCTGCTACCTTTTTCTTCGCAGTTTTCTTAGCGGCTTTTTTGGCCGTCTTTTTTCTGGATGGCGATTTTGTCGGGGGCAACCCGCCTCCTCATCCTTTTTTGGGACTAACTTGTCCGGGCGTGATCGAATCCTAGCCCCTGATGGGGAAGCATCCAGTCCCGGATTTAATCTTCTCTGGTCAATCTTCTTCTGGCCAGTATTGGATCCCACCTTCAAAACCAGTTTCGAGGGCCTGAAGGGCGGCTTTCAGGTGGGGTGGGCGGAGGTCAAGGGAGTCAAATTGGTCTGGGGAGATCCATTCCAATGCTTCGGTGACCTCGACCCCGTCGATGCCATGTTCAAATTTCTCCAAAGACCCCTGTTTTGCCTGACAGTGGTAAATCAGAGCGATCACATGGAGATCAGAGGGCATTTCTGGAGATAGGCGACGATGTCGCCCAGCGATAAATTCTCTCAGAAAGGCGGGTCTGAGTGATTCCACTTCAAGTCCTGTTTCCTCAAGGATTTCCCGTTTCAGGGCTATTTCCAGTGATTCTCCGTGATCGACATGGCCACCGGGAAGAAAGTGCCATGACCCATTGGGTCCTGATCCACTGGTGTCAACGGCTCTGAGGAACAGAATTTTGCCATCTCGTTCAATGGCAGCCCTGACTGTGAAACCAGGGCGTTTTTTTCTCGGTTTTTGTATCAAATCGGTCCTCGATTTCCTCTAGGGCCCTCCCGTGGATGTCGCCCTGTTTTTATGAAGGTATGCTAACCCGTAGCGACCTGCCACCGATCTCGGAACACGAGGACGGTGAAGAGATTGGAGTCCAAATGATGATGCGATCAAACCCTTTATGGTTGTGTTGGTTATTGATCTTGATGCCAGTAAGCCTGATTTCCACTTCGGTGCTCGAAGGGCAAAGCCCGGAAGAATTGGAAAGCCGGTGGAAGAAAAAGCAGGAGTCTGCGTTTTTAAAGGCCGTGAAGTGGGAGAGAACCCTCGATGCGGCAATAGAAAGGGCTCGGCGGGATAATCTTCCCATCGTGGCTTATTTCACACGTTCTTATTCGCCATGACCGCCCTGTAAAGTTTTGGAGAGGGGTCCTCTCCAGTCCGATTGGTGGAAAAAGATGGCGTCGGGAGATTTCGTTCCCTACGTCAACATCAGTGCGCGTCTTCAGGATAAACCAGATCAGGAATTGTTGAGAGAAATCGGAGCCCGATCGTTCCCCACAACTGTAGTGATGGATGCCGATGGAAAGGTCATCCTTCGAAATGATACGGGGGGTAACTTCCGGCCCGATGCTGAAAAACGAGTTCGGGCTGCTGTGGAAGTAGCTTCTGAATTAGTTAAAGTGAGAGCACGGGTCAAAAGTGCTGAGCCAGGATCCGCAGAAGCCTCCGCTTCTGAGGCGAGTCTCTTGCTCTTGGAAGCCATCATGGAGATTAAAAAATCGACAGGTGAAGCTTTAAAGAAAGCGTCTCAGGTCACTGGTGTGGATCAGAATCTTTTGGAGAGATACCAGCGCTGGAGTGCCTACCAGCCGATCAATGAAATTCTTCAAAACTATGTTCGAGAAGCTCGCGCGAGTGATGCTGAAGGTCGGAAGATCTTATATTTGAAAGTCTCATTGCAAATGTACGATCTCTACATGGCTGGAACTCGCTTGAACGATGCGAGAATAAGTCTTTTCTCTGATTATTGGAGACTGGTCTTCGATGGAGCCATTTCGAAAAAGGATCCGAAGGTTGCCGAAGAATCCTTACAGATTTATCGAAGGGCATTTGGATCACGTCCGGATCTGAAACCTCGTGTCAATCGTATGAGTAGTCGGCTTTCAAGTTTGAGAGAAGAACTCAAAGGAGATTCGAAATGAGTGCTGACCCTATCGAGTTAATAGGAGTTCCTCTCGACCACGGTGCCGGGAGACGAGGAGTCTCGATGGGACCTTCAGCCTTGCGTATTGCCGGGTTGGCAGCCGCCTTGGAGAGAATAGAACTATCTGTCATCGACTCAGGCGATATACCTGTTCCTAATCCGGAATCCGAAGATCCGGGAGATTCCACACTACGCTATCTCAATGTCGTTTCGACGACGTGTCAAAATTTGTGTGACAAGGTTCACGAGTCTCTCGACAGGAATCATTTCCCTCTCGTTTTGGGAGGAGACCATTCCGTTGCAGTAGGGACGATTAGTGGTGTGGCTTCACATTTGAAGGCAAAGAAGAAGGACTCGAGTCCCAAAATCGGAGTGCTTTGGTTTGACGCACATGCGGATCTTAATACACCAGAGACCACTCCAACCGGTAACATTCACGGGATGCCGATGGCTTCCCTGTTAGGAAAGGGACCGAAGGGACTGACGGATATTGGTTATGTCGGTCAGAAGTTAGATTCTCATCGCATCGTTCAAATCGGACTGCGAGATCTCGACCCCGGTGAACGGCGTCGCATCAAAGAGTCCGAGATTCAGGCTTATACGATGGAGGATGTCGACCGAAGAGGATTGTCTGTGATCTTAGAAGAAGCTATTCAGCATGTTCTTTCTGATTGCGATCATCTTCATGTGAGTTTTGATATCGATGTTATCGATCCTCGGTTTGCTCCTGGTACGGGAACTGCAACCGAGGGTGGCTTTACCTATAGAGAGGCACATTTGGCGATGGAGATGGTCGCCGAAACTCAAAAGATGGGGTCGCTTGAATTGGTCGAAGTCAATCCGGTCTTAGATCAGTCAAATAGAACCGCCGAGGTAGGAGTCGCCATCATTGCGAGTGCTTTGGGGCAGGAAATCCTCGGCTAAGACGTAGGAATAACAGCGTCGCTGTTGTGAAACGTCAGGTGCCGTTCTATTATGAATCCTCATCAGAACTTCCTTCTGATTGATTGGGGATTCAAATGGTACCTTCCGATAACGGCATCCCGGATAGCTGGCCACCGCCGCCACCTAAGAAACCCAGACAAGGATCTGGGTCGTCGGGTATTCCTGACATTCCACCGTATGCTGTTCCATTGATACTGCTGGGCCTAATAGTGGGTGGGATGTTATTCCTCGTCCTGACAGGAAGAGCGGGCATCGTCAATATTGCTGACACAGAAGTGGCTGTCATTGTCAATTATATAACAGGTGAAGAAGAAGTGATCCGGACTCCGGGTGTCGCGTTCTTCATTCCTTGGTTGAACGATGCGTATGTCATGGACAAGTCGCCTAACGAATTTGAAATGACGGGGGAGAGAGACCTCGATTATAACCACGTACAGGAGCTCGAAGTTCGAGCCTCTGACGGGTCAAAGTTTCGATTTGATAGCTTGTCCTTGCAGTACCAGTTGATCCCGGGAGACGCTGCCTTAGTTCTTCAAGACAGCGGACCTAGAGACTCCTTTAAACGAAATTGGGTTCGTGCATTTGCCCGGGCTGTATTGCGTGATGAGTTTGGTCGATACTCCTCAGAAGCGATCGCTGATCCCAGTAACTACATGACAGCGACCAGTGAATCAAAGATTCGTTTGAACAAGTTCTTGAATCCTCATGGTATAGAAATCCTGCAAATCATTACCCCTAAACCGATCTTTGTGGCTGAGGTTGAAAAAGCGATCGAAGATCGAAAAAATGCCAATCAGGAGGTGGAAAGATTGCGGATCGAGCAAACCAAATTGGTCAATGAACTCGATAGAAAGTTAGCTGAAACAGAGCGTACAAAGGCTTCTGAATATGAGGAGGCCCTCGGTATTCTCGGCGCAAGCAAGATCAACGCTGAGAAGGAACAAGTGAAAATTGAAAAGTCTGCTGACGCTTTCAAGATTAGTCAAATTAACGAAGGAAAAGCGGAGCAACTCAGGAAAGAAGCAGAAGCACGAGCCTTCGAGAATGCTGCGATTAAATCAGCTGAAGGTTTGGTTGCTCGTGTAAAGGCACTAGAGATGCGAGGCGAGATCTTGGTCAGATAAGAATTGGCCAGACTCTTCCAACGAGTGCGTTTTAGCGTGGTTCCCTATCGTCGAGATCCTTCTCCGGTCAGGGTCGAGCATTTATTGCCGCCGTCCTCAGGCAATGCTTCTCCGGGAGTTCCTGAGTTGAAAGGAAATCGCCGATGAAGATTCTTTCCTACTCTCTCCTCGCATTCATAGTTCTGATTTTCTTGGCAGTTGGATTGACCAAAAAAATTCCACCGGCTTCCATTGGAGTGAAGCAGGTCCAGGTAGGGCCAGGTAAGGGAGTGATCGAAGAAGATTTCTCCACGGGATTAGTGTTGTCTCTTCCCAGTTACCACATTTGGCATTTGTTTCCTCGTCAGACTCACTTCCTTCACTTCACGGGTGGTGATCGAATCGATGATCGTAGAATCTCAACTCGAGAGATCGAAGATTGGCGAGGTCCACTGCAGTTGAGAACCTCCGACAATAATAACGTGGAGCTTGATGTCTCTGTGACGTACAAAATCATCCGAGGGAGCGCATATCGACTCGTGCAAGACGGATTGCGAATTGACTACGTCGATCGAGTCCGTTCATTGGTACTCGATGTTCTGAGAACTGAACTCGCCAAGTTGACTTCGGAAGATTTGCAATTGACTGATACCAGAACCGATAGAGCTCGATTAACTTTGAATGTGTTGAGAGAAAAACTCTCGCAGTTTCATGTTGAGCCTGAAGATATCCTTATCAGAGCCGTGAGTTTCCAGGCTGATTACGAAGACAAATTGCAGAATAAGCAGCTGCTTCGTCAACAGTCCAAGTTGGAAGAAGCTCTGACCGCGCAGGCAGAGGAAGATCAAAAGGTACAAACCCAAAAGCGTCAAATAGGTGCTGCCGTCTTGGCGAAAGAGCGGGAATGGGAAAAGAGAATTCAGGAAAAGAAGTCTGAGTTTGAAGTCCAGATTGCCACGATCAGTTCTGAAGCAAAGTTGTACGACGAAAAAACTCGCGCAGAAGGCATCTCTGAACGAGACATTTTGATCGCCACCGGAGATTTGGCCATTGAGAAATCAAGTGCCTTACGTGACGAGTTGAGGAATGCTGCGTTGGACAGTGCGGGGGGACGTATTCTTCTCGCTTTGGAAGCCGTGAAGAACCTAGAAATCCCAGAGGTCATTCTCAATAGTGACGATCCTTCAGTTCCCATGCTGTTAGATATGGGGCGGATGACTCGTCTTCTTGTAGGAGATGCAACGCCACCCCCGAACTTGAAGGATTAACGGAGCGTTGCAGCAAGTCAGGGCGAAGACTTGCGGGTGTGATTTTTAACAAATCGATGTTTGCTCAGATATGGAGGCGAACAGCGGGCATTAAGACGCCGGCAGTTCGCCTCCATTTGTAATATCAGATAAGCGTACAAGTGTCTTTACGTGTTCCCTTGGAACACGCACGGTTGAGACTCTCGGCCAATGTCCCATTTGCCGAGCTCTCTTGAGCCAGTCTTCAGGAGATTCATCGCTCTCCTCCGACACGTGTTGATCCGCATCGTGAAGAATGACTTCCACTGAATCTTCACTGTGACAGCGACCGATCCAAGTGTTTCCATCCAACTGGCGAACGACCACGGTAATTCCGTGAAGTTCTCCCATGTGGTCGTGGAATGTTCCCAAAATCAGCTCGCAGTACTGGAGCAGTGTTCTTCGAAAGCTTGCACGAGATCGAAAGCAATACTTTGAGGATCTCTGCCTTCAATCATGTGTCGAGGCAAGAACCACACCAGTTCACTTCCTTTAAATAGAGCCATGGAAGGACTGCTAGGGGGGACCTGTGCACAAAAATCTCTGGCCTTCTGTGTGGCTTCGACGTCTTGGCCTGCGAAGACAGTTCCGACACGAGCCGGACGAGTCTCTGACTGAATGGCAAGAGCGGCTCCTGGGCGTGCTCCACCTGCAGCACAGCCACAGACGCTATTGACGATGACCAAAGAGGTTTCATCAGTGGAAAGAAAGTCTTCCACTTCAGTCGCGGACTTTAATTCCGTGACTCCATGGTCAGTGAGTTCTTTTCTCATCGGTGTGACGAGTTCTTCTGGATATGGCATTGCGGTCTCCCTTCCGGAGATCGGGGTACGGGGGCTCAAAGCTTCCCTTTTGGGATGCTAGCCAATGAAGCAGGTGAGGACAACCAGACCCGACCGGGTCTTTAGGATCCTGAACATCATGAGCCGCCGGCGGGAGGCTCGGGGGCTGGAGGTTCATCTTCGCCGGAAGAGCAACAGGAACCATCTGAGGACGATTCCGGTGAACCGGCTGGAACTCCAAACACTTGTGTCATGAATGGGCGTGGGCCTTTTCGGAAAATACTTAATGTGAATAGTAGAGTCAGGGCAAGGAGGCTTACTTCGAGGAAACCCGGCTGAGTAAAGCTGGAATGCCCTTCCTCGCCATGATCATGTCCGAGGTGAGCGGTTGCGCGGATTGATACTTCAGGGAGCAGTGCATCGACGGTGTAACCCATCCCGATGGCACCGAGTCCAACACAGACAGCAAAGAGAATGGCCGTTTTCTTGCCGTGAAGATCACTCAAGATGCCGAATGTCGTAGCGTTGGTTGCCGGTCCTGTGAGCAAAAATGCCAATGCCGCGCCAGGAGATGCCCCTCCAGCGATGAGAATTGCTGCCAACGGAGTCGCCCCACTGGCACAAACATAGATCGGCAATCCTAGAAGAGCGAAACCTGGGACCTTTAGCCAGTCCGGAATCATTGAGAGATAGGTTTCATCTTCGACAAGGGGGTAAAGCCCCGCAGCAAGGAAGAGTCCCAGAACAATCCATGGAGCGGTACTGTCGACCAAATCGCAAAGGCCCACTTTGAGACCTTTCACAATTCTTTCTCCTATGGGTCGATCGGGTTCTTCTGATTCTGTCGCATTCGATGCGCCCTTGAAGGGTGGAATGTAGGTCACCGCGAGAAGACCGACGATCATGGCCAGTGCTGCCGCTGCGAGAACTCGTGCTATGGCGAAGGGGGTATCCACCATGGTGAAGGACAAAAAGACGGCGTCTATTCCCAGCTCGGGAGTCGCAACCAAAAGAGTGACAGCTGCAGCAGTCGGTACGCCACGCTCCACTAGGCTCTTATAGAGTGGTAGTACTCCACAGGAACAAATGGGCAACGGCAATGCGAACAACATTCCACGTACCGATTGTTGGGTATGAGAACCTTTCGCCATCCAGTCGATCGTTGTTTTTGGAAGCAGGGCATGAATCAAGCCAGCAACGGTATAGGCCAGAAGTAATGCAGGCGCGCTCTCTCGGGCGAGTGCTACGAAGTTTTGAATCAACTGACCAATACCATCATGAGAATGCTGATGATCGATATGAGCACTGCCAGTCACGCTGGTGATTAGAAATATGATTGCCAGTCCAGCACCGATGGCCGAAAGCAATGGAACTTTTCTTTGGTCAGCTATTTTGGGAGAGGTCGAATGGACGAGAACATGAAGAAGCGCACCGCCGAGAAGAGCCAAGAGCCCTCCAGTGGGGAAGGACTCAAACCATGTTAGAAATCCCTGACTTCCTAAGTACCCCAGGCAATGAACCACGACTCCAAATAAGATGAATAAACTGGCAACACCTCGGCCATGGAGTGGGCGAATCACCCACCAAATGGCCATTCCTTCTACCAATCGGTGAAGGATGACAGCGGTAGCAATTCCAGGGCTCGTATCCGTCGCCGTTTCTAGGGAGAGCGCGACTCCGTCGATGAGGGAATGAAACAAAATGGCAGCGACGCCAAAGTAAGTCGCCATGTCATGGGCTCGACGTGCTTTGTTGTGCTGGGTTTTCTCGATGATCGTTGGGACGAGTAATCCGATGAGGGCGAGGGGGATGGCCCAAAGACCTACATCTTCCATCGAGTGGGGAATGACTTCAATGACGATCAGACCGGTGACAGAAACAAGAATGAATCCATCGAGAATAGGAAGCAGAGAGGGCATCCTCTTGCTCAATGAGGCGGTGATCGGACCTAAAACAAAAGCAATAACACTCTGAAGGAGTAGTGACATTATTCATCCATTTCTGCTACTAGATTACCCCAGAGCAGATAATGGTAGAAGCAAATGAAAGGAAGCTCTATTTTCCGGAATTGGACTTGGGCGATTTTGCGGCTGTCTTCAGTATTTCGAGAGGTTTAGCCCCTCGGGCTACATCATCTCTGGGGGAGAGCTCAAACCACTTCTGTTCGATAGTGGCGTAGAGCCGTCGATAATCAGTGGTGTGGACAAGGTCGTCTTTATTCAATTTCCCAAGATCAGGGTATCGGCCAGAGAATCCACCTTTCACTGCTCCACCCAGCAAGAGATGGGGTGCTGCGGTGCCGTGGTCAGTTCCTTGGCTGCCATTTTCTCGAGCTCGGCGTCCAAACTCTGAATATGTTGATATCAGTGTTCTGTCCCAGATTCCTGTCGTCAGGAGCGCTTGACGTAGGGCGGCTAACCCACCGGACAGTTCTGCCAGTAACCGGGAATGTTTATTCAATTGATCAGAGTGAGTATCGAATCCACCAATGGAGAGTTTGATGACTGGGCAGGGTACCCCCGAGGTGATCAAGTCCGCTGCGACAGAACAGCGTCGGCCAAATCGTGTATCCGGAAACCGGACACCGTGATCCGGGCCAGACTTAATTTTTTCGTCGATGATTCCAGCCGCTTTCTTAATGTCTTTTTGAACTTCGATCAAATGCTCTAATGCTTTACGAGCGTCTTTGCCCTGGGCGACTTCAGGAACGGTTCGGGCTTGTTTAGAAAAATCTTCAGGATCATCCATATTCAATACCCTGAGGTCATCTCCAAAGAGAGGCCCTGTATCTCCGCCTCCAATGACGATTCCGTCTGCCGCTCGGCGCGAATCAGAATGATCCTTGAGCATCCGCGCTAGCCAGCCGTCGGTAATTTCTTCGTCACTATCGGAACCGGTTTCCCAAATCTCAATAGATCGAAAATGTGAACGGTTGGGTTTGGGGTATCCCAACCCAAGAATCCAGCATGCATCGCCGTCTTCCCAAGCTTTTGTAAGAGGAGCGAGTGCCGAATTAATTCCGAGATGAGATCCAAGATCGATGATGTTTTTGGGTTTGAGTCCTATTTTTGGTCTGAGCTGCTGGTATCTCTCGTCGCGAAAGGGGACTACCGTGTTAAGCCCATCGTTTCCACCCTGTAATTCGACGAGAATCAGAATACGATCTTGAAGTCTTGCACCGATAGTGGACTTGTCGGTGGAGTCTTCATTCATGGCCCACAGTTCAACCCCGGGGATGAGCCACGGAACAAAAGATGCTCCTCCTAAATGTAGAAATGCTCTTCGATCAAGAGTCATGTGATCTCATTTCAATTGAAAGGTGGGGTCGAGTAGAACATCTTTTAGGCGGCCAAAGCCTATGCTGTCATGATCGGCATCGGTGACGGGTTTGAGGGGAAGCCACCAATCGATCCAGGCATCTGTATCGCTCATGAATAGTTGACGAAATTGTTGAAACAATTGTTCCAGTCTTGCAGATGCTTGAGGTCTAAGCCGTCGCATTTCACGATTTCGGAGTCGCTGAGGTCGTTCTTTCTGCATCGCGTCGTCTGACATTGATTCACCCATCTTGGGATTCATCATTCCGTCAGGATTCATCGATTCAGCATCTGCTTCTGGATTTTCAGAATCCTTCTGTTTTTCTTCCGTCTTGGTAGGCTTGGATCGAACCAGATAAATCATGCCTGTCGGCAACTGCTCCGAGATAAATCGTCTTCGATTCAGTAACGTCGTGGCGTCTATCCAATCAGTTCCCCCTGGCCAACCTGCAACATTGGGGGGGTCGAAGAGATTTTGCCCTAACCGGGAAATGCTTCTCAAGGCCAGTCCGGCAGGAACCTCGGACATGTTCAATCGGCGTAATGACCCTATGACGAGGTCGACCGGGCTTTTGATCAGGGCTCCCCGATACTCTTGTGACCAGAATGTTTCAGAGAGGAGTATCGTTTCCAATAATGAACGAATGCTCAATTTTGATAATCTGAATTGGGCGGCCCATTTGGATACCACTTTTTCATCGGGAGTTGGAGAGACAAACTCCTTCCAGAACTTTTGAGCGATCCATTCTGAGCATGCCTTTTTTGAAAGTACGGAATCGACGATATCCGGGGCTTTAAAGTTGCCAGTGCGTCCTAGAACTGTTTTTCGGCGAGAATCATGTTGGCGTGGAATCAGGCGAGCGTTGCCCGTTTCAGGATTGATACTGTAGCCGGTGAACGCACTCGCGGCTTCCTTGATGTCTCTTTCAGTGTAATGACCTTCTCCAAGACCGAAGAGTTCAAATAATTCCCGGGCAAAATTTTCGTTAGGGCTACCTTTTTTACTCTTGTGAGTATCGAGATAAAGAATCATTGCCGGGTCGAGTGCTACGGCGTGGAGTAGTTTGTTGTAATCACCTGCGGCATGGGTTCTGAATAGATTGTTTTGCTTGAGCATGGCATGAGGCGAACGGACTTTCTGCATCTCGGAAGTGAAGTGACCATGCCATAGGAGAACGAGTCTCTCTGTGAGAGGTGAAGGAGAAGAGAGTAACTCGCGAGTCCACCATATCCGCAGTTCATTTTCCCACTGTCTTCGTTTCTTTCCAAAAGCGGCTCGGTTTTGGTTGCGAAGTTTTCGAACCTCTGCAGGAGTTTTCTGGGACCACGAGGGAAGGGGCGTTACTGCATCCACTCGAAGTGTCGATAACAATTGATCGACGGCTTCTTTTCGAGTCTTTTTTGCATACTCATTGAGAGATTCGGGAGATCCACCAAAAACGGTTCGGTCGAGAAGGTGTCTTGCTCCATCTATTCCGAGCAGTTTTGTTTTGGGGTCTACTTCTGCCTTCTTTTTTTCGGGGGAGTCATCTGTTAGCGAAGAGGTGATCGCGGGGGACGCCACCACGACGGTACAGAAAAGAATGGCAGCTATTGAAATCCAAGATTTCTTCCGGATTTTGTCGATAACAGAAAGGAGATGGATCATCTCGGATTCCTTTCTTGTGTCAAATCTCTAATGCTGCGGGCTATCGAGTAAACCCCGGAATCTTCGACGGGTATTGAGGAATCTTAATCTGTGGAATGTTCCAGTTCTTCACGCCATTCACCCAATGAGGCTGCAGCATTACAGCGAGCTCTTCTCATGAACGCTGCTGAAGCCGTGGATAGATTCTCCGGTTTTCCTGCCCACGTTTTCATGGCGGTCGCTTGCAAAGCTCTTCCGTATGAGAAAGTCAGGTTCCAAGGTTGCTGGCCCAGCGTGTTCATGGCGTTCAGGTGACCTGTTGCGTCCTCGTCGCTTTGACCTCCGGAGAGAAATGCGATGCCGGGAACAGCATCAGGTACTGTTCTGGACAAGCAATCGACAGTCCTTGAAGCAACAGTTTTCTGGTCGACAGGTTGAGATCCTGTACCTGGGATAATCATTGATGGTTTAAGAACGATACCTTCAAGCTGGACGCCTTGTTCTCCAAGCTGAGAAAATGTGGAGTGAAGAGCATTCGTCGTGACGCGATCACAGATGTCGATGTTGTGATCCCCAGTCATAAGCACCTCAGGCTCTACGATGGGAACGATGGACGCTTCCTGACACAGGCGTGCATACCTCGCTAAAGAATGAGCGTTGGCCATGTAGCAAGCGTCAGAAGGGATATTTTTTCCGATCGTGATGACTGCGCGCCATTTGGCGAACCGTGCACCCAATTCAAAATATTCGGCGAGACGATCTCTTAATCCGTCGAGACCTTCGGTCACCTTCTCTTCGGAGTGTCCTGCAAGGTCTTTCGCTCCGGTGTCGACCTTGATTCCTGGGATGATCCCTTTCGAGTTCATGAACTGGGGGAAGGGTGTTCCGTTGTCATCGCTCTGGCGTAGAGTTTCATCAAAAAGTATGACTCCTGAGATGCACTCTTCGATTCCAGGACTGTGAAAAAACATTTGGCGATAAGTCCGGCGAGTCTCTTCTGTGTTTTCTATACCAAGAGCAGCGAATCGCTTACCTATCGTCGGATGACTTTCGTCTGCCGCTAAAATGCCTTTTCCGCTAGCGACCATTTTTTGAGCAGTATCCTTGAGTAAAGCGATGTCCATGGGAGGCCTCCGGTACATTGTCTGCAACTATTCTTGAGTGGGTATGCCACTGAACTCATTCAACGAACACATTTATTAATGTTCGAAGGGTATTCTTACAGCATGGGGCGGGCTCGTGCCACCGAGAGGCACAAGTAGATTGATTTCAAGAGCAGAATACGGTGAAGGGGGCCAGTTCCTGAAGAGGAACTAGTTCTTAAACTTGGCTGTGCGCTTCTGGCGACGATTGTGATTCGCCGGACGCTTGCCGTGGTTGGCCTTCTTGACCCGTCGGTTATTTCTATTGGACATATAGTCAATATACAGAGCAGAACCCTAATGGGTCAACAAGACCCGTCAGAAGAGCAGTGATTCTTGCAAATTTTTAGGCCTAAATCGCTCTAGAAGGTCGCTCTTGGAGCTTCCGGTAATTCTTTCAATAGACTGTCAATGGCCGTTTCCAGCTGCCGATCCTTGTGGGATTCTTCGTCACGGGGATCAGAAGGTACCAAGATGTCAGGGATCGCACCGTTGAGATCCATATCCAGACCGCCAGGAATGGTGTACCAACCTCTAAAGGGCACTCGAATGGTGCTTCCGTCGAGGAGAGAGCTACTTCCTGTACTGATGACGCTTCCAGAAGTCGGCATTCCGATCAATGGGCCGCGCTTCAGATTCTTGATGGCATGAGAAAAGATCTCGGCATTGCTGTAGGAGTTTTCATTGCAGAGGACAGCGACAGGTTTGGTCCAGGACGGAGCTGCAAGGCGATCGTTGGGATATCCCAACCCTCCGGCTCTGGGTTGCGTCAATGCATGGGGGCGACGAGTTAATGAGACGAGGAGGCGGTCCGTTGTCCAACCACCTCCATTCTCGCGTACGTCGATGATCAGGCCTTCTCGGTCGTGGCCGGCTTCGTAGAGTTGCACAGCGAAGAGGTCGAGGCTGGGCTGGTTCATACTTCGGATATGCAAGTATCCCAGTCGTCCTGACGATTTCCGATGGACCGCATCTCGACATTCTTTGAGCCAAGCATCGTATTTACGTTGTCTCAATACGTTGTTGGAAATGGGACGTAATCGGACGTCGTGGGTTTGATCTCCACGTTGAAGGGTGAAGATGACCCTTTTTCCGACTTTTGACATCATGGGTAGGGAGACGTTCTCTCCAGCGGCTAACGGCTTCCCATCAATGGCGATAAGAAGATCACCGATCTCAATATCTGCGGCTTCAGAAGCGGCTGGGGTATCGGCGATAATCTCAGAAATCCTGTAATGAAGAGACTTCCCAGGCTCCCAGGCTAGTTGCCAGCCAGGCACTCCTGTTGCTGGAATCGTTTTTGACCAAGTCCCTGAAGAAGAGAACCTTTGATGCGACGAATTCAGTTCTCCAATCAATCGATTGATGATGATTCCAAATTCGTAACGGTCACGACGTGAGATGGCGATGGGGCGATATTTTTTGCCAAGGGCAACCCAGTCTAGTCCTTTGAGATCGATGTCATAAAAGCGGTCTCGCATCGTGGCCCAAGCTTCGTCGAAAACGGCTTCTTGACGTAATTTCATGTCCACAGAGAATCTTCCACCAATACTCAGAGATGTGCTCTTACCGCTTTCAGTCACTGTCGTGGGGGTTCCACTCGCAATGCGAAGAAAGACTTTTTTCTTGGAGTTCCATGTCCGAAGGGGGTCCCTTCCGGTCGTTATCTTTTTCGCCGAAGAGCCCTTGTCGATATCGATGGTGTAGATTCCTGAACTGTTCTCGTGTGAGGAGACGAAAAATATCTTTTTCGATTTGGGACCCCAAATGGGGGAACGAACACCATCGTCGGAGGCGAATCCGCGTTTGAATCTCTGACGTATTCCGTCAAGATCGATCAGGACTTTGAGTTCTTTCTTTTTAGAGTCGTCTTTCTTTTGAGTGGCTTCTTTCTTTTCAGAATCAGACTCGTCTTTGGCTTTGGCGGGCTTTTCTTGAGGCGGATCAGGAAGAGGATCTTTCGCGAGCTCTCGATCTTCAGCGATGGGTTGGTGATCTTCCTTGCGAAGCCAAAGCCACCACAGATCACCTCCGTTTTCATCACGCTGAGAGACGAATGCCAATTTCTTGCCATCGGGGCTCCATACAGGATTCATATCGGGTCTCGGGTTGGCACTGAGATTGAACGGAGCCCGGGTTCCGTCGACGGGGACGAGCCAGACGTCACTATTGAAATCGTTATCCTGGGTGGAGAAGGCTAGCCATCGACTGTCGGGGGACCATGAATAGGAAGGTGGAGACCAGCCTGTATGTAAGACTCTGACATTCTCGCCTTCGAGAGACTGGACCATAAGGTCTCCGTCTCCTCGAACGTATGCCAAAGTTTTTCCATCGGGGGAGACGGACGGAGAACGTTTTCGACCTTTGGGACCTGGGAAGGGTTCCACGGCGGTCGAAAGGCAACGATCGAGGCGAGGCTCGTTTTCTTCTGTGCTGAAAAGACGATATAAGTCCTCTGTTCCTCCCCGTTTGCTTACGAAAAGAATGTTCTGTACTTGCTCCCCATCTTTGAGAGGCAGCCATATGGGGTTTGAATCAGAAGCAGGATGAGAGGTGACCCTGTGAGTCGACAAGCCCTCTTCCACGCGTCGAACCAAGATGTCGCCTTCGCTACTGGCGGCGAGCATTTTTCCATCGGCTGAGAGGCTTGCGGATCGCGCTCGACTGTATGACAACATCTTCGTTCCAAGGGTTGGAAGATCTTCTGAAACAAACCAAGAAACCGTTTTCAGTTCACCGGTGTTTCTGTTCAGTTTCCAAAGGTTCATATCCGCTTCAAAGGTGACGATCGAGCCATCCTTGGAAATACTAGGTGATCGAACGGAGTCTTCTTTGAATGCTGTCCATATCTTGTGCTGATCTCCGGAAAGATTTCTTTCGACGAGCTGACCGCGTCCTTCGATCATTTCCACCATGAGAAACTGGTCGTCATTGATCCAGCAAGGATGGCGATGATCCAAATTGGTGGGAGTCAGTTGTTTCCATTCACCGGTATCGATATTGAAATGCCAAATTTGAGTGGCCAGTGATCCTTCATACCCTTGGCGAGTCATGCCGACTCCCCAGCGAGTCACGAGTAATTCTCTACCGGACGGAGAGATACGTGCTGAAGAAGCAGATGCCAGACTCAATCTTTGCGGTTCAAGAGCCTTACCGTCCTGACCAGAGAGGTTCAGTTTGTAGAGTCGTGACCCGCCTCTCTTCCAGCTGTCGACCCGGTCACTGGAGATGAGAACAGAGCGTGTTCCAGGGAACCAATCGGAGGGGGTGTCGGTACCACTCCACCAGGTCAGTTGTTGGGGAGTACCTCCCTCTGTAGGGATAGACCAGATATCGCGGCTACCCTCACGAGTGGATGAAAAGAGAATCTGTTTTCCATCGGGACTCCATACCGGATTTGATTCCCAAGAGGGATGGTCCGTTAAACGTCGGGCACGTCCTCCGTTGATCGACCCCAGCCATAGATCTCCTTCCCAAGTGAAAGCGACGAGATCTCCTTGAGGTGAAATGCGGGGGGAATGAGGCCAGGTGACGGCTTCTCCGGAGAGAGTTCGGGTGATCGTTGCTTTTTCTTCTCGCTCTGCGGCTTGCAGTCTTGAAAAGCGGTCGTCATGTATTCCTGGGAATATCATCACGATGAGACTTGCGGAGATCATGAGGTGCTTTAGGTATTGGCCTGTTGTCATGGAGTTCCTTCCGAGCTGATCGTTCCTAAGTTTGTCTGCGACTGGATTCATTCGCAAGCCTGCACTTGATCTTCCGGGGTAAACTAGGCAGTCTTTATAGGATTAGATGTGGACTCGAAGGGGGACTGAAATGAATGATTCGAATCATGAGCCGAATATGGAACCCGGAGTAGACGGGTCCTCTGCTGCTGGAGAAAGTGCTCTGGTTCAGCGTTTCCCAGCATCAAATCTGCAAGTCTTGGCTCACTTTTATCGGGGAGAACTCTCTAGAGCGAATGTCTGGAGACAAAGAATGGACGCGACCACCCATTGGGCGGTGGTCTCGACGATGGCAATTATCTCGCTCGCATACTCCAATTCCGACGCTTCGATTTTGCTCTTACCCTTCTGCTGCGTCTTGCTGTATCTGCTCCTCCATATCGAGGCTCGTCGTTATCGCTACTTTGATGTTTGGCGTATGAGAGTACGTATGCTAGAGGTTCATTTGATGGTACCTGCTTTATTGCAGGGACAGGCTTTAGCGGAAGGCAACTGGCGAGAAACGCTCTGTAATGACCTCTTGGCGCCGAATTATAAAATGAGTCGGATTGAAGCGTTGGGCAGACGATTACAGAGGACCTACATCTGGTTGTTTCTTATCGTATTAGGGACTTGGTTTCTTCTCGGACTTGGACGAGCGGGAGATAACGCCTTGAATATGGAGATTTTTGGAGGCGGGGATATTCCGGGAATCGTAGTCGTGGGCTTTATGGCTCTCTTTTATACGTATATCTTCGCGATCCTCATCATGGCGGGCCCACGTCAAGATACAGAAATCAGAAGAAAAGAACCTTCTCGGACACATTGGCCTATCTGAGTCTTCCGGTTTCTGGGGTCCTATCTCTCATTCCTCTTCGGCAGGTGGCTTGAGCAGGTCTTCGATTTGATCTTTGGCCGCGGCATAAAGGGTGGTGCTCTTGAGGCGTTGAACCAATTGGAGTGCTTCCGCTCTTCGTTGAGCGAGGATCAAAGTTCTTAGGGTTTCAATCGCGGGCTCAGGGTCATTGGGTGCGAGTCCTCCAGCGCGAGCAAACCAGCGTAAGGATTCTCCCGTCACTCCAAGGCTTCTATAAACGCGGCCCAGTTCCAAAAGAATTGAAGTTTCATGGGGCGTCATCGCCCAGCGTTCCTTTAAGAGAGCGATGCGAGACCGACCCGCCAGAATCTGTTGATACCGAGCCAAAGCCTTTTGGGCGTCATCCATACGCTGAAGGTTTCTCAGCGCCAACGCTTTGTTGTATGCCCCTCCATGATGGAGAGGATCGCTGATGAGAACTCTGTTCAACATCGAGAGAGCCTCGTCAGGAGAGTCGTCGAGAAGAATTAATGCCAAGCGATAACGAGCACGGTCGAAACTGGGGTTGAGGGTGAGGGCCTTTTGGTAAAGTCGTTTTGCTTCCTCTATGTTTCCCAGAGATTGCCGGGAGAGTCCTTCCCCAAAATAACCACGGACTTGCAGTGATTTATCACTTCGAGATTGCATCGAGAGAAACACTTCGAGTGCTTCCTTATATCGATCCAGAGATTGAAGACAGCGACCATAGTTGAATAACTCACCCAGTTTTCCTGGATCGAGCTCGACACCGCGAGAGAAAGCGATGGCCGACTCCTCGAAGCGTTCGAGGGAGTAGAGAGCCTCACCTTTCAAAAGGTAAAGTGCGCCGTTCTCCGGAAAAAGTGCCAAGTAAGAGTTCAGATCTGGCAGAGCTGCTATGGCTCTACCCTCGATACTCCATGATCGAAGTCGGATGCGTTCTTTGGGCAGTTCCTCGAGTTGGATCGACGGTTCTTCAACCTAGTTTTCGTCTTGCATCGAGTGAGCGGAAGTTGAATTTATCCCAAGGAAAATGAGAACCACTGTTGAAATCCTCAGACTGATAAGCATGTCGATTCCTTCCGGGAGAGCTTGCTATGCCCTCATAAAGTATACCACCGAGGACGAATTGCGAATTGACAGTGTCTTGGGGTCGAGCTGCAGTTCTGAAGAGGCTCAAAAAGGAAGAGTCGTATCTGAAGAAGTATGGAAATGAAGAAAAGAATGGGCGAAGAGGGACTCGAACCCCCGACATCTTCGGTGTAAACGAAGCGCTCTACCAACTGAGCTATTCGCCCTTCTCGATTTCCACGAGGCCCCAGCATACCATTACGGATCAGAATTCTGCAATTGATCCGCAGAGGAAGAAACTATAAATACCGATACGATCCTTGAAGTGAGAGGAATATTGATTTTTGAGCATCTCATCATTTTTTGATTCGTCTCTATTCTGGCGAGCCGATTACTTCTGGTGGGTCGAAGGACGAAGGTCTCATGGACTTCTTCAAATCCAAATCATTGAAGCCTAGTAAGGTGGGTTTTTGGGTGACGAGAAGCAAATTGAAAGAGGTCGTAGAACTCTATTACGACGCTCTCAGCTCTTCCGATCCGGTGAAAGTGCGTGAAATATTTCACGAAAACGCCTGAAATTGAAAGAATGGGGGTCACGAGGCTCTGTTTTAACGGATTAGAGGAATGAAGGAGGAGATCATGACCATATCCAAAAAAATCCATAAAGCGAGTTTCAAATTGACGGGGCCTCTCTCAATGCGGGGCGATTCGATTTATTCGTTGGCTCCACAGGTGTGGTTGTCTTCTCGGCTCATCGCTGTAGTTGTGGCAATCCACATCGTCTTCCTGAGCTTGGTTGTCATGGCTCGAGGTGACTCGGTCGGAACCACTATTTCCGGGTTGTTCAGCATTACGATCAGTCTTGTCTTGCTTCGACATGGCTTGGCGTTGATTCGGATTTTCCTGGAGGTTGCAGTGGTCATTTCGAAAAATAGAAAATAAGTGGATTGTTCTGAATCCTGTTCGAGGATCGGAAGCGCTATCCCGAGAGTCCAAAAGAAATCCCGCTTTAGCCAAAGGCTGAAGCGGGATTTTGAATTCTGGATGGTGGGCGATACTGGACTCGAACCAGTGACCTCATCGATGTGAACGATGCGCTCTAGCCAGCTGAGCTAAACGCCCTTTGAATTTTAAGTTGGTGCCGAAGAGAGGATTCGAACCTCCACCCGGTATAAACCGGACTAGGATCTGAACCTAGCGCGTCTGCCAGTTCCGCCACTTCGGCACTAATGAGCATGAATATCCGTGAATTCGGGTAATGTCAAGACTCCCCGACGATGTTGGGCCAGTTCGTGGTAAAACCACCCCAAGAATAAGTACTTTTTTCGAAATCTTAGAATCAGCGGGAAGGGTGAGGCGGAATGAAGATTGTGGCTCAGAATCGAAAAGCCCGCTTTGAATTGGAGATTCTCGACACACTCGAGGCCGGTATCGTTCTGCAAGGTTCTGAGGTCAAGAGCCTTCGAGCCGGGGAGTGCGAAATGGTCGATGGATTCGTCCGAATCGAGTCGGGGGAAGCTTATATGCATAAGGTTCGCATCGCCGAATACAGTCATGGTGGGTACTCCAATCATGAACCGACTCGTAAACGGAAGTTATTGATCCACAAGCGGGAGGCGAATCAATTGCGGGTCAAGATAGAGGAGAAGGGACTGACCATCGTTCCTCTCAAGATCTATTTCAACGCCAAAGGCAAAGTCAAAGTGGACTTGGCTATAGGCCGAGGAAAAAAGGCCCACGACAAGCGGAGAGCCACCAAGGACCGGGAAGCCAAACGCGAAGTCGATCGCGAATTGAAGCATCGACGCTGAAACAATCTCTCCCTCGCTATGGGGTAGAGTTGTTGTTCCTCATTAAAATAGATACAGTATCTTTTCTGACATCACCTCGGTGTTGTCCGTGGGTGGTCTTTGATCACTGTGGAATTTCATCGGGGGCGAAACGGTTTCGACCGGACGATGGAAGATCGTGTGGCAGGTGGAGGTTGCTCGGAGGCCTCCTAAAACACCGGGCAAAATTTGTGACTGCGAACAATAACCTCGCACTGGCTGCCTAATACTGGCGCCCCTTCCCCCGTGGCACGTCCAGGGCTGCGGACGGAGGGCCATTGTGCTGGACTGGCCGAAGAAGACCTTGTCAGTGGTCTTCCAGGCGAGATTGAACTGACGACCGTGGATCGGATCCTGTCCGTTGGAGCTGACCTCGGTTTTAAATAACGGACTATACCTGTAGAAGCTCGATTGGAAACGTTTCGGGACCCGGGTTCGACTCCCGGCGCCTCCATTTTTATCCACCCGTGAATCGGATCACGGTTGAGGGGGTTTGTGAGATGGCTCGCAAATCACTAAGACAGAGATACCCGCATCAATTTCTTGATGGAGGTATTGTTGTATGGAAACCCCGTGGGCCATCCTCGCGTAGGGTCGTCGATATTGTTCAGCGTCGGCTCAGCTTGAGAGGCCTTGGACATTGCGGCACTCTCGATCCATTGGCGAGTGGGATCATGGTCTTGACCGGTGGCATGGGAAGTAAGTTTCAGCAATGGCTTACGGTTCATGACAAGGTTTATGAGGCGACAGTCTGGTTCGGAGTGGGGAGCGAAAGTGGTGACGCTGAAGGACCGCTCTCGTTTTCAGCTGAATCGATTTCACTTCCTACACAGAGTGACATAGAAGCGATTCTTCCTCAGTTCATCGGAGAACAGATGCAAGTACCCCCGACGCATAGTGCTGTCAGGGTGGATGGCCAACGAGCCTACAAAAAAGCCCGAGCGGGTGATATGACTCCGCTGAAGGCACGCCCCGTCAGAATCGAAAAACTTCGGATACTGGAGTGGGATGGGGCACGTTGTCGGATCGAGGTGAGCTGCGGTCCTGGAACCTATATTCGTAGTTTGGCTCATGATCTGGGCGAGGCTTTGGGGGTCCCAGCCACTCTGATGGCTCTGCGTAGGACTTCTTGTGGAGTCCACAGTACTGAGGATGCTTTCAGAGTGGATCGCGTGACTCGTGAGCATTGGTGGACTCTTGAACGGTTGGTTTCACATTTACCAGCGATGGCGGTCTCTACCGATGTAGCATTGAAAATGGGTCAGGGGCAGTCTGTCGAAGTGACAGAAGCTGAGGGCTCAGAAGTTAAAGTGATCGAAGATGCTGCTGGAGACGAAGATGCTGCTGGAGACGAAGATGCTGCTGGAGAC
>JAACCY010000223.1 GCA_009937185.1 Planctomycetia bacterium
CTGTGACGACGACATTGACGGCGACGGAATCCCGAACGCCTGTGACGTTGATCAGACCGGTGGTACTGATTGTGATTTGAATGGTCAGGACGATTCCTGTGAGACAGATACCGACAGTGACGGAACCATCGACGCCTGCGATGACGATATCGACGGCGACGGAATCCTGAACGAGTGTGATCTCGATCAAACAGGTGGTGCGGACTGTAACGAGAATGGTGTGGATGACAGTTGTGATATCACTGCCGGTGAAGCCGACACTGATTCCAACGGTATTCCTGACGTCTGTGAAGAGTCCCTGTTCATCCGCGGCGATGCCAATGATGACGGTGGAGTTGACCTGGCGGACGGAATCCAGATCCTGTCGTTCCTCTTCGCAGGTGATAGCGTAGTCTGCCCCGACGCTGCCGATACGACCGACGATGGTCAGATCGACATTAGCGACGCGGTGGCTCTGTTCTCCTACCAGTTCTCTGGTGGAGCACCTCCGACAGCACCGTTCCCGGATTGTGGTACGGACGACAGTTCTGACTCGCTGGGTGACTGTAATGGCACCAGCTGCGCTCCCTAGTCAAATCCCCGACGGGATGAGATATTGAGCACGACCCCGCAGAGACTTCTGTCTCTGCGGGGTTTTTTTGTCTCTTGTTGCGAGGGCTGGCTCAGGTGATTCTAGAGACCATGAATCGATGGAACCTCCCCCTCATATTGGGCTCAGCATCACCCCGGCGCCTAGATCTCCTGCGTGCTGCAGGTTTTAACCCCAAAGTTCAAGTCTCTGATATTGATGAGTCTGTTCTTCCGGCTGAATCTCCGGAATCGTATGTAGAACGGTTGGCAATATCCAAAGCCCATGCAATAGAGGAAGAGTCGGTTTCGATTGTTGCGGGGGATACCATCGTGGTCCTCGATGGCAAAATACTGGGGAAGCCGGCGAGTTCCGATGAGGCGATTCATGTTCTTGGGCAGCTCTCGGGTCGAGAACACCGCATTGTGGGGGGGTGGTGCGTTCGTGGATCAGGAGAATATTATTCTGGAGTAGAAGAGTGTCGGGTCTGGTTTAGAGAATTGAGTGAGGTTGAGATCTTTGAATATGTGAATACCGGGGAACCTATGGACAAAGCGGGGAGTTACGCCATACAAGGAGGGGCGGGCAGATTTGTGACCCGTTTTGAGGGGTATTGGAGTAATGCTGTCGGTCTCGCTTTGATCCCTGTCGTCTCTCATTTAGAGAAGTTCGCTCGACGTTGAGTGAGCGAAGCCACTTGAGTACACTACCTACCACAGGGACCGCTTCCCCTGCTCACGAATCTTGGGGCCCAGAAACGTATCAGGAGTTAGTAATTTGAACTTCGATCCATCAGCTTTGCCGGACCTCTTCGGTCGATTCCATCCTCTTCTCCTCCATTTTCCGATTGCTCTCTTAGCGTGGGCTGCCGTGGGGGAGTTGATCTGTGTGTATCGTAAGGAGTCGGTTCCTGGAGATGGCCCGGTTTCTCTCTCATGGGTGGTTCCCGGGGCTGCTTTTTCTATTTTAGCAGCGATCAGTGGTTGGTTACTCGCAGACCCTGCGGATCCCGATTCCGCTTTGGCATGGCACCGTTGGCTCGGAGTCAGTGCAGCATTTTTGGCGACAGTGACGGCTGGAGTTGGAATCGCAGTTGCCCGAGGTCATCACAACGCAGGAAACTCCTACCGCCTCGCACTTTTTCTCTGTGTCCCAGTCGTGATGGGCGCGGGTCATATCGGGGGAGAACTCAAGTGGGGTGACGGATTTGTTGAGAAGGGTTTTGAGAAAGTCTTCTTTGCTCCTGAATCGCAAGATTTGAATCAGTCAGAATCTACTCGTGGTCAAATTCAGGCACTCTCAAAAGGCCCCGTAGAGCAAGCTTCTCAAGGAGTGAGCCAGCCTGCAGAAGAGATAGGGAATCAACTCTATCACGACGTAGTTAGACCTCTTCTGGATACCCATTGCATTTCATGTCACGGGCCTGAAAAGTCAAAGGGGAAGTTGCGTCTCGATATTCCTAATGACGTGAAGGATCGGCTACGTGAAGAGCCCGTATTTGTAGCCGGAGATCCTGAGGCCAGTTTATTGATCGAATTGGTGAAGTTAGATTCAGAAGATGACGATCGAATGCCTCCACCGGAAGAACCCGGCTTGACCGCCGATCAGATAAAAGCGTTGGAAGATTGGATTCGTGCTGGAGGTCCTTGGCCGGAGGATTCTGAAAGTGGTCGCAAAGGTCCTGTGGGATTTCGTGGAGAATTGGGTGCTGCGAGTCCTGGAAAGATCAGGATTCTGGATGGCCACGAAGAAGATGGCCACGAAGAAGATGGCCACGAAGAAGATGGAGAACCTGACGATTTTGAAAGTTTGTTCAGCGAGCAGATATACCCATTGCTGGAGTTGAAGTGTTTCGAGTGTCACGGTGAAAAAAAGCAAAAGGGTGGGCTTCGTCTCGATCTGGCCAAGCCTGCGATGGCAGACAGAGAGTTCCCAACCATTATTCCCGGTGATGCTTCTGGCAGCGAATTGATCTTGAGAATCGAACTCCCCGATGACGATGAAGATCGAATGCCCCCAACCGGGGATCATTTGTCACTCGAAGAGGTTTCTTTGTTTCGGAAATGGATCGATGGCGGAGCTGTCTGGCCCAGTGAGGAAGCTGTACCCCTCGAAGATGTTGAGGAAAGTTCAGTAGGAACCTCTAAGCCTGCTGCCCAGACTCCAGGGCAATTGCCCAGATTCTCTCCGATCTCCATTGAGGACCCCGAGGTCATGAAGATCGTTGAGAGTGCTACTCGGGCGCTTACGAATTCGGGTGTTCGTGTCGCTCCTATCTCCCAGTCGGACTCTGCTCATGAGGCTGTCTTTAGATTACTGAGGAAAAATGCTGGGGATGCGCAGGTACAAATGTTGAAGGGTCTTGAGCCTGTATTGACCCGACTAGATGTCGCAGGAACAGCGGTCTCGAGAGTTTCGGTAGCAGGACTTTGGAAGTTCCGCAAGCTGAGGATATTGAACCTGTCGGAGACTGTGACAACAGATGACGATCTTGCAACATTGGCAAGTCTTCCAGAGTTGACAGTTCTCAATCTATTCGGCACTCAGGTATCAGATGCGGGTCTGGATATTCTCGCCCAAATGAGATCTCTTAAGCGAGTTTATCTTTGGAGAACGAAAGTTTCTCCAGAAGGTGCAAAACTACTGGCGAATAGTCGCCCTGATTTACTTGTCGATATTGGTGAGGCTCTTTCGAAAGAAGAGCCCATTACCCAAGATTAAAAGAGGAACCTTTTTGTTTGATAGGGGTCAAGAGTGTCCGTCGCGGACATTTTTTTCCGCTTCTTCGAAAATGTTTTCCCATGACTCGTTGAGTGTCTCCAATAATGAGGAGGTACTCGACATCCCAGCAGTCGCCTGTCCAACCTGAGGAGGCTTCCCTCCACGTCTTTGAGTACGGACAGTTCTGTCCAAGTTTATCTTTTGTTCCTCATCGAGCTCTAGGCTGCGACTGATCTCGAGTTGCAATTCTTCGAAAGAAGCGATGGTTAAGAATGGTTCTGCATGAAGTTTTTCACGCAACTGTTTGATCGCGTCGGTAGAAGGAATATCCCTGACTGCGACGAGGACTGCTGCGCCAATACGAGAGAGAGGCAGAATGCCATGCTCCCATACGAATGCTGGATCCAGAATTTCGATAAGGGTTTCATCTCGTTCGTACCTATTGAGAGGAATCAGGGGCAATTGGTGCTGAGTACTTAGGCAGCGTGCCAAGTCGAGCTCGGTAAGGGGGGTTCCCCTCAGCAAGGACTCGATGACATTTTCGCCCGTCTCTTCAGACTGTGATTTAGCGGACTGAATATCTGAAGGGACGAGGAGGCCCTCAGAGACCAATATTTCACAGGTGTCCTTGTAGCGAAGACTGCGCATTGGATTCCTTCTCCTTACTCATAAGACTAGGACATCAAAGCCGATTTCGTCAAATCAGTGAATTGGACAAAATCCGAATAGTGGGTCATTCTCATGGGTCCGCTCGATGCGGAAGGAGATCTCGACTTGACCCCGTCACCAAATATCGGCCTCGAATTGGCCGCTGCGGGACCCTATATCACGGCTCACCTTAATCCTGCACTAGGAGCCCCTCCTCGTCAGTTGGTGAAAGCCTTAGGTGCTGTAGCGCGTAAGGTGGAAGAGCATGAAGGTATACTTCTGGCCATACACTTCCCAAATTTGCCGACTATAGATGTTTTCCCACCTGCTTTGATGCGAAGAGTTCAGCAAATCGCAGGTATTCTACAGAGACAAGGTGGATTTTTGGTGGTGTCGGGGCCGGTGCCAGTACTTGAGAAAGCTTTGTCAGGTGGAATCCCCATTTGTCTCGTTGCGAGTACCAGTGAAGCCGAGGATCTATTGAGAAAAATCGCTCAGGATTGATCAGATTCCTCGACAGTTTCATCTCCATCTATTGAGGCTTGCAAGGCTTCTTCCTCGACGTCGGGTTCCTCCGGTGAGTTCAGGAAATGGTGAAGGGATTCTGCGAGCGCTGGTGTCATCCCTTGAACGCGAGCCAAGGCGTCGATAGATGCATCTCGAACCATTTTCAATGAGCCAAATTCTTGGAGGAGAGATCTTCGTCTTTTGGGACCTATCCCCGGAATGTCTTCTAGGCCGCTGACGAGATTGCTGCGGCGTCGGAGTTCCCGATGGTAGGAGTTGGCGAATCGGTGTGCCTCATCGCGAAGTCTTTGAAGAAGTCTGGAAGCAGGGTCGTCCTCGGGGAGGTCGATCGGGTCAGTTTTACCAGGGATGTAAACTCTTTCTTGAGTTCTTTCTCCAGCTCGGAGCCGGTCTTTGGCGAGGCCGCAGAGTGCAGTTTTTACGCCTAGTTTTTCCAGTATTTCCAAAGCGCTGGATATTTGCCCTTTTCCTCCGTCGACGACGACGAGGTCAGGAATGGGGTCACGGTTTTCCTGAGGTCTGAACCGCCTTCGGAGCACTTCTTGCATACTGGCAAAATCGTCGCTCCCTTTGACGGATCTTATTCGGAACCTTCTGTACAAGTCGGTGTCGGGCTCGCCGTCTTCGAAATAAACCTTACTGGCAACATTCAGAGTGCCCTGAATATTACTGATGTCGTAACACTCGATCGTTCTTACAGGTTTACTGAGATTGAGATATCGACCCAGTGATATAGAGATCGCTTCCTGAGTTTTAATCTGATGGGTGTTGACGTCTGCCTGAACCCGGGCATTCTCTAACGCCATTTCTAGAAGTCGAACTCTAGGGCCGCGTTTGGGGACTTTGACCGAAACCTTATGGCCTGCATGCTCCGAGAGCCATTTTTCGATCAATACATGGTCGATAGGAAGTTCGGGAAGGAACACTTCTGAGGGGACGTATTTCTCGCCATGGTAATACTGGCCTAAAAAGGCACTCAGTATTCCAGCAATAGTTTGATCATGAATTCTAGTTGTGTGAGTCGCGGAAGAGATCACTCGGCCATGCCTCACCAACAATACGTGGATTGAAGCAAAATCACCCTGCTGATGTAGATGGATAACATCGCAGTCGCCGTGGGGGTGTTCCTGAACATGCTGTTGCTGCATTACTTTTTCGATGGCGTTAATCTGGTCACGAAATTTCCCAGCGGATTCATATTCCTTGTTGGTACTCGCTTCTTTCATCCTGTCATTCAGCATCCGAATCAGGGATCGATCTTTCCCTCGTAGGAGCATGAGCACGTCTTCGACCATTTTTGAGTAAGACTTGGAAGTGTCCAAGCCAACACAGGGCGCTGTGCAACGTCCTATTTCAAATTCGATGCAAGGTCGCTTTCGACTGTCAAAGAAAGCATTCGAACAGGTTCTGAGGGGAATGAACTTTTTTATCAGTTTCAAAAGTTGATAAACTGATTTCGCCGAGGAGTAGGGGCCGAAGTATGTATGTTTATCAGATTTCCAACTGCGTATCGGATGTACTCTCGGCCACATTTCACCAGTAGTCACTCGAAGCGATAGATATGTTTTGTCGTCGCGAAGTCTCAGGTTGTATGTGGGGCGATGCTTTTTAATGAGGTTATTCTCAAGAAGTAAAGCTTCTAGTTCATTCGCACACACGATGACGTCGATGTCGGCAGTGTTTTTTACAATTCTGGAAAAGAGTAAGCGAGTGTCACTCGAGCTTTTTTGGAAATAAGAGCGGACTCTACTCCTGAGATTTATCGCTTTTCCCACGTAGATAGTCTTTGATTTTTCGTCTTGGAAAATATAGACACCTGGCTTCGTTGGTAGTGTTGCCAGTTGATCCTGGATTCGATTTTCATGGAGAGTCATCTGGAATCCTGGATAAATAGAAGTGATGAATTTTTAACCCACGTTTTTTGAACTTACTTTCGAAAAGAGTCTCGACGTGGTTCGTGGGATCAAGAGGTTCGTGAATCCAATCGATGGAACCCGTGAGGGATCTTAGCTCAGAGATTTCAGATAAGGCTGCTTTTGCCTGAACTGCATAATCCGGATCATCGGTTCTTATTTCGAAGACGGCATCAGGTGCGAGCTTCGTTGTGATCAGTTGGAGGAAAGATTTTTGCAGGAGACGACGAGCCTTATGACGCTTTTTCGGCCATGGGTCGGGAAAGAGAATAAACGCACCACTCAGGGATGCATTTTTAAAGCAGGCATCTACGGCCTGAAAGGCGTCCGCGTTCATGAACCTGAGATTGTCGGTAGCATTGGGAAGTCCTTGTGTCAGCGAGTCTGCCTTACGAAGCATCATCTCAAATTTCTTACGCGTAAGTTCTAGTCCAACATGTAAATCATCAGGATTAAGAATAGAGCGTTCAATAAGGTGAGTGTCTTTCCCCGTGCCGACTTCAAGCCAGATGTCTCCGGATTTGCCAAAATGTTGGTGCCAGTCACCTGCCCGGAGTAGTTCCTGGGGGTGAATATCTCGGGACTGTTGATTATCAGTCAGGCTTCGGTGTCTTCGTAGACGGGTCATCGGGTGCCTCCGGGTCTCTCTGAAGATTAATCGGCAGCAAGGATGGGTTCCAGCACACGTTGAAGATGAAAAACCCGATATCATGCAGGGGACATGCATATTCTTCCGGTGTACGATTCCTTCGGGGAATTCGACTCAATGAGTCGTGTAGGAAGGGGAATTCAGGCTATGATCAATTTCAAGCAGGAGATCCATAAGGATCTCACTCCGTTGATAGCCCTTTTGGTGTTATTTCTCTCAGGTTGTGGAATGGGGGGCTTCTTCACCCAGGAGGAGCCTCGGAGCCCCGCTTCCTCAAGTGCACAAAAGAATCCTGCCCCCATCCCGACTGAGCAGTTTTCCAATTTAAGAGATCTCGAATTGGCCTTGGTGGAATCGCAACCAGCGATGAGGGGTTTACCGATCCTGCTCGAGGGCGAAGTCCAAGAATCCAATAAAGAATCCTGGATCCCCGGTGCCCGTTGGAATGATTCAGACGCAGGTGAAGATATTCGGAATACGTCTGGGGATCGCCAAGTCGCCCTCGATTGGAGTTTGTCGGCAATGGCCAATGAGTCTCGGGAATCGAGAAGATCACGGTCCGACAATAAACTTTCGGAAATCAGACTTCAGCAAACCCAAATGCGACTTCTTCGGCAGTTACGAGAGCAGTGGTGTGAATACTGGTATCTCACTGGGGCAGAGAAGATCTCTGAGGAGTATTTGACACAGATCGAGGTCTTACTTGAAAAAGATACCGATTGGTTTCGCTCTGACATCCGCGCCCTTGTCGAAAAAAGGCTTCGGACTTGGAATCAGAGAATCTCTCTTCTTGCAGGAGAAAAGGCGCTGATTCAAGAATCCCTCAATCTGTTACTAGAACGACCGTTGAGAGCTTCGCTTCCTGTGCCGGATTTATTACACGATGATCGGTTTATTGGAATTGAAACAAGGAACAGATTCCGAAGACATCCCAATGAAATCTTGGCTGCTGAACAATCTCGATGGGCCCAGAGGGAGTTGGGATTATTGGATTCTGAAGCTTGGCCTGACATCGTCTTTGGAGCTCATACGCACACGGATCATGACCAACCTGTTGTTTCCTCTGGAGGAGGAGGCGAAACCGACTGGATCCTGACAGTGGGGGTAGAGATTCCTTTGGGAAGAAACCTTGAACAGGATCGCCAGCAGTGGATTCGGGATGAGTTGGGTTCAGGGAAAATAGAGCTCATGCGTGTTACTAAAAAAGTCAGCGACGATATTGTCGATGCACAGATGCGTTTTGAGGAGAGTCAGGCTTTGATTACTCGACTGGAGGGGAAAGTATTAACTGTCCCACAGGATGTAATGAAGAAGTTGACTGTTTCTAATAATGCTCAGGAACTGACGCTTCAATGGCAAAAAATGGAAGAGATTCTTTCGGCAACACTTCAGTTGAAGAAGGCCTGCTCAGATCGGGCTATCGCCAGATATCAGCTCGTGGATTTGCTCGCGATTCCTGAATTCCGAGAAGGAACAGCTTTGAGTCGCAGGACGACCGCAGAGAATCCATTCTTCTCGGAATAGCTTCATTTCCCTATTGAGCCCAGTTTTAGCCTCGTTGTCACTCATTGAGGCTCTCTTGCCGTTATTGAAGACTGGAGACTTCCAGTAGTTCTGTGTAACATTAAACTTATAAAGCCCCGCAATAATGATTGAGAAAGGCAACCTCTACGATGAATTACTTCACGAAAATTTGGATCCTGATACTGGTACTGGGTGCCGGATCGGTAATGCAAGCTGGGGAGTCAGAAGTGACCCCGGATGCCAGAAAAGTCTTAAAAAAGGCATCTTCCGATTTGTTGAACCAAGCAAAAAAGGCAGGTTTTTCAACACGCCTCGCTGTCGCGGGTGGAATGGCCAACAACGCTGATCATAAAATCGTAGATCAGGCTGTCGGTGAAGCCTACTTTGGTCGAACACGTGTACCTGTGATGTTCTTGCCAGAACGCCAGATCTTCCGCACTCCTACTAAGGGAGCTCAGTTCACTGGAGAATTCTGGCGAGTTTTGCAAGCAACGGCTGACGGGAAAAAGCTAGATCGCCTATTCGCATTCCCCGAACGCGTACTTCTTGAAGCGAGTAAAAAAGCCACCAAGGTTGAATGGTTGGATTCAAAAGTCGCACCCAAGATTGTTAAAAAAGAGAAGGCAAAGGGACGTACTGCTGTGGGTGGAAGTGAGCATGAGGAAAAGGTGTTCCACCGCATGCGAGTGACGTTGCCCGCTGAAATGGCTCTGAAATACTTCATTGATATGCAGAACTCCGGTTGCCTTACTGGTGGCTGATGCGTTTCTGAATACCTGTCCCGTGCGGATAGGACCCAGACTCGCAGCGTGATCGATCTTGACCTTGACCCTGAGACCGGGCTTCCTAGAAAAATGGAAATGCTGATTATGACGGGCCTCAAGAATGACCAGGGAAAAACAGCAAAAGGAGATGCCGCCTTTAGTGACGGTATTGAGCATGTAGTTTTCCGATATGACTACGAGTTGGATCACTCCGAGTTGATAGAGGGTTTCGAAATTCCTAGGTCAGCACAGAAAATGCTTCGCTGATAAATTGCTTCGAAATAAGGCCGCTGACGGTAACCCGTCAGCGGCCTTATTTTTTTGGAGTGATCGCAGTCAAGGTCCTTCTTCAAGGGCAAGCGTTGAAAGTGCTACAAGCATCGGTCGCACCTTGTGGTATTCCACAGTTAGGGAATGGTGCGATCGGAGGAGTATTTCCCAGGAAGATGTAGTCGAGCTCCACGATCACGTCTGAAATATCTACTTGCTGATCAGCATTGAAGTCCAAAGCGGGAAGACAAAGATCAGAGAAGTTATCGAAGAGAACCCTCAGTGTATGCACGGCATCCGTGATATCGATTTGGCCGTCTTGATTTCCGTCCCCTCGGATAAATGGATTTCCCTGACACACGTCAGGAATTCCATCGGTGTTGAAGTCGAGTGAACCTTGACAACTATCGAGAATCGAATCTCCGTTGCAATCAGTCCCTAAGACCTGATCCGTATCGCAATTATTTTCGATGCCATCTCCATCTAGGTCTGTATCGCCGGAGTCGCAAAGACCGTCACTATCAGTATCAATACCATCGTTCGCCGGATCAAAGATACCGCTAGAGCAATCCTCGCAACCGTCGCCGTCGAGGTCAGAGCAGATATTGATGTTGTTGTCGTCGCTATCGGCACTGTCGAGTGCACCATCGTTATCGTCATCATCGTCACAGGCGTCGATAGCCCCATCGTTGTCGAAGTCGGTCTCGCAGGAGTCGTCTTGTCCATTTGAGTCGCAGTCACTTCCACCGGTTTGGTCGGCGTCGCATATGTTGGGAATGCCGTCACCATCGAGATCGTTGTCACATGCATCGATCGTGCCATCGGCGTCAGTATCAGTCTCACAGGAGTCATCTTGACCATTAACGTCACAGTCGACTCCGCCAGTTTGGTCTATGTCGCAGACGTTTGGGATTCCATCGCCGTCGACATCAGAATCACTAAGATCGCAGATACCATCACTGTCGAAATCTAATCCGTCGTTGCTAGGATCATAACTTCCACCAGAGCAGTCGTCGCAGCCATCCATGTCGGTGTCGGAGCATACATTTGAGTTATTGTCGTCACTGTCTGAACGATCGAGTGCGCCATCATTGTCATCGTCGGTATCTCCAAAGTCACAGATACCGTCTCCATCAAAGTCAAAGCCATCGTTACTGGGGCTGAAACTTCCACCGGAGCAGTCATCGCAGCCGTCACCATCGGTGTCGGAGCAGATGTTAGTGTTGTTATCATCACTGTCGACGTCGTCGAGTGCTCCGTCATTGTCATCGTCGGTGTCACCTAAATCACAAATGCCGTCACCATCGAAGTCGAAACCGTCATTGGCAGGATCGAAGCTTCCGGAGGCGCAGTCGTCACAG
>JAACCY010000224.1 GCA_009937185.1 Planctomycetia bacterium
GAGTCGCGTCCGGCTTTGGTAGAGGAAGGTGTGCTTTACATCAATCAAGTCGATGGTTGTTTGTATTTGGAGGGGCTCAAACCGAGAACTCCTCAAAAGAAGATTGCTTCACTCGTCTCTGGTAATGTTCGAAACCGAAATAATGGTTGGAATCAGGTCGTAGAGGTGGGGGGCGTTATCGAAGTGCTCGATGGTCAGATATTGATTACGAATCCATATCAGGCAACTTGCGTCACGCCCCAGAAAAAGTCGAGGGAGAACAAATGATACTTCGCTGGCTTACTATTCTAATTTTGTTCGGAGCGTTGGCTCCGGCCTGTTCCGTTTCGGGTCAAGTTGTGGACGAGGGTCCAGAACGAGTTATCGATATGGAACTCCAAGAGAGATCTCGTCTCGCTGTAGAGCGAGGTCTTCAGTTTCTAAAAAGAACTCAAAACTCCGATGGTTCCTGGACGGACAAAATTGGACGTAAAGTACACTACGAGTACCGTGGAAGACTTGGAAAACATGTCGGTGTTACTGCCTTGGCTTGTATTGCTTTCTTGGCAGAGGGTAGTTTGCCGGGAAGAGGCAAATACGGCGAACAAGTTGAAAAGGGACTCGACTTCGTTTTACGAAATGTTCAGACGAATGGGTTTATCACGTCCGATGAGTCTCGAATGTACAGTCATGCATTTGCCACCCTGTTCTTAGCAGAGGTATACGGCATGACAGGCATGGAGCGCGTCAAAGAAAAGCTGAAACGCTCCGTGGGCTTGATCGTTCAAGCACAAAACGAAACAGGGGGCTGGCGATATCAGCCTGGCGCAGATGACGCAGACATGAGTATCACAGTTTGCCAAGTGATGGCTCTGAGGGCTGCGAGGAACGCTGGAATAAATGTTCCTAAAAATTCGATCGATAGCGCTATCGCCTATGTTCGAAAGTCAGCAAGCATTGAGAGTGGCGGATTCATGTACCAACATGAAATCGGTCCCAGCGGTAGGGTGCAGCGATCGAGAACGACTTTCCCTCTGACAGCAGCGGGTATCACAGCGCTCTATGGCGCAGGTATTTACGAAGATCGTTTAATCGTCGATGGGCTGCGCTATCTCGCTCGTCATAGGCCTCGTCGATACGAAGCCCTCAATACCTTCGATTACTACTACGGTATGTACTACGCAACTTTGGCTGCGTTTCAGCGAGGCGGCGAATTTTGGACGAAATGGCATAGGGATACCTGGCGGGACATTTTGGAATTACAAAATGTGAGCGGGTCATGGAAAGATCTCGTTGGCGAGAACTACGCCACGGCAATGGCCTGCATCATTCTAGAAGTCCCATATCAATACCTTCCGATATTCGAGAGGTGATCGTGTCTGAATCTTCTGAAGGAATTACCATCAATAGACCCGTCATTGCGCTGAAACGATTGCGTCAGTTACGGTCACGTCGTCGTCTGATGAGAGGGGTCACTGGAGTCCTACGCTGGTTAGCGTTGGCTTCCGTTGCGATGTGGGCTGCGTTCTTGTTGGACTGGGTAGCAGTATTGCCTCAGTTTCTCAGAGGACTTCAGGGGGCTTTTTGGATAGTTCTTCTGGTCGTGGCATTTCGGGCAATATTGCTCGCCGTCAGACGTCCCGCCCGTGAGTCCGAGCTGGCTGCCATGGTGGAGGTCTCATCAAAAGAATTAGAAGATTCTTTGATCACCGCTATCCAGCTGACAGATCCCGAAAACCCTCGTCGTCACTATTACAATCCTGAGCTCATTCGTAGGACAGTTGAACTCGCCGAAGAAAAAATGGAAATTCTTCGACCGGGGAAATTGCTCACTTGGAGTCGGGCAAGAACCACATTTTTCATATTGCTGTTACTTTTAGGCCCTGCTGTGGCAGGCCAATGGTTTCGACCTGATCTCGTTCGGAATTTCATCGATAGGAATGTCTTCTTGGAAGATAAACCTTGGCCGAGAAGTTATGACCTCGTTGTGTTGAGCCCCGTTGAGAATGAAATGATTCTCGCAAAGGGAACTTCATTAGTCGTCGAGGTTCGCAAAGATCGAGGGGGTAATGCTAGGGGATTTCTTGAAGTCAAATTCCCTGAAAGCGATGGTCGAAGAGCCATAAATGAAGAGATATCGCTGGACCGAAAAGGAAATGAAGGATTTCGGTATGTCTTTCAAAATATGCAGAGAGACATCGAATTCAGAGTTCGCTGTGGGGATTTCACTAGTAACTGGTATGTCGTTCAGGTGAAGTCGCGCCCGCGTATCGAGGAAATGGAACTTTACTATGAGTTCCCGGAATACACCGGCTTGTTCTCAGATCTAGAAAACCCTTCTGTTCGCAGCGGGCATGTGAAAGCTCCGATGGGAACCTCTATTCGCTTTCGAGGACGAAGCAGTTTGCCGATTCAATCGGTGATTCGTGTCGAATCAAGACCGAGTGGAGATGGAGAAGAGTTGATACGGGGCGATGTGAAGCTTCTCGCTGGAAACATCGTAGAAGGTGAGTTCATTGCTCAAGCGGATGCACGTTGGTGGTTTGAAATGACCAGCACCGAAGGATTCCAAAACGAAACACCTATCACTTGGCGAATTGCGGTCATACCCGATAGAGCCCCAGAAGTCTTGATTGAACAACCGGGCCAAAATATTGAGGTGACTCCGCGAGCGCTATTGGACGTGGCAGTTCTTTTGAGAGATGACTACGCTGTCCAATCGGGGACTTTAATTTTCGAACCAGAATTAAACGATCAGGAGTCCGTAGACGCTCGAGTGATCGAACTGCAGGATCTGATGGTTGATCCTGAAGAACCCAAAAATTCGAAACAGTCTATCAGTATCGATCTTGATCAATGGGAGTTAGAGCCTGGGCAACGATGGAAGTATCGTGCCGAAGCGAAGGATGCTCTGAGTCAAATTGGTGTCAGTCGAACTTGGATTCTCAGCGTATTGAGTGAGGAAGAGTTGGAGCGAGTGACTCAGGACGAACTCACATTACTGCGTGAGCGACTGGAAGAAACTCTGACTGTTCAAAGAGATGTCCGAAGAGAACTTGAAGACTTGTCAGAAGCTCTTGAAAAGGTGAGAAGCCGGAGGAACTGGCTCCTATCGCCCGTCAGGCACGGACAGGCCAGGACAGAGTTTCGACAAGAATCGAAGATGCTGCTGAGCGACTCGAAACCATCACAAGCCGATTGATGCGAAATCGAATGAGTGCCGCCGAAGAGTTGTCTTGGATTCAAGGACTTGCTAGCAACCTAGACAAGATTTCTTCCGAAACGATGGCACCTGTCCGGCAACAACTGGATGAGCTTGCCCAAAAAACCTCAAAGGGAGAGGTCGATCAAGAAGACGCAGAGGATGCGATTTTCGAAGTCCAACGAGTGGAAAGCCAACTTGGTGACGTCGTTTCCGATTTGCAAGAGTGGGGTGATATGAGAACGATGATTCGCAAGGTTGAAGAACTGATCAAGACCGAGCGAGAACTTGAAGAACGTGTTCAAGAGAGAGTTCGAGAGAGTCTTGGCGGAGAAGCCGCTCCGGGAGGGGATGACCGATGATCAGATGTTTTAGCCTGTTGTTGATCCTTTTATTCCTCATACCGAACGTCGATTCTTTAAATGGTCAAACAGCGGACCGCTTAGCTCGTTTACAAGAAGAAGCCCGCAAGTACCTCAGGGACCTTCAGGGCCAAATGGAAACCTTGGCCAAGCGACTCGACGAAGACATTCCCGAAGATTCTCAGAGGTTGCGAAGTGCACGGCAAAAAATCATTCAGGATCTCATCGAAGATGATATGCGTGCTGTCACTGAGGCATTGAGTAGTGATGATTACGTAAAAGCGTTGGAGA
>JAACCY010000225.1 GCA_009937185.1 Planctomycetia bacterium
TATTGCCTCGATTCCGTGGATCGATTCTTACAAATTGCTCAGAAATCTACAATTCGTGCATCCCGCGGAGTCTACGTGGCCGTCCCCGGCCCTAATCTCGAAACTCGGGCGGAATATCGCATGCTGAGGGGTTTAGGGGCTGATGTGGTAGGAATGTCGACTGTTCCAGAAGTCATAATTTGTGCACATGAGGGCATTCGGGCCTCAGCAATATCGGTTATCACCGATCTTTGCGACCCGGATCACTTGAAGAAAGTTTCCGTAGAAGAGATCTTGTCAGTAGCAGCAGGGGCCGAACCCCACCTCACGAAACTGGTTGTCCAGTTTCTACAACAAGGAGTTCATGCCACCGAATGCCCAGAAAGGGGCCCCCAAGGATGATTGATTCCATCGATTACACGTCAAACTACATGTCCGAGAATTCTGACAAGGAAGAGGACAAAGGCGGAGCGTCCGGCAACTACCTCAAGGATTTGATGGAGAAGCAAAGAACGCTCTTCATCTCTGAGGAAGTATCTCCGAAGTTGACTCGCAAAATCGTTCCAGCATTGCTGTGGCTCGATTCCCAGAATGATGATCCGATTCGTCTCTTCATCAACACCCCTGGAGGATCAGCTGATGACGGATTCGCCATCTACGACGCGATCAAGTTCATCCGCAGTCCAGTACTCTGCATCACAAATGGACTGAATGCCTCTGCAGGCACAGTCATTCTATTGGCGACTCCCAATGAGCGACGCTTCTCTCTGCCGAACTCACGGATCATGATCCACCAACCCTCCAGTGGAGTTCGTGGTAAAGCATCCGAGATTGAAATCACTGCAGACGAGATTCTCAAACTGCGCCGCAGATGTAATGAGTTGATTGCCAGTGAAACAGGACGAGATGTGGAACAGGTTGAGGAGGACACCAACAAGGACTACTGGATGTCCCCTGAAGAAGCATGTGAGTACGGCTTGATCGGGCAAATCCTGACCAGCCTCAACGACCTGTAAATCGAAGATGAATTCAGATTCTGAACGAGCCGAAAACCCGACGGGTACCGAAAAGGTATCCGTCGGGTTTCTTCTTTCAGGAGGGGGAAGAACCCTCGTCAATTTATTGGCTCAAATCAAAGAACAAAATATACCTGCCAAAGTCGAACTCGTGATCGCCAGTAAATCTGGGATCGGTGGCCTCAAGAAAGCTGAGGAAGCAGGAATCCCTTGGGAAGTACACCCCTGTAGAACCGTAGAGGAATCGAGGGAGATCTTCGACTCTCTCGATGCTGCGGGTTGCCAGTTTGCCATCTTGGGTGGCTGGCTTCGAAAACTCGCTATTCCGAAAAACTGGCAGCACCGCGTCATCAATATCCATCCCTCTCTCCTCCCCCGACACGGAGGAAAAGGCTGTTACGGAGATAGAGTCCATAAAAAGGTATTGGAGGCGGGAGATCTTGTCTCAGGCTGCACAGTCCACTTTGTCGACGACCAATACGACCGTGGTCCGATCATCTTACAAGAGGAAGTAACGGTGCACCCCGACGATGACGTTCGCGCACTGGCAGCACGTGTCTTTGATGCAGAGATGAAAGCCCTACCTGCTGCCGTGGATGCCTTGGTGAGAGGTCAATTTCACAACGAACTCGGCTAACCCAGGCGGATCTTTCTGAACTTGCGCTTTCCAACTCTCAAGATCATTCCATCCTTGATCTCAATCTTGTCATCCGCATCTGGTACTTTGACATCGTCGATACGAACTCCACCCGCCTGAACATTTCTGCGCGCTTCGTTGTTGCTCGGAGCCATTCCCGCTTCGACCACCAGTTTTACGATCCAGACCTTGCCATCCTCGATGAGATCTCCGCCGACTGAAAACTCTTCAATATCATCGGGAAGTCCTCCCTTGGCGAATATATTGACGAAGTTCTGTTCGGCAGCCTCTGCGGCTGTTTCACCGTGATAAAGACGAACCATTGTTTTCGCCAAAAACCCTTTGCACTCTCTCGGAGAAGAGGCGAGGCGATCTTCTATTTCAGACAATGAGAGATCGGTTCCCAATGTGAAGTAATCCCTCATCGCCTCGTCAGGAATAGACATCGTTTTACCGAAGATATCCTCAGGAGAGTCGGATATACCGATCGAATTGCCGTATGTCTTCGACATCTTGCGGCTGCCATCTGTTCCCACAAGTAGAGGCAAAGTCATGCAGACTTGTGCATCTAATCCTTCTTGGCGCATCAGATCTCGTCCCAGCAATAGGTTAAAGGTCTGATCGGTCCCCCCCAGTTCCACGTCGGCTTGAACTTGAACGGAATCCCAAGCCTGCATGAGGGGATAAATAAACTCGTGTAGATTGATGGGAAGGCCGCCACTGAATCTCTTTTGAAAATCGTCGCGCTCTAATTGGCGTGCCACAGTCGTTCTGCCACAAAGAGCGATCACATCCAAAAATGACATCTCTCGGAACCAGTCACCGTTCCAACGGAGTTCAGTTTTCTCTTGATCGAGAATCTTCCACGCTTGCTCTAGATAACTTTCAGCGTTCTCGCGAACCTGATCATGAGTCAGAGTCGGACGGGTTTTATCCCTACCCGAAGGGTCTCCGACACAAGCGGTGTAATCACCGATGATAAGGACCGCCAAATGTCCAGCATCCTGGAACTGGCGAAGCTTGCGCAGCGGAACGGCATGACCGATGTGAAGTTGTGGGTTTGTAGGATCCACACCTAACTTCACTCGGAGTGGCTTTGATTTCGATTGGGAACTCGCCCACTTTTTCTGTAGTTCTTCCAAAGTGTCGACAGTGACAGTACCGCGGGTCACTTCCTTGAATGCATCATCCTCAACGAAAGCCAAAGCCTATCTCCCATCTCCCCCATCTCGTCGCACCTGACGAGACAGTCCCCATATCTTCCATATCCGGGCCGATCTCTCCATGATCAATCCCGTGATTTCTTCGAGAACACCCACGAGAAGATAATCCATTTTGCCCTCGTGGCTCCCCAACGACGAAATCACCTCTTCGATGAGAGGATCGGTAAGATCTGGAGAAGCTTTTCGCTCATGTCTTCGATCCAGCCAGAGATGCCGAGCCAAGACCAACCCAGGGACATCGCCCTTGACCAGCGCCAAGCGCATCCCTTCCCGTGGATTTGTAGAGAGTTCATTCATATTTGGGTCGAGAAACCGACCTCTCTCCTCAATCCAAGGAAGTCCTCTCGTGACTTCACCCTCTGGAGTTTTCAACTTCAAGGGGCGAGTGTTTCCGGCAACGATCCACTCCTGAATCAAAGGCCGATATCTGGACACCGGAATCGGAAGTTGCACAGGGATCCCCCTGCTCGCACCAGGATCTACCCTGAAGCCACCTTCGATTCTCAAGACTCTGGTGTCGGACCACACCCTCTCGGTACCGTCTAGGTACACTTCTCGGACTCTCCAGACCACCTGACCCAGAATATCTTCTTCAGCTCGACCATCGCCAAACTGAATCGCTTCGTCCGAAAGATTCTCGAGAAGAACCACTCCTGTCAGGAATGGTTTGGGGAAGGGAGACTTTTTCTGATCGAGACTGTCATCTCGACTGGAATTTCCCCCTTCAATATCGTCTTCGTCTTCTTCGACAGAAAAACGAACTGCGACGGAACTCTGACTCAGATGCCGTCCCTGAGCTCTTCTACGAAGAGCATTCACACGATCAAAAATGTACAAGTTATCCGGAGCAAGAATGAGAATGGCCTCGGACATTTTCCAGGCTTTTTCAAAATTTCCGGCTTTGTAGGCTTCGAGGGCTTGCTTGTAGCGGCCCTCTAAAAAGGTTTGAACCACCTCTTTGTCATCGATCTTCGAGGAAGAAGATCCGGATTCCTCATTTGAGATTTGAGGATCCGACCCCAGCTCTGTCGCCAGAACTGGGTGAGCAAAAAATACCAGCAATGAGAGCCATAGAATCGGGATGATCACGAGGAGGACCGGGTCATCCCGATCCTCCTCGCAACTCGTACCAATCCGGAATACCGGAACAGGATTATTCCCGATTCTCGGTCTCATCATCGTCACTCGTTTCTCCTGCAACCTCCTCAGAGGAAGCCTCTTCAGTGGGTGCATCAGTTGTCGGCTCTTCAATACTGGCATTCTCTTCCATGGATTCTTCCATGTCTCCAGCCTCAGGAACAGGAACGACATCCTCAGGATCTTCGATATCCGGCACTTCGTCGGGAAGATTCTCCGGAACAGATCCAACGGTCGTCGGAGATTCACCTTCTGCGGCCTGCTCATAAAGGGCGGCCAACTGGGCACTCTCCTCTTCTGTTACTTCTTTCAGACTCAAACCGATCTTACGGCTCTCATCATCGACTCGAATCACCTTCACGTCGACGGTTTCACCAATGGTGACCACCTGCTCTGGGCTGTCGACTTTGTCGCCAGACAGTTCAGAGATGTGTAGCAATCCTTCGAGATCCTCTTCCATCTGAACGAATGCACCAAAGTTGGTGGTCTTCGTAACGGTTCCGCGAACAACGGTTCCAATGGCGTAGGTATCGGGAATCTCGCGTACCCAGGGGTCTTCTTCCATTTGCTTGAGACCGAGAGCAATGCGCTTGCGCTCCTGATCGACCTCGAGCACGACGGCATGGACTTCCTGTCCTTTGTCCAACTTCTCGGAGGGGTGGATAATCTTGCGAGTCCATGACATGTCGCTGACATGCAAAAGACCATCGATTCCATCCTCAAGCTCAACGAAGGCTCCATAGTTGGTCAGGTTACGCACCTTGCCGCTGATGTAGTGGCCGACAGGGTACTTCTGAGCGACGACTTCCCATGGATTGACCTCAACCTGCTTCATGCCGAGGCTGATCTCCTGCTTGTCTTTCTTGATTTCAAGAACGACAACGTCGACTTCTTGGTTTTCTTCAACCACCTCGCGGGGGTTAGAGATTCTTCTCGTCCAGGACATCTCTGAAACGTGGACAAGACCCTCGATCCCCTCTTCAAGTTCAATGAAGGCTCCGTAGGAGAGCACATTGACAACTTTTCCGGAAATCTTCGAACCGATGGGGAAGCGCTCTTCAATGTCATCCCACGGACTCGGTTGAGTTTGCTTGAGACCCAAGGAAATCCGCTCACGGTCCTTGTCGATCTTGAGCACCTTGACGTCGATTTCTTGCTCAACGGTCAAGATTTCATTGGGGTGATTGATACGACCCCAGGACATGTCTGTGATGTGCAATAGACCGTCAATTCCACCGAGGTCGACGAATGCGCCGAAATCAGTGATGTTCTTGACGATACCTTTGCGGACCTGATCCAACTCGATTTCGGTCATCAGGTTGGACTTCAACTCATCGCGACGCTCTTCAAGAAGCTTGCGACGGCTGACCACGATATTCATACGTGGCTCGTCGATCTTAATGATCTTGCACTCAAGATCCTTGCCCACAAATTCGGAAACATCGCCGACCCTGCGGATCGCGATTTGAGAGGCTGGTAGGAATACGGGAACACCGATATCGATGAGGAGTCCGCCTTTGATTTTGCGGAGAACACGTCCGGTGACCACGTCACCTTCGTTGTGAGTCTCAACAACTTTTTCCCAGCCTTTGATACGATCGGCCTTACGCTTCGAAAGCATAATCCGGCCGTCTTCTTCATCGACTTCCTCGATCAGCACATCGACAGTGTCACCGACAATGATCTCGGCACCCTCGAAATGGCTTCTCGGAACTTCACCCTCGGCTTTGTATCCGACATCCACGATGACCCAGTCATCGGAAATGCTGACAACCTTGCCCTGAATAATCTTTTCTTCTTCGAAATCGATCACAGAATCCCTGAGAATCTCATCCACCCTATCGATGGAATCGCCCTGCAGGTAATCGTTGACTTTGTCATCCAGGGATTCGCCCCGGAGATCAAACTGCTTAAGCAGTTCTGGTTTGGCCATGGAAAAAGGCCCCTTCCGTGGGTCACGGATCGCCCCTGAGAGGATCCGCCCTTCGGATCCCTAAACTACAAGTTGGCGTATCCTGGTTTGTTGTCTGAGACCACGACCTTCGTGATCGATACAGACTAAATTGGAGGTAAGCGGTGATCATCCTGAACAAGGTCCTCGATGGCCTTCCGCAGCACTTCCAACCCGTTATCTTCCTCGGAGCAGACCTCCTTGTCGATGCATTCTCCGAATGTGATTTCGGTATTCAGAGGCCTGGGAAGCCGATTTCCCCGTCTCATGGCCCGGGCAGCGCCGGAAATGTACGCAGGAACCACTGGAACCTGCGCAAGATTCGCCAAACGGACGATTCCGCCTTTGAAGCGCTTCAGTCTTCCATCGGCACTCCGAGTTCCTTCCGGGAAGATCAAAGCCCCCCCGCCCGCCTCTAAATGGTCCAGGATCGCCCGGAATCCAGCGATACCGAGCCCTTCTCTTTCAACGGGGAGAGCGTTCACATTTCTCATAATCCAGCCCATGGGAGCAGGACTGAAAAGTGTACTTCTGGCCATATATGCCATAGGCCTTTTGACAGAAGTCCCGGCAAGGATCGGATCCAGATTGCTGGAATGATTGACCGCCAACAAAAAGGGGCCTTCTTTGGGAATGTTTTCATGTCCACGAACTCGATGACGAAACAGGATCTTGCAAAAGAACCACGCTGTTCCGCGTATCAGTCGGTAGATGGGTTTGTCTCCGGGATCCACTCTGGAGGAATCCTCTCAAGAATAGAATCCACCACCATTTCGATGGTGCATTCAGTGGAATCAATTGTGCAGGAACCCTCAGCGGGT
This sequence comes from Planctomycetia bacterium, assembly GCA_009937185.1. Lineage (GTDB taxonomy): Bacteria > Planctomycetota > UBA8108 > UBA1146 > UBA1146 > UBA12191. The sequence goes on from JAACCY010000225.1 coordinate 6,765, forward strand.
CGCATCGGGGAGCTGTCTCTCTCACTATCTCGACAATCTCTCTCAATCACCTGTCTCAGTACCTCTTCAAAGGTCACCTCTTCACCGAGACGCTTCTTTAATTCTTCATGCCGACGAATCGCTCTCTGCTCAGACGTCGCTGTCAAAAATATCTTTACTGGAGCATCAGGGAAGACCACTGTTCCCATATCTCGTCCTTCAGCAACGACAGGAAGGTCGGAAGGAATACTTCTTTGAAGAGGCAAGACGAGTTGACGTAATTGGGCATTCCCCGAGATGTAATGAATTTCTTTCGTCACTCTTGTTGAATCTAAAACGTCTCCCGGATTCTTGCCATCGACAAGAACATTGAATTGCGCATCCGGCGCGACGATCGACAAGACATGATCCAATGGTAATTGTGCGACGTCCTCGAAGCAGGAAAGATCAATTTTATCTTCGAGAGCCAACCA
>JAACCY010000226.1 GCA_009937185.1 Planctomycetia bacterium
CATTGGGCCTGACGAATTTGAATGTCGAGTTCCCAGTGCTTTCTGTGACCAACATTAAGACGACAGTGACTATTCCTGACGGTGGAACCGTTCTTGTGGGTGGTTTGAAGAGAACGATCACCCAGGATTCCAGAGCCGGCATTCCTATACTTTCAAGACTGCCGTTCTTCGATCTCTTTGCTGGCCGTAAAGGGAAATCCCGCATGCAGTCAAACCTGTTCGTGCTGATCAGTGCCAAAATCACTGTGATCCGCGACGAGGAATTTAAGAGATTTAACTAGTCAATGAAGGGCCTGGCGTTGGCCAGGAGAGTGCACATGAATCAGTGTCTTTCGCGATTAATAAGATGGCCGGGAGCCGTCGCCACGTGTGTCTTATTGTTGGTGCTACTCGCACCAACGATGGCGCATGCCCAATCATTGGGACGTGGCCAATTGACCGCCGAAGAGACACGTTTCGTCAATGAACTTCTATTGACTTACGATAGTCCGGATTTGTTGCGCACGTGGGTGGCCTCACGCATCAAAACTGTGGACTCCTCTGGGCGTGCCAGTCTTGAGTTTTCGCTCGCCGACGCCATGAGGCTCGACGGTGACGTCGATGGTTATGAAAGCGAAATCCAAAAGCTCGCAAAGAAGTACCCCAATCATCCGCGTGCCAAAGGTGCGCAGTTGGAATCTGTTCTGGCTTCATTGTTGAGATTGGACGATGCGAATACTGAAGCAGTCTTTTCAACCAATCCTGCTCAACGTCAAAAGGCGATTGAGAACAGAGATCGAATTTGGGCTCTGGATGTCGAAACTGTTCTTGTGGAGAACATCCGTAGGCTGAATGAAGAGGTCGACGCTGCCGAAAAAAGTGTCATGACCAATACAGACGACGGGCAAAAAGACACACTTGCTGAAAAATTAGGCTCGAGCACTCGTATGCGAGACCTTTGGGAATTTAACCGTTTGAACGCCTTCAAGGTGTATGCGGGGATGCTTCCTGACGGAACTGAAGACTCGACCCAGAAGTATTTAGAACTCGCCAGTTTTGCTGAAGAGTTCGTCAATTCTCGCTACGAAAATTTTGGCCGAAGATACGAAGCCCAGTTGATTTTCGGTCAGGCCCTTTCTTCCGCCGGTAAGGCACAGGAAGCGGCTTCTGAATTGGAACTTTTGGTCGATATTGAACCCAGTGCTGATCCTCCATTTAGCGACGACGTGATTTATTTCATTCGCAAGATGAGGATCGAAGCTTTGACGGGTTCTTTGCAAGCTTATAACCGAGCGGGCATGCCTGAAGACGGACTCGACTTGCTCGATTTCCTTTACGACGCAGAGGCTTCTAGTTTTCCCTATCGTACAAAACCTGAAAATCCAGATTTGCTGACTCTGTCCGCATTGCTGGACGTCGAAGAGGGCGTCACCCGCATCGCTTCAGGTGACAGGGATACAGGAATGAAACTGATCAAGGACATCATTACAAAGTTTGATGTTCAAGAGGCCTATGACGCGGACCCCGCCCAAGCACGAGAAATCGTGAATGGTGCCAACCGAGGTTTGAGCATGCTTGTCGAATTGGGCGCAGGGAACCTACCTGCCGAGTTCTACACTCGAGCCGCATTAGGTTTCCGAGACAGGGGTTTGCCCAGCGAAGCTATCGAGATCGCAAAGCTCGCTCTTTATGCGACTGATTTTGACAAAGAAACCCAAAACTGGCGCGCTGAAGCTCTTTACGAAATAGGTGAATCGAGCGACGCACTTGGAAGAACTATTGAAGCTGCTGTTTCCTACCAAGTTCTTGCCGAAAATTATCCCGATACTCGTTCGGTGTCGATGGCAGCGCAAAACTTCTTTGCCATCACTGGCGACTTAGCGAAGGGTGAAGGTGGAGCTTGGGATGAGCTTCTCCCCGTTGCTGAAAAACTCTTCGCCGACAACTCAAAAGGTCTTGGTAGTGAGCAACTAAAGCTCCAGCAAGCTGTCGAGGCTGAACTTGAGGGAGACTATCGAAAAGCTCGTGATTTGTTCCGTAGAGTTTCGAAACTCTACAAGTTGGATGGTGTCGAAAACAAGGTGCCTTTCTTCTACAGGGCTCGCGCGGGTGCCGCTCGATGTCTATTCCGATCCAGTTCAGATTCGGAACAAGCCATCAAAGATGCCTCCGGTGAAATTCTTCCGCTCTTGTAGCAAGCCAGATCTGATCGCGATGAAGGCGGCGAATCTGTACTGCGTTACGAGTTGGCAAAGATGCATTGGAGTGACAAAGGTAAAGATGCTGAGAAAGCTCTTTCGATCCTTGACCCGATTATGGATGCGTTGTCTGGGAATAGCGTATATCGAGAAGGTGCTCTTCTGTTCCTTCTTGAAATCCTTTCGGCGAACGCCAAACAGGAACGATCCGAGCGTGTTCTCGCTGAGTTGAAAAAGAACTGGAGAGACAATCCGTCTTTGGTCGCCGGAACCTACTACTTGATAGAGGCTTACTCTTCTTCTTCAAAGAAAGAGGATCTTCAGAGAGCAGGGGAACTGGTTCTGGCGTGGATCGCTCTGCCAGGAGCGAACTATGAAGAAGCCGGACCCGGAGTTCGTCTGGGGTTAGCTTCTATCCTGATCGACGGTGGTTTTGCCGCAGAAGCCGCTGAGATGCTCGCTGTTGCAGCTGAAGCTGCCAGTCAGACTGAGGAAGAATCTTTAGTCATAGGCGTGTCTTACTTTCGAGCAAAAGCGGCGAATGCCGCGGGGAAGCACCGAGATGCTCTCGAAAGTCTCAATACGATCATCGATCGTTATGGAGATGAAACGGTGAACGGTTCTTACAACGAAGCTCCGTTCGTGTTTGTTCAGCGCGCCTTTGCGGAGATGGGTCTTTATAAGAAAGACAACTCTGTACAGCGTCTGGATTCAATGTCAGAAGACCTAAAAAGTGCGCTCGCGATTCTTGATCAAAGACGAAGATCTCTGGTCTTTGCTGGTGGAACTACTGCTGTTTTCGAAAGGGACTACTGGTCCGTTTGGTTACAGTACATGGAGGTTCTGAAGGCACTCAATAAATGTGAAGATGTGGTGCAACTGATACGAAGTCGCCGTCTTATGGTCGGTGACAACACGTCTTCTTTTGCTCCCGAAGATCTCCAGGCACGATTTGATAAGCTGGAGAGTGAATGTAAATGATGGAAAGAACTCTCGTGAACGACCCCATTTTAACTGTTGCTGATAGAGCTGTTCGCCAATTGATGAAGTTCTGTATGATGGCTTGCTTGATATTGCTGCCTGCTTTCTTCGCAGGGGCACTGCAAGCCGATCAGATTATTGTCAGTGGTGGACGCAACTATGAAGATGTGACGATTACTAACGCCAGCTACGAGCAGGTTCAGTTTCGTCTTCCCGGTGTGAGTACTGCTCAAAAAGTAAATGCTGACAAAGTTGAAAAGTTGATCTTTTCAAGAGAGTCTTCAAGCTTAACCCGCGGGCGTGGTGCTTTTGAGCAAGGCGACTGGGAGACAGCTGCAAGTTCCTTTAAGGCTGCAACTACCATGGGTGACGCTCTCAAAAAATCGAGTGCCATGTACATGCATGGGCTCGCTCTTTTACGCTGGGGTGACGTCGAATCTGCAAAGTATGCGACGGCAGTTTCTGCTTTGAAGGCGTACCTCGCCGAATTCGAGAGCGATAAAGACTTTTATGTTCCTCATGCCCGCATGGCTTTGTCAGAGGCTTACCGGAAAGCCGGAGATTTCTCTGAAGCAGAGAGTGCTGTCTCTAGCTTGGCTTCAGGCAGTATGGGGAAGCGCTGGGTTCTCGGTGCTCGTTTGTCCAAAGCTCGGAGCCTTTTGTCACAGGAGAAATGGCAGCAGGCCCGTGAAGAGTTCTCTTCAGTTTCTAATGATTCCAGTGCCTCTACCGATCAAATCTGTTCAGCCTGGATTGGCTACGCCAGTGGTCAGCAAGGGCAGAAGCAATGGAAACAGGCGGCGGATACTATTCGTCAGCAGATTTTGGAAAGCCGCAATAAGGAAATCGCAGCCTATACCTCAGCACGTGCTCATGGCTGGTTGATCTGGGCTCGCTCTACAGAAGAGCAAGCTGGGGGAGACGCCTCGAAGTTAGAGTGGGCGATGATTCGTTATCTCCGTGCTGCAGTGATGGCTTCGACGGGTAATGGGGAAGTGCTTGCCGAGTCTCTTTATCGAGCAAAAGAATTAGCAAAAAAACAAGGTGACTCCGATAGGGCCGAAAGCTTGAATCAGCGACTGAAGCAAGTGGCTCCGGACTCACGCTGGAGTAATAAATGATGTCGAGATCAATTCAGGTGAGAGAGGACAGGATGATGAACTGGACAGGTTTCATGAGAAAGACTTGGGTTACGATCGCAACCCGACCGATTCTCTTGACCATTTTGATGTTGACAATATTCGTAGGGGTGAGCGAATCTGCCTTTGCGCTTCCGCAACCAGAAGATGCTGTGGAGACTGTTTCAGTTCTCGACAACATTAAGGCGGCAGGTACTGTCGGTGTCATTCTTATCCTCCTATCAGGAGCAGGAATGGCCTTGACGATGATGCACGGAATGCAGTTGCGCAGGGATGTCCTCGTGCCGCCAGACCTCTTGGATCATGTCGAGACATTGTTTGAAACTGATGATTACGAAGGTGCTCTCGATGCACTGGAGCAACAGCCGAGTTTCCTTTCCAGTGTTCTTGCTGCAGGACTTCCCAAGATTGATCGTCCGTACGAAGACGTCGAGGAGGCTATGGAAGAAGCGGGCGAAATGGAAACCTCGGAATTGCACAGAAAGATCAGCTATATTTCACTGATCGCTGCAATCTCGCCCATGCTTGGATTGCTGGGAACAGTGATGGGGATGGTTGGGGCTTTCAATGTGATCGCAACCAGTAAGACTTCACCCAAGCCAAAAGATCTGGCTGGCGGTATTTCTGAGGCATTGATGACGACCATGATGGGTTTGATCGTGGCGATCCCCATGACGATTTCATACTTCATTCTAAAGACGATCATTGACGGTGCTTCAGTAGAGGTGAGCAGTATTGCTTCTGAACTGATGGAGCGCTTTGACGATCAAGAAGTCAACTAGGCTGAACGGGATAGATAATGGCGAAAAAGAAGAGGAAAATCGTAGTGGCGAGGAAAGGAGTCGACATGGACATGACGCCCATGATCGATATCGTTTTCTTGCTCATTGTTTTCTTCATGGTCGTAACGGAATTGACTGTTCAGCAAGCTGTGGTTGTACTCCCCGTTGCTTCAGAAGCGACGGTTGAGGAACCACAGCCAGGTTCGAGAATTTTGTTTGTGAACGTGTCTTTTAACTCTAAGGGTCAAGAGCAAATTCAGTTGATGAATGGACCTCCGCTGACAGCTGAAGAGTTGGAGTTGAGCCTTAGGCTAGAAGCTGAGGCTTACGGAGGTTGGGAAGATAATCCTAATAATCCGACACAGAAGCTCTCGACACTCGAAGTGACAATTCGGTGTGATCAGGGTGCGAAGAGTGGAAACATACACAAGGTTTTTGCCGCCTGTTCAAAGGCCCGAATTTTCAAAGTCCGCTGTGCGGCTATCGGAGAACGATTTGAGGACCCTTACAAGGTTGAGTAGCAGACCGCATTTCGGTTTGTTTTTAAGTTGTCTACTCGTGAGCATTGAAAGGAGAAGAAATGGCCAGGCGTAAAGTTGTCGATCCCGATGCCAATAAAGCAGAAGCGGATATGACACCGATGATTGATGTCGTTTTCCTGTTGCTGATCTTCTTCATGCTTGCCACGAAGTTTAAAATGCCAGAGGGGACGTTACGTTCTTATCTGCCAAAAAATAAGGGCGAGTCTAATAGCAGGCCGATGCTGTCTGAGAACTGCCGAGTAACGTTGCTATATCAGGCTGATCAAGTGGTTGTCTACGCAGACCAAGCTCAGGTTCCGACGAGCGACGTTTTGGATTCAGACTTTGAGAATTTCACCGGGGTTCCGGGACCAGATTTGATCTATCTTGAGCAGCACATATTACGCCGCAAGGATACATATGTGTCTCTCGGATCGGATTCTTCGTTGCCTGTGGTGATCGATTTTGCAGAAAAAGTGCCATACAAGTACGTGATAGACGTTCTAAACATTTGTGCCAAGTTGGAGATTGAAAACATAGCCTTTGCCCAACCGGAAACTCCGATGGACTAAAGGTGACGTTTCGGAAGGTTGCGTCCTTCTGACGTCATTTGAATCGAATTTTGCAGATCTCGTCCGTTTGCCCTTGGAGGGATGGACGAAAGAAGAAAGGGTGCTCTCGTGATTGAGACCCAAAATCCCCGAACCGGTGCTTTCAGTACCGTTCATCGTGGAACCTCCATGCTTCCTGGCAGCCTCGCCTGCTTTGGAGTCTTTTTGTTCTTGTTCGCTGGTTGCAGTGGGTCTGCTGACCCTCGTCCAACAGAGGTCGCTTTCGAGCCGCCTCGTAAGGAAGTCCAAGCCACCGGACAGGATTTGTTTGCCCGTGCCCAGGATCCTGGTGACAAGGACGTGAAGGCTGTTGCCGACGAGGTTAATCTCGCAGCACAGACGAATCGTGCCACTGCACTTTGGTTGGTGGAGCAGGCGAATACGCACTTTGCTGAAGCAAATTACGCTGCAGCGGAGAGAGCCTATCGCCGTGCGCTCGATGCCGATCCGACTTTGCAGGAAGCCAAGGAGAAACTCTCTCGTTGCCTGATGTTCCTCGGACGTCGTGATGGAGAGATCCGAACTGTTCTTCAACAGTTCGGTGAAGAAGTACGGGTTCTTGAAGAGCAGCGTCTCAGCGAGGCGACTCGTTTCCTTTCCGATGGTAAAGAGGCTCTTGAGAGCGGTTCCATCGATGAGGCCTTGAGTTTTCTTCAGAGAGCCCGCGAAAGATTGATCTGGTTCGATTATGGTGTCGACGTCACCGATCTTCAGGCTGAGGCCCAAAGTAGTTACGACACGGCTCGCCAGTTAAAAATCGATCTGGATAAACGAAATCGTGAGCAAAAAGAAAACTTTGCCATCGAAGAAGCCGAACGTCTGACCAGCGAAGCGGAGAATCGTCGTCTGGAAAGAATCTCGACTCTGATGGATCGCATCGAAGATGCCATGGTTCGTGAAGATTTCCGCGAAGCCATTCAACTGACGAAGACGATTCTCGGAATCGATCCTGATAATTTGGCGGCACAGCGCCTTCAGGACAGAGCGAATGAGTTCATGCGTTCCTTCAGGTACGTGAGTTATCTGGGGATGGAAAAAGAACAAACCACTCGTGTGTGGGAAGACCTCGAAAGAAGTGCAATCCCTTACGAGGATCCATTCCGCTTCCCCGATGACAAAGGTTTCTGGCAGGGCGAAGTTCAAAAGCGTTTGGAAAATCTCTCCACTGCAAAGTTGGAGGAGTCCCCGGAAATACGCAAAATCCGCAGGACATTGGCGACCGGAACGACTTCGTTCGATTTCCCTGAAGCTAACTTGGCAGAAGTCGTAGAGTTCTTGCGATCCGTCAGTGATCTCAACATCACTATCGATCCTGAGATCGACGCCTCAGATGTTTCTGTGAACCTTTCTCTCGATGGAGTCAAGCTCGGCGAAGCTCTTGATTTGATCATGAAAGCCACCGGTAAGGCTTACACCTTTAAAGAGAACATTCTCTTCATCACAGAGCCCGAGAATGCTTTTGGCGAATTGATTTTCGACATCTATAACGTCACCGACATTCTAAACAAAATTAGAGATTTCCCTGGTCCACGGATTCGTGTTTCCAGTAATGACGAAGGTGAGGGTGGTGGTGGAGACAACCCCTTCGACTTCGGCGGCTTCGATGAGGAAGAAGATTCAGAGTTAACTCCTGACGATCTCGTTGAGTTGATTCAGGAATCTACAGGTGGAACTGACGGTTGGGACGAATCCAATTCTACGATCAGTGGCCATAAGGGTCAGATCCTCGTCAATGCCACTCGTGAGTTGCACCTCTCCATTATGGATTTCCTCGATAATCTGCGTGCAAATAGCGACGTCTTCGTTGTTGTTGAGGCCCGCTTTATCGACATGGTCGACGACTTCCTTGAAGATATCGGTGTCGATTCAAGAAACCTTGGGCAGCCTCCCGGACAGGGATTTGGTACGGCCTACGGAAGCTTTAACAGTTCAGGCACTGGCGGAAGTGACATTGGTTTTAACAACTTGGGTGATCCCACCGATCCTCTTCTTGTTATGGGCCAGAACAGAACTGCCGGACGCATGCAGAACATTCTCGACGGATTTGTCGGTGGTGCTGCGGGTTCCAGACTGAACTCCACGCTTCGTGGTTTGACGATGCAGGTCACGTGGCTCGATCCATTCCAGATCAACGCCATTGTCCGTGCCAGTCAGGAAGAAAGATCAGCACGTATCGTTACTGCTCCTAAGGTGACGGCCTCAAATGGTCAGCGTGTTCATGTTTCAGTGATCACTCAAAGATCGTACGTTCAGGATTACGAGTTGGTTTCGGGTGGTACAGGACTGGTCGTTTCGGAAGTCGCTGACCCTGTCATCGATACATTCCAAGACGGTGTTGTTCTTGATGTGCGTCCCGTGATCTCTGCTGACCGTAGATACATCACAGTGGATGTTCGTCCGACGCTTGCGAGTTTGATTAATGGAGTCATTTCGACAGTCACCATCAGTTTGGGAACACTCTCAAGTGCTGCCAGTCTGGTTGAGATCGATCTTCCCGAGATTTCTCTTCAGCAAGCTTTCACTTCGGTAACAGTACCGGATGGTGGAACAGTACTTCTGGGTGGTTTCCGTTCATTGAACGAGTTGAACTACGAATCCACAGTGCCGATTCTTGGAAACTTGCCGATCATTAAGAACGCTTTCCGTAGGAAAGCAAACCTGAATGAAAAGCGAAGCTTGTACATCCTCGTTACAGCAAAGATCGTAGATCTTCGCGCCGAGGAGCAGAAGCTGTTTAACTAGTCCGTAGGTTGTGAGGTCAGTTGCGAGGGTCGCTGCCGGGATAATGTCCTGGAGGCGACCCTCGTGTTTTGACCGAGGTGGTATTGATGAGTCAAATAAGAGCGATATTTTTTGATATCGATGGCACGTTGTTTTCAACGGTCGATTTCGCCGCTCGGGCGAGAAGAGCCAGTGTTCGCGCCATGATAAAGGCGGGGCTCGAGATGGAAGAAGAAGTTCTTCTTGAGGAATTGGCCGAGGTTGTGAAGGAGTTTTCTTCCAACTATGAAGGCCACTTTGACAAATTATTGCTTCGATTACCTCGTCGATCGATGAAGGGGCTCAATCCCGCCGTTATTATCTCGGCAGGAATCGTTGCTTATCACGATACTAAGACCCGATTCTTGGAACCTTTCGAGGATGCCCACGAGATGATTCGCCGTTTGGCGAGAACCGATTTGAAGTTGGGTATTATTACGGAGGGTCTAGAAGTGAAGCAGTCGGAGAAACTGATTCGATTGAGACTGCTGGATTACTTCGATCACAGAGCGATATTCATTTCCCATCAAGTGGGCATCTCTAAGCCTAATCCCAAACTGTATCAGCGTGCATGTACGGATTTGAATTTGAGACCATCCGAATGTCTCTACATTGGTGACAACCCTCTTCACGACATCGATCCTGCCAACGAAATCGGAATGGTGACCGTCCTGGTGAGCCGTGAAGATCGATTTAGGTCGGTCACTGGGGAAACAAAACCAGATCATGTGATACAAAATTTCTGGGATCTGTCTGAGATCTTGAGAGATCAAGGTGTCATGGTTCCGGAGGTTCTCTGATGGATAAACCTGAACTCAGTATGGTGATTCCGGTTCGTGATGAGATCGAAGCGATTCCCGCTTTGCTCGATCGTGTTCTTCCTTCTCTCGAATGGTTGGACGTGGCGGGCTTCGAAGTCATCTTTGTCGATGATGGATCCAAAGACGGGACCGCTGAGAAATTAGAGTTGTTGACGAGTCGTGATCCTAGATGCAAGGTTTTGAGGTTACGCAGATCTCTCGGTAAAGGCGATGCGTTGGCAGCTGGTTTTGATATCGCGGCCGGTCAGTTGATCGCCACTATCGATGCCGATTTACAGGAGCCGCCCGAAGAGATTCAACGATTTGTTGATAGGGTCAGAGATGGCTTCGATATGGTTGTGGGGTGGCGTCAGCATCGCGCGGATAATATCAGTCGACGCATTTCCTCTAAAATTTACAATAGTGTCGTGCGTTGCGTAGGCGGTCCTCCTTTGCGTGACGGAAATTGTGGATTTAAAGTGCTGTCCCGTGAATTGGCATTGGCGGTTCCTCTCTCTGGAGGTCATTTTCGTTACATGCATTTGGTCGCAGCCCGTTGGGGATACAGAGTGACTGAGGTTGCTGTTCCCCATAGGCCTCGTCAGACCGGAACTTCTCATTTCGGTATTTCTAGAGCCTTCTCAGCTTCCATTGATTTGATCACTTTGTTGATATTCCTTCGCGGCCAAGATCGTCCAGGTAGATCTCTCTTGAGATGGGGCTTCGGAATCTGCATTCCAGGAATCTTGATATTGGGATTTTTGGGTTATTCCAGAATTGTGGATGGAACCATCAATTATCGATATCCACTTTTGGTATTAGGAGCATTGCTCAGTCTTGCCGGATTACAACTGATGCTAGTAGGATGCCTTGCAGAATGGTTTTCTGGGAAAACGAATATGCAAAGTAAGTCCAGACGTGGAGTTCTGGATGTTCAGGAAGAGCATGAACGATTAACGTGATCGATAAGCCGTGTTTGAAAGTCTTTTCTGCTTCCTGGCCAGGTACTGTAGAACCATGGCGTGCACGATTTATTCGCGATTTTCATGAGGAACTCGCCTCCCATTTCGAGACCGAGATTCTCGCTCCAGCCATCCACCCCAAAGATTGTGTCGAGGAACAAGATGGTCCTCTGTCGATCCGAAGGTTTCGATATTTTTCGGGTGGGAAATCTCCCAGAAGTGGTGGGGCTGGCGCCTTGGCTTCAATGTCATGGGTACTCTCTGCTCGTCGCTCCTTGAAAAAATGGAGTCGTTCCGATTCAAAAAATGTGGTTCTGGTGCACTGGGCGGTACCGGGCGCACTTCTCGTTTCCTCGTGGGCGAAGAAACATGGCATTCCTGTCGTGGTTTGGTGCCACGGGAGTGACGTTCATGTGCATGGCCGAAAACGCGTAGGGAGCTGGTTTCTTAAAAAGGGACTCCAGGAAGCGACAAAAGTCTTGGCAGTCAGTGCTGATATGGCCCAAGAACTCGAAGACCGACATCAGATATCTGGAGTCGAAGTTCTGCCGGTTGGAATTGACCCGCTCTTTCGCGAACCCGGAACGATCTCGAGGAAAAACTCGGGACTCCAGGTCTTGTACGTGGGTGAACGTATCGAATCCAAAGGTTATGGTCGTGCTTTACGAGCGGTTCAGTCGGCAGTTGAGAAAGGGCTAGATGTTCGTTTTCATGTGATCGGTGAGGGGCCCATGACCGGTTGTGGCTCATATGAACCGATATTGTATGGGGCTAAGGATTTGAAAGAAGTTCGTAGAGCCATGGATAGTGCTGATTTACTACTGCTTCCTAGCCATGGGGAGGGAACTCCTCTGGTTGTTCAGGAGGCCATCGCTCGTCAACTTCCTGTCGCTGCTACTCCTGTCGGTGGAATCCCTGACTTGTTTAGAGAAGAGAGTGGTTGGTTCAGCCTTTCAGAAGCAGGTGACGCCGCTATTGAGAAACAACTGACTTCTTTGTTGCGTGAATTGACCGATCGCCCCGAATTGCTCGTTCAGAAACGTGAAGATTTGCGACCTGAACGTCAAGAGGTCATTTTTCGAGAAGACAGTGCGCAGCGCATGGCACAGATATTATGCGAGGTCATGACTTGAACAATTTGAACAAGCCCGTCCTTCAATTTTTCATTCTCCTGTTGGCAGGTTTCGTGCTTTACGCTCCCGCGATGGATGGGCAATGGGTCTTTGATGATGAAAGACTCGTCACGGGCCATGAATGGTTATGGAGAGATTGGGAAGGTCCGAGCGAAGAACTTCAATCTTGGCGAGATATTCTTGTTTCTGGTCCTCGAGTTGGAGATGAAGTGCGAACCGGATTTAGGCCAGTTCGATTTATCTCGTATCGACTCGATGTATTGATCCTCAGATCGATGGGGATCTCTGATCCCGAAGATCCGAAAGCAACGATTCCATTTCATATTCATAACCTGTTATTGCATGTCGGTTGTGCATTTTTACTGTGCATGATGATTCGCAAATGGTGGCCGGGAGAAGGGGCCATCGTTTCCTTAGGTGTTCCCCTGTTATTTCTTACCCATCCTGTTCAGAGCGAAGCGGTCGCATGGATTTCCGGCAGACGAGATGTGCTTTTCGCATTCTTTTATCTTTCGGCGTTGTTGTTGGCCGTGTATTCCAGAAATTTCGGAGGGTGGGCTCGCGGAATAGGCATTGCGCTTCTCGCTGCCTTGGCGATGTCTGCAAAAGAAATGGCCGCTACGCTTCCTCTCTGCCTGTTTCTCTTTTCATGTATTCAGCAAAAGTCTGTAGATCAGGATGAGAGAGAGAAGTTGAGTTTCTCTCTCTCTAATGGTTGGCATTCATATCGTATATGGTTGCCAGCTTTATTAGTGGTCTTGGCCTTGGCTTGGGATCTCCTCAGTCAGCACCATCCTGGAGCTGGCACTGAGTATTGGGGGGGCAGTATATGGGCCACTATTTGGACATTGGGGCGAGTTTTATCGCGTTACGTTCTACTCGTATTCTTCCCGTTCAATCTCACTGTTGATTATTCATATGCAGCAATCGTTCCTTCTTCAGGGCCATTCGATCCTTGGACCTCAATATTGGGTTGGATCTTTGTTCTGTACCTGTTGCAAAGATCTTGGAAAAAAAGACCGGAGCTCTTCTCCGTTCTGAGTTGGCCATTGTTTTTCTTGTTACTTTCGCCGGTGCTACAAATCATTCCGCATCCTGAAAGATTTGCAGAGAGGTTTTTGTACCTTCCTCTGATGGCTCCCCTGTTTCTGTTGGTTTCTCTATTGGTGACAGTGGAACGAAAGTATCCGGGATGGCGATCCTTGATATTACCATTGGTATTAATCGTTTTCTCGGTCATGACTCAGAGCCGATTACAGGATTGGCAAGGTCCCTATGAATTATGGACCAGTGCTACTGAAAAACAGCCGAACTGTGCCAGAGCTTGGTTTGGTCTTGCAGACGCTGCGAGAGATAAAGGTTGGAACAGAGTCGCCATCGACGGTTTGACTCGTTCCATCGATCTTCTAGAGCCTGTTCAACGCGATGCCTTACAGCAAGGGACATATCTTCAATCATTACAGATCAGAGCGGGGCTCAATGCTGCGGCTTCTCAGTTAGAGGCCGCTCAATTAGATTTGTTACAGCTCGTTGAAGAAGACGATACGGATGGAAGTCCGGTAGCCGAGCAATCTTTGCCTTGGTTTGAACTGATGAAGGTTCATATTCGACTTTCAGACGATGAAGCGGCTCGTGCTGCCGCAAATAGATTAGTTGATCTGGAGTCGACACTTCCTGAACAGGAATTAGAGGCCTTGTTGTTATTGTCAGCGATTGCTGACAAGGAATCCTTTTCAGGCTTTATTGAGAAGGCTCGAACTGTAGCTGTTAATTTGGGAGGCAATGCCCCATCTCGTGTGTCCTATCAGGAAGGTATGTCTCTTCTTCAGTGGGAACAATTCGAATCCGCTCTCAAATGTTTTCAAATTGCATTGAGGACTATCGAAGACGGAGGGCGTGCCAGTACTGCAAGATATCGCCAAGCGGAATGTCTCCTGAAGTTGGGACGCCCGCAGGAGGCTCGCAAAGTTCTCGTGGAACTCCTCGAAATAGATCCCGAACATCTTCCTTCTCATCTTTCATTAGGGGAATTGCTCTTATCCAGTCAAGACCGCGAACAAGCGCGTTTTCACTTTGAGAAGGTTCTTGAAAAATTCCCAGGAAATGCACAGGCGATACAGGGTCTTCGTCAGATGCTTGTGAGGGACCGTATTGAGCAAGGTGGAGCTGAAGCTCTTCCTGATCCCACAAGAATATCCACATTGACCCTGTTGGCAGAGAAGCTGTTAGATGAAGGGAAGGAAGAGAAGGCCAGAGAGGCTTACGTCGAAGCAGAAAAGCAGGCTGAGGGGCCTGCAGAGTTGGAAAGAAGACTAGACCTCCTTCTTCGATTGGCTCGTTTAGATGCTCGCCGAGGAGAGTGGAAACTCTCAGGCGAGAATTATTCGAAACTGATGGATAAAGTTAAGCTTGAAGCTCGCTCAGAATTCATTCTTGAAGCGACAGAGGTACTTCGACGACAGCAGGGTCCCGAAACTGCGTTATTGTTTCTTGAGCGTCAGGAAACGGAGGGGGTCAAGCATCCCTCGATGTTTGTCCAACTCGGTGCTCTTGCTGATCAAGCGGGTATGCCCGCTGAAGCTCGGCGGTGGTATCAACGTCACCTCGATGAGTCGGGAGATGACGACGAAGAACGCAAGCGACGACTTCTGGATAGAATCAAAGAATTAGAAGGACTTGAAAATGCTGGCGACCAGGGAGATTCATAACCTATGAACGCAATTCCTAAACTTGCTGTCATAGGGGCATCATTGATGATCCTTGAAGTTCTTGTCGCCAGAAATCTCGCCACTGTTTTTGGTAACACTTTTGAGGGTGTCGCATTGGCGATGAACATCGCACTTCTCGGTTTGGCCGCAGGTCAGATTCTGGTGACACGAGGTGAGGAAAGACGCTCTCAACCGTCTCACTGGTGTCGCATTGCTCTTCTCGGATGTATTCCAGCAGGAATTTGGGTGATCTACCTTCTCCCCTTTATTGTTGAGGGCAGCAGTATCGGAGGGCTTTCTCTGATTCGGATCTCGCTATCACTACCTCTCCTTTGTGGAGCGATTCCCCTAGGAGCAGCGATCACCTCTGCTTTCAATACTTCCCGCGCTCAGGTTCTTGAAAGAACGTCATTCGGAGTCTGTGCACTTGATGTTGGAAGTGCGGTGGGGGCTGCATTGACTCCTTTGCTCTTGTTGCCGGGATTAGGTGGATTCGGAACTTTTGCGTGTGCCATGTTGATGTTGCTCGCCTGTTGTCGTGCCGAAGAAGCCAGAACACGTGAGCCTTCCGAGCTATTGGAACGAGATGCCCCGGTTTTGAATCCTTCCATCATGGTTGCCTTTTGGGTTGGACTGATCTCCATGTCTATCCAACTTGGTTGGGTACGCGCTTTAGGTGAAGTTCTCGGGTCGACTCTTACGATCTTTGGTATCACTTCTGCAACTGCACTTCTTGGAGCGGCTCTCGGTGCTCAGTCGATGCCGGCATTGAGATCAAGAGTGGGTAAAGAACGTATTCAAAGGTTTTGCTGGGCCCTTTGGCTGATTTCACAGGGCTTGTCACTTCTGATACTGTCGTTTGCTCCGCATCTGTTTATCTATTCGGTTCAGATGTTCTCTGGAGCAGCAGGGCTCTGGGTATATATGAGCGAAGTGTTGATCATTCTTATGGTTGTTGGACCCCCCTCATTTTTTGCGGGTGTCCTCGTGCCTGTAATGATGGTTCTTCATGGCGAACATGGACGACTTGATAGAGGTGCTGGGGTTTTGCAAGGTGCGCAGTTGATTGGTGGAGTGATCGGGTTGGGCCTGACAGCGGTCTGGGCTTTACCCCAGTATGGATTGTTGGGACTCTTCATTGCTTGCGGAATTCTGACATTTGCTGTCGGTGTTCCCCAATTGCGTAAAAGTGGCCATGGAACTTCTGCGGGAGCATTTCTCTGTGGAGCTTTATTGTTCGCTTCTGCAGGTAGTTATTGGGATTCCAATCTCATGGGGGCTGGCGTATTTCAATGGGATCGTCAGGAAGTGGCGAGTGGAGAAGCTCTCACCGCTTGGCAGAATCGAGAGATTGCAGGTTTTTTCCCAGGCAAGCTTGGGAATGTCCTCATCGAGAAAGATACTGCTCAGAATACGGGATACCTGCGAGTGGGTGGACGGATCGAAGGGAGTGTCCCTCTCATTCCAGGTGAGCCCAGCATGGCGGACATGCCCACAGAGGTGCTTCTCGGGGTACTTCCCACTTGGACAGGAAAAGGCTCCGGGTCACTCTTGATGGTCGGATTAGGGGGGGGCACCAGCGTTGCATCAGCGGTCGAGACTTGGGACGGTGAAATCATCGTTTTGGAAATCGAGCCGGCTGTCAAAGCCGCTTTACTCTCGCCTGCGGGAGCAGAGGTTTTTCCTCACGAAAATGCGGCCCTTCTGGGACGCACCGCTCCACAACTCGTCATCGACGATGCCCGATCCTATCTGGTACAGAACCTCAGGCTTTGGGACGCCATCGTGATTCAGCCTTCAGAACCATGGCTTCCTTGGTCGAC
>JAACCY010000227.1 GCA_009937185.1 Planctomycetia bacterium
CGCTTTCGCCTTCAGCCGTAACGCTTTCGCCTTCAGCCGTAACGCTTTCGCCTTCAGCCGTGGCTTTGGCCACACTGCACTGCTTCACCGGTATCCACTCTTTTGCTGGATGCTGCTCACTATCATATTGCCGGCGACATTACCCGCCCAATCGGAACCGGGTCCAGAACCCACCTCGCCACCCCAACTCTTGATCATGGGGCATTGCCTAGAACATCTTCGATCCAATGCATTGCTGCCCCATCTTCAAAGTAAAAACCCCATCACAGATCTACGATTCTTCAGGGCGTTATCCAACGCGAATAGCGACATATATTTGGGATCCGTATCTCTTCACATTCTCACAACCGGCCCTTTGGCTGGATCTTCCTGGGGAGCTACGGGTCCGTTTTCACAATATCCGGCAACGGTACGTTTCTGTTATGTACACGAAAATAACGCGCCACCCGATCCTGGGGTTGATTCTTTCTACTTTCAATCGACTCCCATCACATCCGCCTCCAGCAGACTTCCTGCCGTCATCAATTCTGTCTCCCAGCTCGATTGGCTCTTACAAATTTGTCGCTGGATGGACCCCGTGACGACTCCTCAAGAACTGGATTCATTCCGGTCTTGGCTCGACCAACCAGAAACTCGCATCACGAGCCTCAAAACTTGGCAAAGTGGACCCCGCATTGGAATCACTTTCACAGGATCAGACACAGCGACAACGGGGGTAGAACAGCGGCGACAGTTTACGATTTCAGCAATCCCACTTCCGGGTGAGATTTACACTGACCTGGAGGTGCAGCCATGAATATGGAATCTCTAGATAACGACGATGGGAAGATACTGCGAGGCGATCCCCAGCAGGAAGCGGCTTGGATTGCTTTTTCTAGAGTGGAGTGGTTCGAAAATATTAGTGAAGCTTTTCCAAAGTTAAGTCACCGACTCGGATATGCAACGGACGCTTGTTTTCACAATGCCATGGCCACGGCTCTCGAAGTTCTTCCAGGGTCATTTGCATCTACTCTGAAAGATATAGAGTTACTGCCAACAATGTCATCGCGCGAACTTTTCGCAGCATATGCACTGCGTCGGCGGGATTATCAGGCATTTTCGGCACTTGATACGAAAATCATCTCTGACCACTGCGCAATCGTACTTCCATCAAACTCGCCAGTTCACACGTATGCACTCTTTCATCGAACGAGCCGAATGGCCAGAGAAGGCCAACCCCATCTGGCCTTAATAGAGCTCAATGAAGTGCGTTCGAATTTAGTCAAACACTCCTCTGAAGTACTTCAAATATGGCAAGATACATTGCTGTCTTTAATTCACGGCACCGCTGCCGCTCAAGATGGAGACTTCAAATCAGGTCAGGAACAACTCGAAACGGCACTCCGCCATTCCAATGGGCTTAGATTTGCACTCACAGGCACTATCGAATTTCGCATCGCGCAACTCTACAGAGAATCCGGCCAACCCGACCGTGCAATGGAGATTTGGAGTTGCCAAAAGCGTATTTCTTCTCTGAAAAAAGCTCATCAATGGGCCAACCTCAGTAGTTATCACCTCAATGCCGCCAGTTGCGCCCTCGATGAAAAAGATACACCGCGCGCCCGTAAGGAAGCCCAGCAAGCAAAACAATTACAGCCCTATATTCAAGAGCACTATCCCCGACTGATTGGATATCAATACCTCAGAGAGGGGGAAATCTGCACTCAGGAAGAAAACTATGAGGACGGGGAACGTTTACTTCGCCAAGCCATCGATCACTTCGCGGGAATGGACATCGTCTGCGAAGAAGGCCTTTTGGAAGCGAAGCTATCACTAGGAAGTTACGCACTGCTACAAAATGATCCCGCCATGGCCTG
Source organism: Planctomycetia bacterium (assembly GCA_009937185.1). Lineage (GTDB taxonomy): Bacteria > Planctomycetota > UBA8108 > UBA1146 > UBA1146 > UBA12191. Next base: position 1,857 of record JAACCY010000227.1, read on the forward strand.
GGCAATAATTAGAAGCCTAATCGATGAATCTGAATCCAGAGGATGTCTACATCTTCGATCAAGAGCTCTATTATTACAGACATGGTTCTTTATCAGTGACGATCCGCCTGCGGTAGATGCTTACAACAATATCTTAGAGCGAGTCCATCTCATTCAAAATCCATCTCTCCTTCTTCATGCCCTTGGCAACCTTTTGACATATGCCGTAGAACATCTCAGTGAAGATGAACCCGACCTCATTTTGGAAAAAATCGCTTCTCTTAAATCAAGACTTTCTGACAGCTGTTATGAAAAGCTGTTTGAAAAACATGTATTAAATCGTTTTGGTGGAAGAGTGGGCGAAGAGCTAGAGGAGCAAAACTAAAGATAAAGAAATTGGACTGTGACAATATCAAAACGTGACGGTACGGATCAGTGGTTTTTATTCAAACAACTCGGGCTGGGAGATTGTGAGGAGTCTCCTGGCTCGATTTCAGTTATTCATTCGCGTTCGTGAAATAACGACTTCACGATTTCATGGATAAAGATCTCAACAGCACAACAAATCCTAAAATAATCATCATGACGTTGACAAAAAACACAAACCACGGCTCAACAGAATTAAATTTTTGAATTCCGGAATTGCCCATATCGATCAATAAAAGCGCGAAAATACCAAAAGATAATCGCACAACTATTTTGGAATCGCCTTCGCTGGTATTGTTTTCAGAACTCATACAAACTCCCTCTCTGAATTAATGGACAACAGTAATTTAAACTAAACTTTTTTGAGCGATAGCGTCAAAATGTTACCATTGTTCAAAAAGGGGTAGTGATGGTTCAGTCACAGGCAAAGACGCCTAAAGAGTATATCGACCAACTTCCTGAAGACCGACGTCCGACTATGAAGAAACTAAGAGCACTCGTCAGAAAAAACCTTCCCAAGGGTTATCAAGAAGTAATCCGTTGGGGAATGCTTTGTTATGAAGTCCCACTCATTAAATGTCCCGATACATATAATGGGGAGCCTCTGATGTATGCGGCGTTGGCTTCTCAAAAAAATCACTACGGAG
>JAACCY010000051.1 GCA_009937185.1 Planctomycetia bacterium
GGGCTCGAACCCCTGACCTCCACACTGCCAGTGTGGGCATCGATTTCAATTCAGGAAAAGATCCGTCACCACCGGTCGGTGGTCGGATGCGACCGATTCCGGAATGACCCATGCGGACGTGGGCACCCATGCACTGGGCGGTCCGCTGAAGATGTAATCGATTTCGATCATTGGTTGGTCTGCTGGAAAGGTTGCTGCGGAGTCACTCGGCTTCGTCGCATCCCTGGCCACCTGCTGAAAGGCGTTCATGGTGCGTGAATCGGGGACGTCATTGAAATCGCCGAAGACGACCCAGGGAGTGTTGAGGGTCTGGATCTGCCGAAGGGTCTCCAGAGCCTGCGCGTATCGAAAACCATCATCCTTGACCCAGTCATAGTGAACCGCGACAGCGGTGATCACCTCTCCTGCATCGGTCTCGATGCGAGTGGCCAGAGCGACTCGGGGTTCACTCCCTTCGGGCAGGCGCCATGATTCATGGGATTGAATCGGTCGTCGGGAGAGGATCGCAAGTCCATAGCGTCCACCCTGGAAATCCATGAACGCCCCATAAGCCGCGTGCATGTCGAGCCGATCGGCCAGCCATGAAGCTTGATCGACGCCACCGCTTCGTCGGGCCTGATCGTCCACTTCTTGCAGAGCGATGATGTCAGCACCGAGCGACTCAAGGGTGGTTGCGGTTCGTTCGAGATCCAGGGTGCCATCCATGCCTCGACCGTGTTTGATGTTGTATGTCGCCACTCGAATCGCAGAAGAGGCGTCATGCGACAATTCGTGGCTTTTCGTCAGGGAGGAACATCCCGAAAGCACGGCTGAGATCAGTATGACAGAGAGATAGAATCGCATTTCAGGCATAGTTTACCCATGAAACGTTCATGCCGTCATTAAGAAACTCCGCCTCATATTCGTGACTCCAGTTTCTTTGAGAAATTATGCGAAAAAAATAGTAAAGCGTGGCGTCATTTGAAGAGCCTATTTCCCGAATTGAAAATTGACCCCGCATGAGTTTGGAGTGGTTGATAGTTCGGAGTGGTTGATTGTAGGTGGAAGGATTCTCGGAGTTTATCTCGTAGCAAGATTGATCGCAGAGGCGGAGGTGCCACAAGATCGGTTGGCGATCGTGGACCCCGCCGAAACGCTAGAGCATCGCGCTGATATCGGGAGCGTGATCGGCTTTCTCACCTCAGGTCATTAGGCGAATGATGGCTTCCGCTGAAGCTTGGTTGGTGCCGAGGGGAATGTTTTCCAGTTCACAAATACGGATCAGTGCATTCACATCGGCACTATGGGGCTGAGCCCACAATGGATCTCTGAGGAAAATAACAGCACTGATCAAGCCTTCAGAGACGAGAGCGCCGATTTGTTGATCACCTCCTAGAAGGCCAGTCCGCACTCTGCGAGCGATCTGTAATCCGGTTTTCTCTGTGATCGTGAGACCGGTGTTTTGTGTCGATATCAGGGATTGGCCGGAGAAGAAATCTTTGTGCGAGTGGACGAGCTCTACCAAATCTGATTTTCTCGAATCGTGAGCGACCAGAGCGATGTATCGGTCATGGTATGCCCCAGAGATGCGCTGAATGCACAAGCGGGTTAATTCCGAATAGATCCGACGAAATTCTTTGGGGTCATTCCAGCGTTCTTCGAGAGTTTTAAAGGAGATGCGGGAAATATGAACCGGCCCATGGGGGCGGATAGTCGCACTGGCGAAGCCCCCGGTTACAAAACTGATCTCCCCGAGAATGCAGGGAGCTTCCTGAACGATCATTTCCCCAGACCGGGTCTCTATTTGGACCTTTCCCTCATGCAAAAGAACCAGGTGCTGGAGCGGCTCATTCATTTGGATCAGGTCCGCATCCGTGATGACTTCGGTGCCAGTTGACCATTGAGAGAGCTCGGAAAACAAGTCTTGAGGGCTGTGACTCATCTTTTTCCTCGGTTTCTGATGGGGATAATTTGTTCGCCATCCTATGTCAAAGCGGAGACTGGGCCCGCCAAAATTTGACCCGGAGAGGAATTTTCGACCCTCGGAGGAGGGCCAAAATTCTCCGAAAACACCTCCGAATCCTAGAAATTGGCAAAAAAACATGGATTAGGGAGCATCCCATCCTCGGCATACGTTGACACTTCTGGGGGAGGACACGATGATTCTTCATTAGGCATTGATGCCTATAGAAGAAAAAGGAGCCCTTCAACGCTCATGAATGATGATACGAACGGAGCCGAGGGCTCCGAAACGGAAGTGACTAATATGAATACCAGTGCTACCGAGAATCCGGCTACCGATGCAGGCACCGATTCACAGGATTTTATTGCCAGTAATATCGAGCTTGCCGACGAGGGACCTTGTCGTAAGCGGCTCAAAATCACCATATCCCAGGAAACAGTGTCCTCCGAATTGGAGACGAACTTCCGCCAGCTGAAGAATAGCGTCATGTTGCCGGGCTTTCGACAAGGCAAAGTTCCTTTGGCGATATTGAAGAAGCGATTCAACGATCAGGTTCAAGAAGATGTTCGCGAAGATCTCAAGAGACGTTCTGTAGAAGAACAGTTTGAGGCAGCCGATTACAAGCCTCTTGGATTCCCTGAGTTTGAAAACGTTGAGTTCTCAGCTGATAAACCGTTCACTTTTGAGGCGGTTTTTGACGTACAGCCAACCTTCGAGCTTCCCGAGTACAAGAACATTGAGATCGACTCCGAAGTGGTTCCTGTAGAAGATGCAGATGTTGCCGCAGAGGTCGATCGTATTTGCGAGCAATCAGCGACGTTGGAACCCCTTGAGGTGGGCCAGCAAGCAGAGGGCGACTTTGCGGTTGTCGACATCGATCTTCAGGTTGAAGGGGAGTCCATCTTCTCTAAATCTGAAGTGGTGATGAAGATCGGTGACGACTTCATCGATTCGATGGAGATCTCGGGTCTGTCAAAAGATTTAGCCGGTGCGGCTCAGGACGCGACTTTTGAAAAGTCAGTCGAGGTGCCTCAGGACTTCCCGGAAGCCGAGCACAGAGAGAAGAGCGGCAGCATTCACCTGACAGTTCGCGATGCGAAAAAGATGGTGACGCCTGAATTGGACGAAGAGTTTCTGGGCCGCCTTGGTGTCGAATCCGAGGAAGATCTCAGAAATAAGGTCAGAGAAGGAATGGAAGGTCGCCGTATTGCCGAAGAGAACACTCGGCAAGAAGATCTTCTCTCTGAAAAGGTGGCGGACTCCGTCGAAATGGAACTTCCAGAATCGATGATTTCACGCCGTAAAGATTCATTAGTCCGTAACAAGATTATGGAAATGATGCGCGAAGGTGCCTCTGAAGAGGACGCGAGCGCAGAGGCTGAGAAAGATGAAGAGATGGGGAAACAGGCGAGGCTTGAACTCGTACGTATCTTCGTCCTCGACAAAATTGCAGATGAAGAAAAGGTGTTCGTCACTGAAGACGAGGTCGTTCAAAGGTTGCAGGCGATTGCCTCAACTTACCAGCGCCCCCTCGAAGAAGTGCTCGAACAGTACCGCAGCGGTGGCATGATTCCTGAATTGCGTAATGGCATGAAGAGGGAAAAGGTCAAGCAGCTGCTTCGTAAAAAGGCCAAGGTATCCGGCTCCTGAGGAGCGTAATGACAGCAACACAAGTTACAGGGGGACACACGAGATGAGTGACGACCTGATGCGCAAGATCGACGAGATTCATGACAACCTCGTTCCATTCGTCATCGAAAAGACGGGCCGTGGGGAAAGATCCTACGACATCTTTTCCAGACTTCTGAAGGACCGAATCATCTTTATTGGTGATGCGATTCATGATCACACAGCCAACCTCGTGATCGCCCAGATTCTGTTCTTGGTTTCTGATAACAGAAACCAAGACATCAACATTTACATCAATAGCCCGGGAGGATCGGTGACGGCCGGTCTAGCGATCTATGACACCATGCAGTTCGTGCAGTGTGACATCGCTACCTTCTGTATCGGGCAAGCGTCTTCCATGGGTGCAGTTCTTTTGGCCGCAGGCGCAGAAGGCAAGCGTCACGCTCTGCCACATTCTCGCATCATGATCCACCAGCCTTGGGGAGGTGCCCAGGGCACTGCCCAGGACATCGAGATCCAGGCCAAAGAGATTAAGCGCAACAAGGAAGTTCTCAGCGAGATCTTGAGTCATCACTCTGGTCGATCTCCCGGTCAGATCAATGACGACTCACACTTGGATTTCTTCATGTCCTCCAACGAGGCGAAGGAATACGGTCTGGTCGATCAAGTGATCGAGACCCTTAAACCGACCACTGAGGCGAGTTAGTAGGATTAAGAAATGTCTTCAGAAGGAACCGGGCCATCAGGCAAGGAAAGTTGCAGCTTCTGCGGGAAGCAGTCGCATGAGACATCTCGCCTGATTGCCGGGCCTCCTGGGCTTTTTATCTGCGCTGACTGTGTCGATCTTTGCCACGTCATCATTCATCCAGAGCCAGGTTCAGGTCTTGAGGACGCACCATTGGCTCCTCGTACTCTGGATGATGTTCCCAGCCCTAAAGAACTCTACAACGAGTTGCAACGATATGTGATTGGCCAAGAAGAGGCGAAGCGAACCCTCTCCGTTGCGGTCCATCTGCATTATCGCAGGTTGGTGCATCTGGATACCCTCACCGCAGAATCGGAAGGTGAGGATGATGTTCAGATTGAGAAGTCGAACATCTTGATGATCGGGCCTACGGGTAGCGGAAAAACTTTGATGGCAAAGACTCTCGCTAGCGTTCTCGATGTTCCTTTAGCGATCGGTGATGCGACCACTTTGACAGAAGCAGGTTACGTCGGCGAAGATGTCGAAAACCTTTTGCTCAAGTTGGTGATGGCCGCTGATTACGATATGGAAAAAGCCCAGCGCGGCATCATCTTTATCGATGAAACCGACAAGGTGGGTAAGGCGACGCAAAATGTTTCCATCACGCGAGATGTGTCCGGCGAAGGTGTACAGCAAGCGCTCTTGAAAATTCTCGAGGGAACTGTCGCCAACATTCCGCCTCAAGGTGGCCGTAAGCATCCAGAGCAGCAGTACCTTCAACTCGACACCACTAACATTCTGTTCATCTGCGGAGGAGCCTTTGAGGGACTTCCGGAAGTGGTGGCAGATCGACTCAATGCTCGCAAAGTTGGATTCAGACCCGGCGATAAAAAGCAGATCGCAGGTGAGCTTCCCAATATTGAAGATCCGAACGAGAGGGCGAAGCTCTACTCCAAGGTGCAGGTGCAAGACCTGATCAAGTTCGGAATGATTCCTGAATTTGTGGGCCGATTGCCCGTGTTGACCGCTTTGCAGCCGCTCGAAGAGGACGATCTTGTCAAGATCCTGACAGAGCCGCGCAATGCCCTCGTTCGTCAGTATCAACAGTTTTTCCTGATGGAGGGTGGCGAGCTCGATTTCACCCCCGGTGCGCTACGACATGTGGCTCGTATCGCAAGGGAAAGAGGAACAGGGGCACGAGGCCTGCGCTCTGTTGTTGAAGATCTGATGCGCGATATTCTTTTTGAGATCTCTGAAGACAGCATTCGTGGCAAGAAGACCGTGATCCACGAAGCCCAAGTGTTGGCTCTCGAAGAGGGTGAAGCTGCCCCTGCTCCATATACTGAACAGTTGCCGATCAACGAGGATGCGGCAGAGAATGCTCAGCCGGATGCTTCAACGAGCACACCGTCTGAATTGTCCGGAGATGAGTCTGAGTCTCCAGCGGCACAACGCGTCTAAAGCGGCACACTGAGCTTAA
>JAACCY010000228.1 GCA_009937185.1 Planctomycetia bacterium
ACTCCGCGCAAGTGGCCCCCCCCGCCCCGAGGCATGGACGGTCAGTGCGTCCTCTTCGACGATGAGGGAGGCCCATTCCAGTGCCGCAGAGGAACGTTCTCTGTGGGCCACGGAATGCATAAATCGAATGATAGAAGTCGGCCAGCGATCGAGGGGGACATGAGAGACCAGTTTGTCGAGTGAGGAGATCCAAAGTTGCAGGAGATCAAGGCGCGGCCCCGAATCCGGGTCCAGTAAGGGTCTCGAATCGTCCCCGACTCGGGAGAGTTGGATGGAAGGCTCTCCGAATTGGAGAGACCATGAGGATTCATCTCCTTCTATCTGAAGGTCTCCTACCTCGAGTGAAAAGCCAGGCGTTTGATGAATGGGTTCTCCATTTGTACCCGTCTCTCTCCAGGTCCGTAAATGCCACTCTTCATGGGAGAGGTCTGGGCCGGGAACTCGAAGTGATCGGTGATTCCAACGGCCGATGATTTGCCCCGGTTGAGTTGTTTGTGATGGAATGTCTATGGGGGAGATGGCCGCAGAAAGAGGCCATGTGGCGAGAACTCCCGGAAGGATCTCAACTGACACGGCGGCATCGGGAGAGAGTCGACGTGCACGATCGCTCTCTCGAACTTCTCCCGAGAGTCGACTCGCATGAAACCAGAGACGGGCCTCTAGCGCACTTCCAGGATCGGAGTGCAGTGCCGCCATGCGTGCTAATTTCGCGGCTTCTGGAGCTTTGACGAAGCGCAATAATTTTTCACGTTGCTCAGGTGGAAGAGTTCTGGAAAACCACTCTGGTTTGCGCTGGAAGAGTTCTTCGGAGATGGAGGAGGGGCGTTGAAGAGGAGTCAGGGAAGCCTGTCGAATGGCGACGATTTTTCGGGCGGTTCTCTGGTCCCCCTTTTCCAAAGACTCTGATGCTCCAAGAAGAGAGGGGATGGGATGTTCTGAATCAGGAAGAGAGGTCACCGATTGAGGAGACATTCCCAAAGACCCTCGCCAAAGTTCTTCCAGTGCGGGTGACCTTTGAAACCAAGACTTTTGAAACCAAGGGTCGAGGCGTAGGCCCACCAGGCGACAGTATGCGAGGGCTTCCTGAATAGAGCCTAATGACTTGATCGATTCAGGATATTCAGAAAGAAGAGATTCGATTTCACGTGAATCTCCACTGTGGATCAGCAATCGCAGTGCAGTATCGGGGTATCCCATTTCTAGGAGGAGGCGAGAGCCCTTTTGTACTTCTAAATAAAAGGGTAAAGCATCGCTGATGAGTTGGAGATCATCTGGTGAGAGTTCTGTCCCAACACCTACTGCTTGAGAAGAGTTGGGATCGATGATCTGGAAAATGAATTGAGCCCCGGCTGTTGGCCTGAGATTTCCTAGAATTTTTCGTGCTTCTTCGGGCCAACCTCCTCGGAGCCAGATTTGACTCAGTGCGCTACGCGCCGCCGGATCATCATCGATGGAGATCGCTTGTTCCAGCAGAGAGACGACCTCAGGGAGTCCTTCAAATTTAAGATAACTTTCTGCGGCCCTTCGAAAAAGAGCGGCACTCTTTCGCTTTGTTGCTTCGGAGATGAGAGCTTGTCGAAGTTCTACCATGCGAGCCCGTTCGCGGGCCCAGTTCCAAGCCTCTTCGACCACCTCGTCTTGATCAGCATGGGTGATGATCATATTCACAATCGCAGAGAGTGCCGGATCTTGATCAAGATTGTGAGCCAGGGATGGGGCAGGGAGAGTGAAGAGAAAAGAGACGAGAAGGAGCAGCCACAGGGATAGAGGCAACTTCCTGTTCCAGAAATTGGGGTCGAAGCGAACCCCGCTCAGAGAATGGAAATTGCGACGCATGATTTAGCTGACCTCTTTGTCGACAGCACGGACAATTTCACTCACTTGGAGGCCTTGGAGTTCTCCTTCTAGGCTCATCACCAGTCGGTGACGAATGATTTCTTCTCGCCATGTCTGCCAATCTTCATCGGCAAGGTGAGTGCGTCCTGCACGGAGAGCCTCCACCTTTCCACAAAGGATTAAGGCTTGTAGAGCTCTCGCCCCCGCTCCCAGACGGACTCCCTTGCGAACGGATTCAGGTGCCGTCGAGTCTTCTGGCCGGGTCGCTGCGATCCAGCGTGCTGCACGATCAAGAACCGCAGGAGCGGCGATGACTTTCCGAACAGTTTCGCGGAGTTTTGAAAAGGTTGAAGGAGTGAAACAACTCTCCATTTGCTGTTCTTCATTGATCGTTGTCAATGCTGCAATCTTTGAGAGAGTCTCTGCATCGGGACTGGTCAGAACGACTTCCATCAAGAACCGATCGCGCTGGGCCTCCGGTAGAGGGTAGGTGCCCTCCATCTCGATGGGATTCCGTGTGGCGATGACTCCGAATAGAGGGTCAAGCCTATGCCGAGTTCCTGCGACGGTGATCGATCGTTCCTGCATCGCTTCCAGCAGTGCTGATTGGGTCCGAGGTGTACCTCGATTGATTTCATCTGCGACCACCAGTTGGCGAAAAATAGGACCTGGACGGAATTCGATGCGATCTCCAGATTCTCCAGTAATGAGAGTTTCAGCGCCGAGAATATCTGCGGGCAGAAGATCCGGAGTGAATTGGATTCGACCTTTTTGGAGGCCCATTCCGAGAGCGAGGCATTCCGCGAGACGAGTTTTTCCAGTTCCGGGGACTCCGACGAGCATGAGATGCCCACCTGCAAGCAGCGCACATGTGGAGGCGTCTATCGCGGAAGACTGGCCGAGGATGATTTTGGAAACTGAATTTCGTAAAAGTTCATCCCAACGGCGAAATTCTTTGAGCTCTTCATCGACGCTCATCGCTTTTCTTCCTTTCTGATCGTAGCTCTTTGTAGCGGTCGATCACTGCCTGCCAGCGAGGAGTGAGCTTCATCGACCGGCTTCTGGGTTCGGTCTCCGCATCTGTCCTGGAGTCCGTCGAGTCGTGGATGCTTTCTGCGGTTTCCACTAGGGTGCCAGACAACTGCAGTCGATCTATTTCGGATTCCGTGGAATCCGTGTTTTCTGGAGAACTCGCAAGGATCGTATCTCCACTGGACGGATCGAATCCTCCGTCCGCCAGATCTTCATTTCGGACCTGTGCCGGAATTCTCTCCGCAGGACCCACGACTCCGGAACCAGTATCTTCTCCAGGGTTGGGAAGGGGAACTGTGAACCTGAGATCTGTATCGAGGGCCTCGAGTTGAGAAACCAGAGTCTTCAGCTGCTGCTCATCCGGTTGGAGCCGAGAAAGGGCAGAAGAAAGAAGTGCTTGGGCTTCCTCGGGCTTCAGTGTGCCGATCAGTTCTAGGAATTCACTCTCAGAGACCTCGCCACTCAGGAGACGATCCCATGGATTTTGGGCATTTGGGGGCAGAGGGCTCTCCGTCCCCGGTCGGCCCTGTTCAGGAGAGGACGAGGAGAGCAGCTCAGAGGTTCCGACGGGGCGTGAGGGGAAAGCGCCTACCAAAGGGGCTGAAGTCGACGAGGACGAGTCCAGGAAGCCCCAGGTGGTCATGCACAAGGCGAGTCCCAAGAGTAACGGCATCATTTGGGGACGTGAGATCTCGGCGTCCAATTCTGCGGGAGTCGGCAGAGTCAACAGGCGAATTCTTGTCAGTAGATCCTCTCGCCATTCATTTTCGGAAGAACTGATCGGAGCGGAGTTCGAAGAAGGGGTCGAAAGAGGCTCCGACGAAGAAATCCGTTGACTCGAAGACGGTCTGGAGGCGAGTGAGAGATAGGTCTCGACGAGAGCCGGGTGCCCGGAGATACGGTCCCATATCTTTGGCCATGTTCTCCCAACTGTGAACCGGGCCGCCAGGCTTCCGGTCAATGAGATGACAAGAAGAGCGATGAAGCCTAAGGATAGAGGAGCAGGAGCCGTCGCAGATGCCGTATGGAGTCTCCATGCTTCAGGGAGGGGAAACCATGGAGCGAGAAGAAGCAGAGGCAGAGATAACCAAAGTGCCCGTCGAGCACCCCGAGTTCCGATATGTCTCAAGATGCGTCTTCGTCCAGTGCGCAGGCGTGGATCCGAGATGCGCCAGCGACTGAAAAAATGTTTATGGAGCCCTGGGGGCGATCCATAAGAATATTGACGGCTATGATCGGGACTCTTCATGCTCTCAGGATATCCTCGGGAAGCACTCAGGGAACCCTGTCACCAGGGTTGAGGAGACTCTTATTTTCCCGGTGGTTGACACTGGGGTCATCTGATCGCAGGATCCTTTTCTAGATAGTCCAAATCTCACCCTTGAGGTGAGGCGGATGACGGTCGGGGGATCGTCCCGGAATAACATTTCCGGATTCCGTGGAGAGACAATTTGGCGAGTGATTCTCAGATGAATCGGTTCTTCAATGAATCGTCTTTGAATTGTCGCTGGATTGAAAGAGTGGCTATGGGCGTGTGGTTTTGGATGGCTTTTCTGACCAGATCGGGTGATTTCAGGTGAGGGTCGGGTTTTCAACCCGGGATATCATCTGAACACGATGACTGGCGGATCATAGGGCAGGGGGAAGCGTGGCTGAGCAATTGCATCAGTATGCCAGAGTTCACGAGATTGTGCCGGTCGAGAGTTGGCGCAAAGACGGTGTCGAAGGTTGGCTTTTTCGCAACAAGGAAAATCAGACGATTTTCGTGGAAACCGCTGAATTGATGCGCGAAACTTCCGCGCTTGAGTTTTCCTGATCGACGAGTATCAACAAACGGAATCGGTTCCAGTGAGGGTGACTTCACTCTGAACTTCTGCTGAGGCTGCTTTCCACCTTGAAATTTAGCATGGTGGGGTGATCGATCGGCATGGTGCCTGAGGGAGTCAAGATTTGGAGACTTTCCAATTCCTTGGCGAAACTTTGGCATTTTTACCGGATCGTCAGCAGAAAATGATTTCCGGGAGTATGATCAATAGTGGTTACGAGAACGGGGCGTAGCTCAGCCTGGCAGAGTGCCTGCTTTGGGAGCAGGATGTCGGAGGTTCGAATCCTCTCGCCCCGACCATTTTAATATTAAGACCGCCTGGTGATATCACCAGGCGGTTTTTTTTGATGAAAACTTCACGCTTAAAAAGAGGGCCCGCGACGATTTCCGTCACGGGCCCGATCTATCAGTTTCATTTTGCGCGACAGTTTTATGGACAGTTTGAAGTGACTGAACAAGGTAAAAGAGAGTTCAAGTCAGGACCACACTGTGGATAAGGCGCCGAAATCTGAACCTCACCCGAGAAAATGCCCTGCAGTAGGAACATGGGATCCGCAAGATTGAGCATGTTGTCTGCGTTGACATCCATGGCCATTCCGCACGGAGGAGCCATCATTCCAAAAATCGTGTAAATGATCACGATACCATCGGACACGTCGATCTGACCATCGCTGTTGGAGTCCCCACGAATGAAGAAGGTTCCTTCACAGGTATCCGGGATACCGTTGGTATTGGTGTCGATGGCTCCGGAGGAGATGTCGCAAGTATCCGGTACTCCGTTTGCATCACAATCAGGATTTCCCTGTGCCAGTTCGCATGAATCTAGAACTCCGTCGCCATTACAGTCATCATCCAGACCATCTGCGATTTCACAGCTGTCCAGTTGTCCGTCGTTATCACAATCTGCGGTAGAAGAGTTCAGCATTTGGCATGAGTCAGGGGTTCCGTCTGCATCGCAATCAGAACTGAATCCGGTATTGATATCACACTCATCCAGAGTGCCGTTGTTGTTACAGTCCGGGCCAGGCACCTGATCCGGATCACAAGAGTTCAGGACCCCGTCACCATCTAGGTCACCATCGTTGAGGTCACATATTCCATCACCGTCACTATCGAGGCCGTCATTAAATGGGTTGTCGAATCCACTGGAACAATCGTCGCAACCATCCAAGTCAGCATCTCGACAGAGCGTTGCATCTGTTGGAGCTTCGTCCTCAAGATCAGAGACACCATCTCCGTCATCGTCTAAATCACCCAGATCACAGAGTCCGTCTCCATCGAGATCGGGGCCATCTGCGGAGGTGTTATCAAATCCACTGAGACAATCATCACAACCATCACCGTCGGCATCCCTGCAAAGATTGGGATTCAAAGTATCAGAGTCCTGAGAATCTAGGACTCCGTCGTTGTCATCGTCCAGATCACAGATGTCGATGCTTCCGTCAGAGTCACTATCGAGTTCACAGTCATCGGGGACTCCGTTGGCGTCACAGTCGTTAGAGAGCAGCTGGCAAGTGTCGTCGATGTTGTCACCTTGACAGTCTGATCCATTAGTTAGATCGATATCGCAGTTGTTCTCGATACCATCTCCGTCGATGTCTGTATCTCCGATGTCACATAATCCGTCTCCGTCAGAATCGGTTCCGTCAGCGGAGGGATTGTCAAATCCACTGGAGCAATCATCGCAGCCATCCGCATCTGAATCTCTACACAGATTGGGATTGAGTGGCGATTCGTCTAAGGAGTCGCTGACTCCGTCATTGTCATCGTCCGAATCTCCAAAATCGCAAAGACCATCTCCGTCGGAGTCTAGACCATCTTCAAGAGGAAGGTTGATACCACTTGCGCAGTCATCGCAGCCATCTTGATCAATGTCTTGGCAGGAAGTGGGATTGAGAGGGGAGTTGTCCTGATCGTCGGGGACACCGTCAGCATCGTCGTCGGTATCACCGCTGTCACAAAGACCGTCACCGTCAAAATCATCTCCGTCTGCAGAGGTATCCCATGAACCACTGCTGCAATCGTCACATCCGTCAAGATCAGAGTCCTGACATTCGAAGTTGTTGAGAGGAGCGCTGTCCTCGGAATCAGCAACGCCATCGTTGTCATCGTCGAGGTCGCAGTTATCGATGGTTCCGTCTTCATCCGTATCGATCTGGCAACTATCGAGAATCAGGTCTGCATCACAATCGTCGGTTGCCAGGGTGCAATCGTCTGGGATTCCGTCGAAGTTACAGTCATTTCCTGAAAGCTGACAACTGTCGTCGAGGAGGTCTGAGTTGCAGTCCAGACCACCGGTTTGATCGAGGTCACATTCATTGAGGATTCCGTCTCCATCGAGATCGGGGTCGGCATCGTCACAGATACCGTCACTATCGGTATCTGCGCCATCACTTTGAGGATCGAACGAACCCGAGGAGCAATCGTCGCAGCCGTCTTGATCCGAATCTCCACAGCTGAAGGGGTCGGTGCTGGCGATATCGCTGTCATCTAGAACGCCATCATTGTCATCGTCGGGGTCGCCCGTATCACAGAGTCCATCCCCGTCAGTATCCAATCCGTCATTGGCCGCTGAGTCAGATCCTGAGGAACAGTCATCACACCCATCCCCGTCACTGTCTCGGCAAAGTGTCGGATTGAGCGGATTTGAGTCTTCAGCATCGCTGACACCGTCTCCGTCGTCGTCCGTATCTCCGAGATCGCAGAGACCATCGGAATCGGTATCTAGACCGTCTGCGGCAGGATTATCCGTTCCTGATGAACAGTCATCACAGCCATCGAGGTCTGCGTCTCTGCAAATCGTAGGATCGCCTGGGGCCGAGTCTGCCGTATCTTCAACACCGTCATTATCATCGTCGAGGTCACAGACATCGGGTGATCCATCACCATCGAGGTCAGGTTGGCAGTCATCGGGGATCTGGTTTCCATCACAGTCATTCGCAATCAACTGGCATGAATCCAAAATGAGATCGGAGTTGCAGTCTGTTCCGGGTGTTTGGTCTAGATCGCAAGCGTTTTCTATCCCGTCATTATCAATATCCGGATCTCCAGAATCACAGAGTCCATCACCGTCGCTATCGACTCCATCATTTGCAAGATCGAATATGCCCGAACTACAATCTTCACAAAGATCGTTATCCTGATCTCCGCAAAGTGTGGAATCAAAAGGTGCTGAATCTTGGGCATCTGGTACGCCGTCGTTGTCGTCGTCATCGTCAAATAAGTCACAGAGACCATCTCCGTCATTGTCGTCGCCGTCATTTTGAGGGTCGTTCACGCCGGATGTGCAGTCGTCGCAACCGTCATTATCAATATCTCTACAGGATAACGGGTTAGTGGAATTATTGTCTTCGAGGTCAGCGACACCATCATTGTCATCGTCGGGGTCTGCCTCATCGCAGATTCCATCTTGATCATTGTCTGGGCCGTCATCAAAGGGGAATGTGGGACATGGATCGACGTCAGCACATTGGCCATCGCCGTCGATATCGTTGTCCGGATCATTGGGGCATGGATCGATATCGCCACAAAATGCATCACCGTCGATGTTATTTTGTGGGTCTAAAGGACAGGCATCACAGCCATCCGGAATACCGTCGTTGTCCGCATCGAGAGCATCGCTGAATCCACTGCAAACATCGTCGGGGTCACAGACTCCATCATTGTCGGAGTCCACTGCTCCTGGGACTGTGCAACCTGCAGAGCTGACAAATACAATATCTAGAAATCCAGTTCCCTGATTGTTATTCCAGCCACCGAGTCGAATGTAGTACTCGGTCAAAGCGGAGACCGGAAATTGAATCTCGGAAGTGAAGTTGTCACATTCTGCAGGGGAATCACCGCTGCAGTCGACCTGCTGAAGCGATCCACAGGTTCCTGTGTAGAGAACCAAGTCAGTGTCGAAATCGGTGAGATTACAGGTCGAAAAAATGGCGAAACCATTTGAGGGAGGTGTGTAACTGAACCAGATATCACTTCCTACGAGGTCCAAGTCGGTTCCTGTGCACTGTGTGCCGTCGAGAGCAGGGTAAGAAGTCAGCAGACTGCTTGTTGCTCCTGTGGTATCGACGGAGTTTTGACCAATGGTGGCGATGGTTGCGCCCCAGCACTCATCATTCGATAAATCCCAGCAGGGATTCGTTTGATTGGCCATGTTATGGGGATCGTTGGGGCAGTTGTCGCAGAAATCAGGAATACCGTCTGAATCAGCATCTATACGGTCATCCCCGTTGGGACACTGGTCTGCATAGTCACAAACCTGATCACCGTCACTGTCGATGAATCCGCCCGCATCGAGTGGGCAACCATCACAGGGATCCAGCACACCGTCTCCATCTAAATCTCCTTCACACTCGTCAGGAAGTCCATTTTGGTTACAGTCATTGCCCGCTATCTGGCAATCGTCAGGAATACCATCGTTGTTGCAATCGGTACTTGTACCATTTGCGATATCAACATTATCGCCGGTTCCATTATTGTTACAGTCAGGACCAGAAGAGGGTGCTGTTATGGAGCCAGATACATTGAAAAAGTTCCTAGGACTATTTATCGATTGGACACCATTCCGATTGATGGAGGTGACTCCGTCTGTGGGGAGTGCACCATAAGTAACTTCATCACCTGATCCAGATAAAACAAGAGTTGAACCGAATATGCGAAGGAAGTTATTTGGCATTGTGTAATCGGGGGGCGGCGCATTAGGTAAGCTCGCGAACCCTGACGTTGCAATTAATACACGACGATTACTGGTATCAATGTTTGTCGGTAGATTCGTTGGAAAGTTGAAGTTTGTCTCTGAGGTTGACATGCTTGTTCCAACAAGGAGCCAACCAGAACTGTCTCCGTCATCCACCAATTCAACAAACTGAATAGTTCCATCACTGTTCGAGTAGATCTCACTGATCAACCACTTATGGTTGTCTGCAAAGGTGATTGCAGGGAACATTACTAATATCAATAAAATGGTTAGTGAAAACCGATAACCCATATGGGCCCTCCTTGTATTTGCGAGGACAATTTGATTCTGCATTCTTAACTTCTCCGACTCGCTGGAATGAATAAACAAACATTTGTCCTTGGGAGTGCATGTGACATGAATACCTATTTGAGAGGCATTCAGAGCACAATTCCTATCCTTTGACGTACTTTGTTAATGTCAATACTATCAGTTAATAATCCAGACGCAGGGTGCGATCTCAAGCGTTGATTTCGATTATTTTCTATATACATAAGACAGGTGTTGATAGTCAGGTGGGGACGAAAAAAGCATGTGTTCGAAGTCAATATTGTCAGGTGAGTCAGGAAGGTTGATCAGTAAATAAAACTAATACCTCAGCGATTCTTACCGCCGCCTTTTTTCAGTTTCATAGCGTCAGCAGTCAGTTGAAACATTTCCTCGGTGCCATCTGGCCAATGAATTTTTACCCATTGGTTGAGGATTGAAGCATTGGACGTAGTTACTAAGACTGAAGCTCGACCTGATGATTGAAACGAATACTGACGAAGCATCGCTTGAGAAAACTGGCGATCTTGATCGAGCAAAGTAATTTTTGCACCTATGGCTTCTCTATTTAGACCCGGTTGTTCGAGTGTGATTTTGCAACTGTTTCCTTTGGAAATGTTTTCATTGCGATAAAGGTGCGGTGGGCCATTGAGTGTTGAAGTAATGACGTCCATATCGCCGTCGTCGTCCCAATCATCGAGAACCAGGCAGCGGCCAACATGCTTATTGTTATCCTCAATTCCTAATGTTGTGGGTGAAAACCGGATTGATTTTTCAGGGGCTATGGATCCTAGCAATAGTTGATCTTTTTGGCGAAAGCCGGGTGAAGAGTCGACAGTATCTGCGTGTGGGTAGACATGTCCGTTACAGATGAAAATATCAGGGATACCGTCGAGATTGAAGTCTGAGACACCGACACCCCAACTGAGCGGAGATCTTGTGGGGCCTGAGAGGCCGGTGGTTGCTGCTATATCTCGAAATGTGCCATCGTTTTGATTGGAATACAGATTTAGACTTTCTCGCTCAAAATTCGTCACGATAAGATCGAGGCTCTCGTCACCATTAAGGTCTGCGACAGCGATTCCCATTCCTGCCTGTTCTTGCCCGTCCTGATCGACTCCGATCCCTGATAAGAGCCCTTCTTCTGCCCATGTCCCGTCGGCTGATCGTGTCCAGAGGTGATTAGGGCTGGAATCGTTGGCGACGAAAATTTCTGGATAGGGATCTCCGAACAGATCGACAATCGTCACAGCCGAGCCAAATCCAGCATTAACACTGGAGAGGCCCCAATCCTGTGTGCGATCAATAAACTTCCAGTTTCCAACATTTTCGTAAACAAGATCATTGAGAGCAGGAAGACCTCTTGGGCCGCAGAGAACAGGCTGATTTTCCCAAAGGCATGACCATTCAGCACCATGTAGCGGCGGAGATTCAAATGGGAATTTAAGGTATCGGCAGATAAAGAGGTCGAGATCCCCGTCCAGATCTAAATCCCCGAAAGACGCACTCGTGCACCAGGATTCGGTAGCGATTCCGGAGTCCTCAATAAGATGAAAAGTCCCAGATCGGTTTTCTAATAAGAGGCAGCCATCGATTCCTGTTAAGAGAAGGTCGTCATCTCCGTCTGCATCAATATCAGCGGCTGCAGCTCCGCAGGTCCACTTGAGAGCGGGAATCCCTGCTGCCCCGGGTATTTCAGTGAGTTCACCTTCAGGGCTGCAGTTGAATAACTGGGGGGCGAAACCCATGTCTCCCTTCTTCCATTTTTCAAGCGTAGAGCCAGAAGTGAGAAGAATTTCGCTGCTGCCGTCCCCTTCGAGATCCAGAACGACGAGTCCAGTGGATTTCACGTCCAAAATCGTATCAGGGTCAGGGGTGCCGTTTCTTTGGAGGATGTCCAAATGAGTGGGTAATGAGAGAAGACGAAAATTGTTTTTCATCGGATTTGAGGCCTGAGTGCTTGATTCAGATATGGGGGTACAACCGACGAGAAGGGCACAAACCACGGCCGATATCCTCAAGGCTCTCAGCAACACGGAAATCTGAATCAATTCAGATTTTTGAGCACGTCCAGTGTTATCCGGCATCGTCCGTCCTTCCGAGGGGTGGAATGGCACGCATTCCATACGAAGAATGTATCAGATAAATAGGATCGGAAAGGAGGGATTTGGTTCTCTAAACTTTGAGAAAAAGAGTCTTCCCGAGAAAGATCTAGAGCTCAGAGAGAGCACTGTGGTCTTTTGAGTGGAGGTCAGAAAATTTTGGTACTTTTTTCATTAAGTGGGGTTATCTCTCCAGAATGAGCCCTAAATCTAGATTTCCTTAGACTACGCAAAGACTTGTAATAAAATAAGATACCCTCCTAATTTGTTGGAGGATTAAGTTAGATTTGGAGACGGGATGACCCTTCGACCGAGTTCTACACTTCAAATGTTCGTCATACTTTTCCTTGCATGGCTCAGTCTCGGTGATGTTCTTGTCGCCCAAGGCCCGCCACCGCCACCACCTCCTCCAGGAGGCGGGGGGATTCCACCTCTGCCTCCGGTTCCGGAGCCTGCCCAAAATCCCAGTACTCCGGAAAAGGAAATGCTGGGAAAGATTCTATTCTGGGAAACACAGCTCTCGCAGGACCGGGCTGTGTCTTGTGGAACATGCCATTTCCCTGAATCGGGGGGAAGTGACCCTAGGACGATGTCTGAAGTGACCCGCCACCCAGGAAGCGATGGTGTGATGGGAACTCCGGATGACATCTTGGGATCCCTCGGATCTCAGGCGCAGAACTGTGATGGAACGATACTGAGTAACACCTTCTTTGGAACAGAGAGACAGGTGACGAGCCGCAAATCTCAATCCACATTGGGTGCGATGTTTTCTCCAACCCTCTTTTGGGATGGAAGGGTTGGTCCTCAGTTTATCAATCCGGAAACAGGAACCGTGAGTATTCCAGGAACGGGCAGTGGTTCACCTGCAGGTGGCGCACTCGAAGCTCAGGCGATTGATCCCATATTGTCTGAAATCGAAATGGGATGTAACTCACGATCATGGGACGATGTCCGTGCACGTTTGTTAGCAGCGGTTCCTCTGCAGTACACCACCAATATCCCAGTGGCGATGGCTTCAACACTGGCACAGTTCCCTGATTATTCAGCACTGTTCACGATGGCATTTGGTTCACCGACCATCACAGCAGAGCGAATCGCATTTGCTATTGCTGCATATGAGAGAACATTGAATCCTAATCAAACTCCTTTCGACTTGTTCCTCGCAGGGAATCCCAATGCCATGAGTAATGATGCGCAGCAGGGTTTCGGTTTGTTCCAGAATGTCTGCCTGCCTTGTCATGGCGGCCCATTCTTGAGCGACAATGTATTCCACGACATCGGTGTTCGTCCTGAAAATGAAGACTTAGGTCGATTCCTCATTACGGGTAATAATGTTGACAGGGGTAGATTTAAAACTCCTCCTCTTCGAAATGTGGAGTTAAGAGCGCCTTACTTCCACAATGGTGGAAAAGAGACGCTTTTGGATGTCGTCAACTTTTACAATGGAGGAGGAGATTTCCAGAATCCTGAACAAGGCCCTG
This sequence comes from Planctomycetia bacterium, assembly GCA_009937185.1. Classification (GTDB taxonomy): domain Bacteria; phylum Planctomycetota; class UBA8108; order UBA1146; family UBA1146; genus UBA12191. The sequence goes on from JAACCY010000228.1 coordinate 13,279, forward strand.
GTACCCCTCCTTTAGGACTTCCACTCGGTGCTCGTCTCGATATCGTAGAGTTTCTCGAAGCTTTGACCGATCCTCGTGCTGAACAAGGACTCCCACCCTTTGATCACCCCTCGATGCCTGTATATTTCAGAAGAGGCGATGTGAATTCTGACGGAGTAATGGATATCAGTGATGCGATTGGAGTCCTTCAGTACCTTTTCGATGGTTTAGTGGTGAATTGTGACGATGCCGCAGATGCCAATGACGATGGAGACATCAATATTTCGGATGCTGTGAGATTGTTGTCCCGGTTGTTCAATGGGGGAGAACCTCTTCCTGCACCTTCTGAATCGGCTGAAGGTCCTGATTTAACAATTGATCAACTGGAGTGCTTGAACTGAGACTTCTAATTCTCGATCAGGTGCAGTGAAACTCAGAATCTTTTTAAAAGGGCAAACGGTGAACCGTTTGCCCTTTTTTTTGTGACTTTCATGATCAATACGAATCGTCCTTCATTTTATGACTTTTGTCTCTCGTGATTTCGAGATCTTCGATTTCAATCAATACTCGGTATATTGGAATACATATTATTATTGCAACCAGATCCCTTGTTCCAGTATTAGGGGAGGCTCTCATGACACGCCTTTTAGTCATTCTGTTTTGTACTTTGCCCAGCTTGTTGCTGGCTCAGACTTTTGGGGCTGATCTCAGATTGACGAACGTAACGACAAGTCCAGGGCTTCCCCTGACGACTCGTGTTCTTCTAGATCACGATGTGGATTGCGAAGCCTTTTCATTTGGCGTTACCCATGACGAATCTCTCTTGACCCTCAGCAGTATTGAGAGAGGAATACATCTCGAAAATGCCACACTTGGTGGTGTCTCTCCGGATTATCTGATGTTGGAATCTCAACCCATTGGTGGGGGAGGATTCATCGTCGGCTGTTTGTTTGACCTGACTCCGCCCATCACTGATCTGGTAGCCGGAACCAGCAGAGAATTAATTATTGCCACTTATATTCCGAACCCGACAGCTTCTGGATCGACCACCATCGATTTCTCAGGTGCACTTCATGTTCCCCCTGTAGATGTTCTTGTAATTCTTGCGGGCCAAGAGATTACTCCAACCGTGACATCGGGGACGGTTTCATTTATCACGGATTGCAATGTGAATGGAGTCCCGGACTCGGAAGATATTGCGACTGGTACAAGTCTTGATTGCGACTTGGATGGCATTCCTGATGAGTGCGGATGGAGTCAAGGCTCTGCTGATTGTGACGGGGATGGTGTCCCTGACAGTTGCGAATCAGATTGTAACCTAGATCTCATACCCGACGACTGTCAGCCTGCTTTGGATTGTGACAACGATGGTCTTTTAGATATTTGCGCCATTTCGGATGGCTTAGCGTCGGATTGTGATTTGGATGGAGTTCCGGACGGTTGTGAAATCGCTCAGGCTCAAGAACCCGATTGTGACCTCGATGGAGTTCCTGATGTTTGTTCTATTGATCTGGGATTAGTGTCTGATTGTAATCAAGATTTAGTACCGGATTCCTGCAACATTCAAGCGGGTGCAGCGGATTGCGATATCAATGGAATCTTGGATTCGTGCCAGATCGTTGCCGGTAATTCTTTCGATTGTGATTCAGATGGCTTACTCGATACCTGTGCCATTGATCAAGGAATATCTTCGGATTGTGATTTGGATGCGATCCCAGATGATTGCGAGATTGCTCAATCGGTAGAGCTTGATTGTGATCTTGATGGTGTCATCGACGGGTGTGCGATAAGTCAGGGAATCGTTTTCGATTGTGACCAAGACTTGATTCCAGACTCCTGCAACATTCAGGCGGGAGCGCTCGATTGCGATCTCAATGGGATTTTGGATACATGTCAATTGGCCAGTGGCTCAGCTTCTGATTGTGATCAAGACGGATCTTTGGACTCTTGTGAGATTAATACGGGCAATGTACTCGATTGTGATTCTGACGGAGTTCCTGATCCTTGTGCTATCTCAAGTGGAATCGTCAATGACTGCGATTTCAATACCATCCCTGATGAATGTTCGATTACAGCTGATCCTGCTTTGGATTGTGATCTGGACGGTGGTCTAGATGTTTGCCAATTGAATAATGGAACAGCCGAGGACTGTAATCTCAATGGAGTACTCGACTCGTGTGATATTACAGGCGGTTTAGATCAGTATCAAAATGGTATTCCTGATGACTGTCAAAATGCAGACTTCATCAGGGGTGATTGCTCAGCGAATATGTCTTTCAATATCGCAGATGCAATTTTGAGCCTCAATTATCTCTTTGGTCAGACTACCGTTGAATGCCTTGATGCATGTGACGTGAATGATGATGAAGTCCTCAATATTGCAGATGCTGTATTCACTCTTGCCGCTCTCTTTAGTGGCGGGCCTATGCCTACAGCACCATTCCCGAACTGTGGAGAAGATCTGGTCGGAAGTGGTTTGGGATGTGACGTGTTCAACCTCGGTTGCCCTTAACCTGTATTGCGTCTCCGACTATTAGGTTTTCGAGTAGAAGCGGGTCTTGATCCTGCAGAGGTAGAAGTCGATTTGCCAGAGCTGGACTTGGGTCGTCTCTTCTTCTGTGCATGAGATTTAACCGGTTGCCCTGTTCCTTCTCCATCGGTGGATCGTTTTGGCCTTCTATTTCCTCGAGAACTGGAAGGGCGAGCTGAAGAACCGCTTCGTGAACTTCGACCTTTTCGTCCTGAAGGGCCTGGACCTCTGCGTGAGGGGCGACTGCTTTTCCCTCTGGAGCCTTTGGAGGAACGATCAAATTCTCCACCCTCAAATCCTGGTGTGGATATCGTCTCGATCTCTTTACCGATAATTTTTTCGATGGAAAGAATCATGAGGAGGTCTTCTGCGGAGACAAAAGTACATGCTTTTCCCTCTCTCTCTGATCTCCCAGTTCTTCCGATTCTGTGTGTGTAGGCTTCGGCAGTGTTAGGAATGTCCAGATTGATCACATGGGAAACACTCTCAACATCGATGCCTCTTGCGGCGATGTCCGTTGCCACCAAAACATCAAATTTTCCTTTTCGGAAACCCTGCATAGCGCGGTCTCTTTGGTTTTGAGACATGTTGCCCTGGAGGGCTACTGCGCGATGGCCATCTTTGTCGAGTTTCTCCGCTATTTGTCGTGCTCTTCGTTTTGTACGAGTAAAGACGATGGCAGAGGCAATCTTCTCTTCCTTGAGCATGTGTCGTAGAAGGTCAATCTTCTTTTTCTCAGGAACGGTATAGAGTGCGTGGTCGATAGTTTTTGCTGGAGTCGAATGATTGATTTCTGCCACAAAAGGATCGACAAGGATCTCCTGTGCCAATCTTCTGATCTCAGGGGGCATAGTTGCCGCGAACAAAAGGTTTTGTCGATGTTCAGGAAGCTCATCTAGGATTCGATTAATGTCTGGAAGGAATCCCATGTCAAACATGTGGTCGGCTTCATCTAGAACCAATTTCTCAACACGGCTCAAGTTGACATGACCTTGACGCATGAGATCTAAGAGGCGACCTGGGCATGCACAAATGATGTCTGGATTTCTTTTGAGTTTCTCAATCTGAGGTTTCTCTGAGACACCACCATAGATCGTCATAGATTTAATTTGTGTTCCGATGGTCAACTTTCGGAATTCGTCTTCAATCTGTGAAACAAGTTCTCTAGTGGGTGCGATCACCAAAATTCGTGGTCCCTTTGCTTTTCTTCTGAGAAGAGACTCGATAGTAGGGATGGCGAATGCCGCTGTTTTTCCTGTGCCCGTTTGTGCGAGGCCCAGAATGTCTTTGCCATCGAGGGCGGGAGAAATAGCTTGGGCCTGAATGGGGCGAGGGTTCGAATAGCCCGCTTTTTCAATGGCTTTCCCCAGTAAAGTGTTCAGTTCAAGTTCTGAGAACTGCTCTAATACACGGTAAGTATCGGGTGACATATTTGTGATTTGGCTTCCTGACAGAGTGAGTCTTCCGCTTAATTTGATCTATCTGGGCGGAAAACGCATGCAATTCCACTCGGCTCCTACAAAAAACCGACCTGAATCTGATTATATCTGCAGCGAAAGTAGATGTTTCTGAATCCATGGATTTATATTCAAGTCGTGTTCGAGAGAGGTTTGCCCTAGTTGAAAGGCCTTTAATGAACTCCTCTTACCCTCCACGAGTGGATTATGACAATGACGAGAACTCGATCAGATCTTCATCCGTGCACCCAGATCCGTACGAACAGTTCAAGTTGTGGTATTCAGAGGAAGAGATCGAAGGAGTTGAAGAGCCTAATCGGATCTCTTTGGCCACGTGCACACCCGATGGAATCCCTTCCCTCAGAATGGTGTTGCTGAAAATATTCGGTCCGGAAGGTTTCTTCTTTTTCACAGATTATCAGTCTCGGAAAGCTCAAGAACTCTCTTTGAATCCTAAAGCCGCTATTCTCTCACATTGGCCTCGATTACAGCGGCAGGTCAGAATCGAAGGAAGCGTAAAAAAAGCCTCGAGAGTGGTGTCTGAAAATTATTTTGATCATCGCCCTCGATTGTCCCAAGCCGCGGCTTCGGTCTCTTCTCAAAGTTCCGAAATGCTGGATCGCGAAGAATTTGAATCACGCTTGAAGGGATTGGCTACCGGTTCGAGTGCGCTCTCCTGCCCAGAGAGTTGGGGAGGGTATTGCTTGGTTCCCGAACTCTTTGAGTTTTGGCAAGGTCAGCGAGGTAGGGTCCACGATAGGGTGATTTACGAGAAGACGCCCGATGGGTGGATTTTGAAGGAACTCCAACCCTAATATCTCTCCCAAGGGGCGATTGTATTAATCAAGATGCTTTGCACTTTTCCCGTGAAAGTGTAAATTCCTTGCTTCGGTGCGCTCGTAGCTCAACTGGATAGAGCATCGGATTTCTAATCCGAAGGTTCCAGGTTCGAGTCCTGGCGGGCGTACCATTGTTTATATTCTTTGATTCCCCCAGTGATTTCCACCATTCTAATCCTCAGGACATCATTCGATGTTTGGCCAGTTTGAGGAAGGTGAATGTGATATGTGGATAACAACAATTCTTCTTTTGGTAACAGCATGTGTCGAGCTGGATACTCCAAAGGAAATTCCCCAGTTCGAAAAACCGGTTCGTATTGAATCAAAGGGGATTCCTATCGATGTGACCGTCGGGCATGCGGCTCCTTATATGCATGACTTTGACGGCGATGGAATAGCCGATCTACTCGTCGGTGAATTTGGAGATGTCGATTTCCCGGTCGAGAGATTACCGAAAAGAATTCGAGACGAATCCGATAGTAAGGGAGCATTCTCCCAGGGGCGGCTGCGGATTTATAAAAACCATGGTTCTGATACCCAACCTAAATTTAATGGATTCGAATATCTCCAAGCTGGAGATGGATTCGCATCCATTCCTTCAACCTGATGCATTTGTTTTTGTCCGCAGTTTGTGGACTACGACAATGACGGAGATCTAGATATATCGAGTGGATCTTACACAGGAGAGATTTATTACTTTGAGTGCCAAGATGACGGAAAATTTTTGCAGGGTAAATGTCTGGTTGATAAAGAAAACGTCGATCTCAAAGCACAGTCATATTCGATCACTGTAGAAGCATGGGATTTCGATGCGGATGGCGATCTCGATTTGATTCTCGGTACTCGAATCTCTTCCGTAGAGTTATTCGAAAACATTGGCACCCGAGAAGCTCCGATCTACGCGGCTAAATCTAAGAAACTCAAAACCCAAGGCGGAAAACCGATAAAGGGTAGCAATGCCCATAGGGCCGATTGGGATGGTGACGGTGTACTCGATCTTGTTTTGGGCACTGAATGGGGGGGAGTGCACTGGTATCGGAATGTAGGGAGTTCTAACAAACCGATATATGGAGATCGACAGATCATAGTGGAGCAGCCTGAGTTCAAGCAAAGAACTGAGGAAGAAGGCCCTGAGTTTTCAGGTTCTCGAAGCAAGGTGTTCGTGACGGATTGGGATAAGGATGGGATGAATGATCTCTTGGTAGGAGACGTTCAATGGCTCAACTACACCCTACCGCCATTAACTGCGGAAGAGGAAGCTGAAAAAATGAAGTTACAACCAGAGTATGAAAAACTAAATAAGGTTCTGGATGAACTGAATGATGAAAAGATCAGTTACCAGAGAAAAAAGATTGAGATTCCTGAAGAAGTGAACAGTAGGTATGACGCCGCTTATGAAGCTTGGCTTCCTGTATATCGCAAGATGTCAAAGTTTGATCGAGAGAAGTCTAATACTCATGGTTGGGTATGGCTCTACAGGTAAATCCCCTAGTTCTTGTCAGATTCAAGAGTCCTTGGTGTAGTCTTCCGGTTGATGTCGAATCACCGCTCCTTCGACGAGGAATGCCACGTCTTCGGCAATGTTTGTTGCAAGATCTGCGATACGTTCAAGATGACGTGATGCTGAAAGCATATGGATGGCTCTTGTGATAACTGCTGGGTTCTCGAACATGAGTGCTTCAAGAATCACAAACATTTGTTTATTGATATCGTCAACTTCATCGTCCATCGCTAGAACTTCCCGAGCAGTCGTGACATCTAGGTTGATCAGTGAGTTCAAGCTTTGTTTGACCATCGTTCGTACGAGTTCAAGCATGCGGTGGAAATCAAGTGGTACACCAATATCGTCATGAGTGGCGAGATACGCGGCACGTTCAGCAATATTGATGGCGAGGTCGCCCATTCTTTCGAGGTCGTTGTTCACTTTCATCACGCACACTACGAATCGTAGGTCCGTCGCCACTGGCTGGTGAAGTGCCAGAATTTTCAGGCAATCTTCTTCGATCACAACTTCTCTTCGATCAATAGTGACATCTAACTCATGAACCTCTGAGCAGAGATCTGCTCTACGTTCCTGTAGTGCACTGATGGCGAGGTTGGTCGCTTTCTCCACTAGGCTTCCCATGTCGAGAAGCTTCTTCTTTAAGTCTTCGAGGTCACGTTGAAGATGCATAGTCATGGTTTGTGATACCCATCATTTGTTCTAGTAGCAGTTGGCAATGGCACTCGTTATCGATCAGGTGACAGCAACAGAAAATTTATCCGAACCGTCCAGAAACATAGTCTTCTGTTCGCTGTTCCTTGGGGTTCGTGAAAATCGTACTTGTTTCGTCAAATTCGACCAGGTTACCGGAATCCATGAAAGCCGTGTAATCTGAGACTCTGGCAGCCTGTTGCATATTGTGGGTGACGATCACGATGGTGTATTGCTCTTTGAGTTCAAGCATCAGATCTTCAATGTGACTGGTCGAAACCGGGTCGAGTGCTGAACAAGGTTCGTCCATGAGCAACACTTCAGGTTTCATTGCTAGAGATCTGGCGATGCAAAGTCTCTGCTGTTGTCCTCCGGAAAGACCGAGAGCGGAATCATGTAATCGATCAGAGACTTCATTCCAAAGAGCGGCTCTCTTGAGAGAAGTTTCTACAAGCTCTGCGATGTCACCCGTATAGCCATTCATCTGTGGTGCCCAAGCAATGTTTTTGAAAATCGTTTTTGGAAATGGATTTGGCTTCTGAAAGACCATTCCAATTCGTAAGCGTACTTCGACGGGATCGATGTTCTTGTCATAAAGATCCATATCCTTATACATCAGTGAGCCCTCTACCTTTGCACCTAGAATGAAATCATTCATACGATTGAATGCTCTCAGTAAGGTGCTCTTTCCGCAGCCAGATGGGCCGATTACGGCGGTGATCTTGTTACTTGGGAAGGCGATGTCTACACCTTTGACGGCTTGGTCAGCGCCATAGCTAATCACCACACCTTCGCCTTTAAGTTCAGCATTGCGAAGATCGTTTTCTTTGTCTCCGCTACTGATATTAGATTCGGGCTTGGTACTCTTCGGACGTTTGTTCATCAGTTCTTTCTCGGAGATTTTTTTGGCTTCATCTACAGGGGTCATGATTGAGCCTTTTGTGTTTTGTTTCGTATCAGGATTGCAACGCTATTCATCATGAACAGGACTAAAAGTAATACGATTATTCCGCCTGCTGCGAGGCCTTCGAATTCGACTTTTGCTTCTCGGGCCCAGTTGTAGATCTGGATCGGCAGTGCTGTAAAGCCGTCCATGATTCCATGAGGAGCTCTGCTCACATACGCGACTGCTCCAACCATAAGAATGGGGGCGGTTTCTCCGATGGCTCTGGAAAGGGCCAAGATTACACCCGTCATTATTCCCGGCATGGCCGCTGGAAGAACATGGTGGAATACTGTCTGGAATTGGGTCGCTCCCAGGGCAAATGCAGAGAGGCGAATCGAATTTGGTACAGCTTTGATGGCTTCTCTTGAGGCAATGATGATCACCGGAAGTATCAATAAGCTGAGAGTGAGAGCTCCGGAAAGGACGCTCGGCCCCAACTTCATGAGTCGAACAAAAAGAGTTAATCCCAAAATCCCGTAAACGATTGAGGGAACTCCAGCAAGATTGGAAATATTGATTTCAATGAATGAATTCAAACGATTCTTTTTTGCATACTCTTCGAGGTAAAGGGCTGAAGAAACTCCGACAGGAATCGCTATTGCTGCTGTCGTGAAGATGATCCAAATCGTCCCCATTAATGCTGAAAAGAGACCTGCTTTATGAGGCATTCGGGAAGGAGCATTTTTTATGAAATCAAAACTGATCCATTCCCAACCAGAGGAGAAGATGTGGACCAATAGGAAACCCAAAACTCCGATACTCAGCCAGGAAAGGATTGCGCAGCTATTTTTAAAGATCGTCGAAAAAGCTCTTCTGCGCTCAAGTCTGGAATTGAACTCTGGTGCAGAAGAATATTCGGGGGAGCTCATTCGTATTCCTCCCGGTACTTTTTGAGGATTTTGTAGCTCAGAAGATTGGCGGCTAAAGTGATCAAAAACAGGAGGCCGCCCACCGCATAGAGTGAATGGTAGGAAATGGATCCGTGTTCAATATCGCCGGTGGCGACCTGAACAATGTAAGCCGTCATCGTCTGAATACTCTCTAGCGGGTTCAGCGTCATTTTTGGTGTTCCTCCTGCAGCGAGAGTCACGGCCATCGTCTCTCCTATAGCTCTGGAGAAAGCCAGTACAAAGGAGGCCACGATTCCCGACAATGCCGCTGGAACTACGATTTTGAGAGATACTTCAGTTTTAGTGCTACCGAGTGCATACCCACCATCTCGAAGTGATCTTGGCACAGCCTTGAGTGCATCGTCACAAAGTGAAGCGACCATCGGCAAAATCATCACTGCGACGACGATGGAGGCCGACAATGCATTGAACACTGGAATCTCATCATTAAATGATTTGAGGATTGGGGTGATACCTGTCAGAGCAAAGTAACCGTAAACAACGGTAGGAATTCCTGCGAGGATCTCTAGGACCGGTTTAACAGTCTTACGAACTCTTTGGCTTGCAAACTCGCTTAAGTAAATCGCACTTGCCAGTCCTACAGGTAGAGCGATAAGACCTGCTCCGATCACGATCAACATAGTCCCCATGAGCAAGGGGAGGACACCAAAGGATCGAGGCAATATCAGAGCGTTCCATTTTGTTCCAAAAAGAAAATCTACGAGTGAGACTTCTCTAAAGAATGGAATCGCTTCTTTAGCGAGGACGAAAATAATTCCGAATGTGGTCAAGACAGAGGCTAGTGCGCAGAGAAATATTCCCCAGCGTACTCCCTTTTCTACCAACTTCGATTTTTTTGTCTTCTGCCTAAAAGTTGCGGCGACTACTTCAGTCATTCCTGCCTTTTTTATTCTACGCTAGAAGATTTGTTTTTAGACTGCTCAACGAATGCTTCAAACTTGAGTAATTGTTTGTCGTATTCATTTTTGGGGAGCGGGACGTATCCTACTTCTGAGACGAGTGTTTCGGCATTCTCAAGGTAGAATTTCACAAACTCCTGAACCTCGGGTCTCGCTGCCGATTTGCTACTCAGGTAGATGAAAATTGGTCGAGAAAGTGGTTTGTAGGTGCCGTCATTGATGCGGGCTTCATCTGGAACAACAGCGGGTTCGCCATTGTGACTCACTGGAACAATCTTCAACTTGGCTTCATTTTCTTTGTAGTAGACGTAGCCGAAAAATGCCAAAGAATCTCTGTCTCCAGAAACGCCTTTTACCAGTACGTTGTCATCTTCGCTTTGCATGTAATCGGATCGACATAATTGCTCTTCACCATTGACGACCTTTGTGAAGTAATCAAATGTGCCAGAATCGGATCCAGGCCCGAAAAGTTCAATTTCAGTGTCTGGCCAGCCTTCACGAACCTGACTCCAAGAGTTTGCAGCTGAATCCGGGTGCCAAATCTTTTTCAATTCTTCGATCGAGATCTGGTCAACGAAATCGTTGTCAGGGTGAGTGACGACTGAAAGCCCATCGTACGCGACTGGGATCTCCAGGAACTCTATTCCAAGTTCAATACACTTGGCGATCTCTTTTTCTTTAATAGGGCGGGAAGCGTCGTTGATATCACATTCACCGATAGAGAACTTCTTGAAGCCTCCACCTGTTCCTGAAACTCCAACAGGTACGTTTACATTTGGATGAGCCTTTTGGAATTCCTCCGCGACCGCCATCGTAATTGGGAATACTGTGCTGGAACCGTCGATCCGCACCGTTCCATATAGGCCGTCAGTATTCGGAGCCTCACAGCCACATAGGAGTACTGAAAAAGCAAAGAGCACTACCCAACTTTTTTTCATTTTAATTTCTCCCTGTACGAACTTTTCGATTGAGTTCCAACAGTATTTTTATCGATACGTCAAATCTACTTACAGTGTGAACGTTTAGGTGTGTTAAAAATTGACAGCAAACCGGGTGACGAAACTCGTGACGTCATTTCCATATGCTGAGTTCTCGCTGGGAGCGGCATTTACCAAATTGAACATGACTCGTGCATTTGGATTCAAGTGCCAGTTCACGCCGATCGAAACGGCTTCTGCGGTTTCACCGGCGAGCATCTCTTCCAGATCCATTTCTTGGATACGAAGTGCCACCTCGATCGCACCAGTGCCATCAGGCCCATAATTATTGTTGGGTTTTACTCTTGAGAATATTCCCGAAGAAGTCTTGTAGGCACGACTTTCGCCCGTGAGGAAGTAACTGCCCTGAAGATACCAACTGGTTGCTTCAGCAGCGTCTAGACTGGACTGAACAAACTCTGCCTGAAACGAAAGGGGGCCTTGAACATAAGCTGCTTCAAGTCCCAGAAGGTCTACGTTTTCAGTCGTCATACTCGCGGAGATGATGTCTTCGCTGAGGTGTGCAAGAGCATCTGATTTGTACTGAACTGAATCATTAGAAGCAGTTCTGCTGCTGACCCCGAGTCCGAAGTGAAGGAATTGCTGGGTTTCCTTGTTTTGAATAGGGGCGGCTGTGATTCTTCCTGTAAGAGCATACTGGTCGTCCTCTTGCCCTATTCCATATCCATTTGCATCTCTAAAGTACCCGAAAGACAGAGTTCCGAAGTCCGATTCACCCAGACTCCGCATGGATAGAATCCCCATGTTTCTTCCGGGTGAGATTGCAGAGGTGAAGCTGCGCTCTGCAAATGTGATGTACTTGCTACTTGTCAGAGTTTCGAGTCCGAAAGGTTCGGTTTGCTGACCAACCCTTACCTTTCCGAATACTCCTGCTTCTAAGAGTCCGACATATGCATCTTTGAAATCTGCGTCTCCTCCTGCAAAGTCATACTGTGTTTTGAATTCCACATTTTTCCCGATGACTCCTGCAAACGCTATCCGGGCTCTTCTGATCTCTGTGCCGTCACTTTCTACATCAACGCCGTCTTGCTCAGAGAAAAATCCGTAATCGACCTGAACACGTCCTCCAATAGAAAATTTTACCTCACCATCGGGACTTGAGATTCTTAGTCCGTTCTTCCAGGTCACGTTCATGTCCTGCATCGAAAATGCTTCCTCCGAGACAAAGGTAGAAGAAAACAGCAAGGTGATCATCGTCATTCTGAAGAGCAAATTCATTTATCCTCCTGCAGAGCGTTTGGCTCTTTATGCATCCACTCGGTGGACACTTGGTTTCAATCTCTCCCATGATGTGGGTTAGGTTGATTTAGGATAAAGGTAAATTGGGAACAGTAGAGTTCGTGTGTGATTTATGTGAGGATTGAGTAAAGAGGGTGTCTTTTATCCGTATTTCCCGGATATTGTCCATCTAAGACTCTTTTTGTTGGGATATTTCTGGAGATTTTCATGGTGAATCAGCAGTGGCCTATCTGGATGGCCCCTTTGACGCGTTCTAGAGCAATGCAACCCGGTAATATTCCAACTGAAATGCACGCCGAATATTACGCACAGCGTGCACATCCTGAAGATGGTGCTATCGCTATTATCTCTGAAGCAACTCCGGTATGTCCTGAAGGCCATGGTTACTTCGCCACACCCGGCATATATACAGAAGAACAAGTGGACGGGTGGAAAAAGACGACACGAGCTGTCCATGAAGTAGGGGGCAAAATTTATTGCCAACTCTGGCATGTTGGAAGAGTGAGCCATGTCAGCTTACAGCCGAATGGAAACGCTCCAGTTTCATCGACAACAACTCTTGGTGGCGGAAAAACTTACATCGATGCAAAGGGAACGAGAGTCAAGACGTCAGCTCCAAGGGCTTTAGAGACAGCGGAAGTGCATGATGTTATTGAGAAGTTTCGAATAGCAGCTGGTCGCTGTATGAAAGCCGGTTTCGACGGTGTTGAGATTCATGGAGCTAACGGATATCTCCTCGAGCAATTTCTTCGATCAGGTATTAATGATAGGTCTGATGAGTTTGGTGGCTCCCTGGAGAATCGACTCAAAGTTTGTCTTGAGATCGCCAAGTCGATTTCGTCTGAGATCGGTGCCGATCGAACAGGATATAGGATTTCTCCTATATCAGGTGAACTCGAAGGCGGGCGATTCGATGAAAACATGGAAGAGACTTATGCGTCCTTGGCCATAGGACTTGCTGACTTGGATATCGCTTTTATCGATGTTGTTGAAAGTTTTTCAGTGGGAGTAAGAGAAGAGGGCTTGGACGCTATCTGTGCTCGAATTCGCAAAGCGTTTCCGGGCGGCGACTCCAAACTCTATCTTGCAGGTGGGGGATACACCCGAGAATCAGCAAGAGCTGCCCTCGATTCTAAGAGATGTGATGGAGTTATTTTTGGAAGAGATTTCATTTCAAATCCCGATCTTCAAAAGAGACTGCGCGAGAATTTGCCGCTAACGCCTTGGGAGAGAAGATCCTTCTATCTTGGAGGAGCAGAGGGATATGTGGATTGGCCCACCTTTGAAGACGAATCTGAAGGTGCCTAATGCCAGAATTTTATGCTTCAGCGATACAAAATACTGAGTCAGCCCTTTGTGATGAGTTACGAGAGTTGGGGTTCCGAAGTGTCCGTCTCAATCGAGGTGGCATACCATTTCGGGGAGAATGGAGCGAAGGCTGGCGAGCCTGCCTTGAAAGCAGAATCGCCCAGAGAATCCTCGTTGTTATGGGACGTAATCCTGTCTCAGATGCGGATCAATTATATGAAGCCGCTAGAGAGATTCCTTGGACAGACTATTTGACATCTCAGCAAACGCTTTCTGTGAACTGCGTCGCAGTGGGAAGTGCATTGAGGCATAGCGGTTTCGTCGCTTTGCGGGTGAAAGATGCGATTGTTGATCAGGTCAGAGATTTGGAGGGAGAACGACCTTCCATCGATCGAGAAGATCCTGATGTTCGAGTCTTTGTTTATCTTGCCAACAACAAGGCCACCTTTTATCTGGATATGTCAGGGCAGCCCCTTCATCTCAGGGGCTATCGTGAAAAATCGGGAGATGCTCCGTTGAGGGAGAATCTCGCTGCAGCAATATTGCGAATGTCCGGTTGGGATCAAAAAACACCTCTTATCGATCCTATGTGTGGGTCAGGAACATTGGCGATTGAAGCGGCTCAATGGGCCGCGCGTCTCGCCCCTGGACTCTCTCGTGATCGATTTGGATTTGAGAGGTGGAACAATTTCGACGAAGATATGATGCAGTCCCTACGCCAGCTCAGAGGTGAATTGAGAGCGGCGGCGACGGGACAAAAACCATCAATAGTTGCGAGAGATAACGATGGCGAAGTTCTGGATATCGCCAAGGCCAATTCCAGAATCGCTGGAGTTCAATTGTCATTCAAAAATCAGTCGATTCTGGACCTTCAATCGGACGGACCTGCACGTACGCTTGTGACAAATCCTCCCTATGGAAAACGGCTCTCTTCAGATGACGAGTTTTTGGGGAAAATGGGTGCAGTGATAAGGCGATTACACGGCTGGAGAGTTGCCATATTGTCCGGTAGCTCAAACATTGAGCGAGCAATTAAGATCCCACCTGTAAATAGTATCCCATTGGTCAACGGGGATCTGGATTGCCAACTTCTCATTTATCAGATCGACTGATGAAACTCAGCGCTTCTTTTTTGAGAGTAGTTTTTTCCATTGAAGAATGGATTCCTTCGCAATATTTCTTAGGAATTTACGCCCTTCAGAATTCAGCGTTTCGAGATTCTTTATAGGGAGTTTTTTGGGTGCTCTGGAGCGAGGATCTTTCCCAGAAATAGTCGCTTCTATGACGATCAATGATAGATACATGCCAGGGACACTGGGGTGCTCGGCATCTTTGGCATACATGTTTAACGCGGGCTGCCGCTTTTTAGAGAGACTCCATGCGAGCCCCACAGGGGCGACTTCAACCTTCAGGGACTTTGACACTTCCAAGTGAGCCTCAATAATCTCCTGCATTGAAATCCAGTTTAATCTCTCGTAATCCCAAGCCATAAAAAGGATGGGGCGAGCTCCTGATTTCCGAACAAGTTCTATAAATTTATTAGAATATTCCTTAAAAGAAACCACGGTCGTTTCTGGAATGTCTTCTTGAAGAATGACGATGTCGTAGTTGCCCTTATTAATCTTTTCTACGGCTTTGGTTCTGTTCCACATGACTTCGAGAGAAGCGCCGCCTTTGACCACGGATTCCGTTTGATATCCGAGTGAGGGTGTCATCGAATCGGAGAGAATCTTGAGGTGTCGATCGAGTCCACCGTTCCAGAAAGTGAAACTGTTTCCGACAAATAGAACTTTGACGACGGCAGCGGTCTCCGGTTCTTGAGGAGTTTTTTCGTCTCCAAAAATCGAGGTCGCGAGACATGTGGATTGAAGGACTATGACTAAGAGCAGTATGGTTTTGTACCAAGACGTAAAATTTGGCATGTGGACCTTTCAGCATTCCTGAGTGCGCTCAATTGTGGACCCTAAGGACACAAGTTACGGGCGAAGAAGGCACTATTCGAACTCATTCCGGAAGAGTTTTTTTAAAAGGGTGACAAAATAGACCTATTGGTCCACTGGTCGACAGATCCAGAGGTCCAAAGATCCACTGTTCAATGCGACGATTCTGAGACACCCCAAGGAAACGGAGATCCCATGCCTAGCATTCACACATTAGAGAAAGAGTTGGTTCTTCCGACAGATCTGGAGACGGCTTGGAAGTTCATCAGCACTCCGAAGAACCTCGACGCCATCACTCCCGATGATATGTCGTTTTCAATCATGACCGAAGTCCCTGATGAAATGTATGACGGGTTACTGATCGAGTATCGGGTGGGAATTCCCATCATTGGATCGCAAAAATGGCTGACAGAGATCAAACATATTAAGGATCGACATTCATTTGTAGACGAGCAGCGAATCGGGCCCTATAGCCTTTGGTTTCATTATCACGAAATCACCGAGGTTCCAGAGGGAGTTCGTTTTGTAGATAAGGTTACTTATACATTGCCATTCGGCCCCCTCGGGGCGATGGCTCACGCGGTCTATGTGAAATCTGAGCTGGCTCGAATTTTCAACTATCGCCAGGAAGCCATGAATCGCATTTTTAGTGGCCAGGAAAAGGAAACCAATTCTGCAAGTTAGATAACGACCTTAATAACTGAG
>JAACCY010000229.1 GCA_009937185.1 Planctomycetia bacterium
ACAGAATCACAGTGAAAACAGAATCACAGTGAAAACAGAATCCCGTGAAAACAGAATCCCAGTGAGAGAGGAATTGGTCATGGAAACACTCCAAAGTTCAGACCCAGACATCGCTGCCATCGTGACTCGTGAAGAAGAGCGCCAGCGTCGAGAGATCAACCTCATCGCCAGTGAGAACATCGTCAGCGAGGCGGTGCTCACTGCCCAAGGATCGGTTCTCACAAACAAGTACGCAGAGGGCTATCCCGGTCGTCGTTACTACGGAGGCTGCGAAGTTGTCGACGAAGCTGAAAATCTGGCACGTGATCGAGCCAAGGAACTTTTTGGTGCGGATCATGCCAATGTTCAACCTCACTCCGGCACTCAGGCAAGTATCGCCGCATACTCTGCATTGCTAAAACCGGGAGACAAGGTTCTCGCAATGGACCTCGCACACGGTGGACACCTCTCACACGGAGCGAAGGTCAGCCTTACCGGCAAGGTTTACAACTTCTCCCATTATCCGGTGAATCCTGAATCGGAGATGATCGACCTCGATGAAGTCCTCAAGATCGCTCGGGAAGTCGAACCTCGATTGATCATCGCAGGAGCTAGCGCATATCCCCGAATTATTGATTTCGAAGGATTCCGAAAAGTTGCCGACGAAGTCGGATCAAAGTTAATGGTCGATATGGCCCATATTGCCGGCCTCGTGGCTGCTGGTGTTCACCCGAGCCCAGTCCCTTATGCAGATGTTGTCACGACAACCACCCACAAAACACTCAGAGGCCCCCGAAGCGGACTCATTCTCTGTCGTAAAAAATGGGCGAAGAAAATTGATTCGGGCGTTTTCCCTGGTGATCAGGGAGGGCCCCTGATGCACCTCGTGGCGGCACGCGCCGTCTGTTTTCGTGAGGCGATGACTTCCGAGTTCAGAGAGTACGCCGGCGAGATCGTCAGTAACGCTCAAAAATTAGGCGATATCCTTTCAGCAGGAGGACTTCGCTTAGTCGCAGGTGGCACCGAAAATCATATGATCCTTGCGGACGTAAGATCCCTAGACCTCACGGGTGATATTGCCGAAAGAGCATTGGGTGCTGCAGGAATTGTAGTCAATATGAACATGATTCCCCACGACCCCAATCCCCCACTGAGACCCAGCGGGATCCGCATCGGAACGCCGACGGTGACGAGCAGAGGTATGGGGAGTAAAGAAATCACCCGCATCGGAGAATGGATTGTTGAGGTTCTTAAAGAGCCTGAAAACCATTCTCGACATGAAGCCATCAGGGCAGAAGTCAGAGAAATGTGTGAGCAGTTCCCGACAAGAATCTGATCCTAAAGTTGGAATGACCCATCGGATCTCTCAGCGTCACGATCAAGGGCAGCGAAAGAACTGACCCTGTCAGGCATTTCTTGATCGGCTCCGAATCCCGAGTGCGTTGTGGACCGCTTCCATCGTCTCTTCGACAACGGGTCGGATCTTTCTCGCACCTTCGTGGAGAATCTCTTCCACTTTATCGGGGTTATTGACCAGTTCGATCCTCCTTGTGCGAGCATCTGCGAAATGCTCCAGAATAGCCTCGTAGAGTTCCTGCTTGGCGTGCCCGTAACCGTATCCGATCCCCGAAGATCTCATCTTCTCAGCCATCTCTTCGACCTTTTCTTCGCTCGCAACGAGCTTGAAGAGATCAACAATCGTATTGCCCTCGGGCTCCTTGGGATCATCGACACCTTGAGAATCGGTAATGATAGACATGACTCTCTTACGAAGTTTTTTCTCGGGTTCAAAGATTCCGAGATCATTCCCGTATGACTTACTCATTTTTTGACCATCTATCCCTGGGACCTTTGCCGCATTTCCTTCTAGGATAAATGGCTCTGGCAGAGGAAAAACATCACCATAGAGCTGATTAAATTTTCCGGCGATATCTCTCGTCACTTCAACGTGCTGTTTCTGATCCTGCCCGACGGGCACCCTGTGAGATCGCACAATGAGAATATCTGCAGCCATAAGAACCGGATACGCGAAGAGTCCGTGATCAGCGGAAATTCCCTTTTCGACCTTATCTTTATAGGCATGACATCTCTCGAGAAGGCCCATCGGTGTCAGTGTCGATAAAATCCATGACAGTTCACAGACTTCAGGAACATCCTCTTGCCGGTAGATCAGCGCTTTTTCAGGATCCAGACCCAACGCTAGATAATCGCATGCCACACCAAAAATGTTTCCTGCAAGAACCTCAGGATCTTTCACCGACGTCAGAGCATGATACGTAGCAATGAAATAGTGTGCCCCGCCCTCCTTTTGAAGGTCGATCCACTGCCTGACGGCACCGAAGTAGTTTCCGAGGTGTATTCCCGAACTGGTCGGAGTTAATCCTGACAGGGTTACCTGGCTCATCGCGTTATCCTGATCTTCTCGAGGAAATGTTCAACTCAAGGCCGTGACACGAACTCAGAGTACAGAAATCATCAGGAAACTCCATAACGACCGTAAAACTTGTTCTCATGCCCCTGATTGAGCAGAATAGAGC
>JAACCY010000052.1 GCA_009937185.1 Planctomycetia bacterium
CACCGTTTGACCGAACGATCTAACAGGGCCAATGCGTTCCAATTTCCAGGAATCTCTATCCAAATCGTCTCATCTTCTTCAACAAGAGCGTAAATTTTTTCCGCCACCTGAGCTTCGTGGCCTTCTATAGCCTTTTTGGGAATCGCGACGTAGAACATGCCGAGATTTATACTGAAAAAGAGTAGCAATGTCCTAGAGAGAAATGGGATTCCTGTGAACTCTAATTTCTCACTCTTTGTTATGCTCACGGCCAGCAGCAAAGCCGATATGACCCAAAAAAGAGGGGGTACCGGATTCAGTCCAAAATCGTTCCAGCCCATCACTGAACTCACCGCAATGGCCGCGGGACCTATCACAAAAACCACTCTCAATATTAAATTCAAACCTTCTAAACCATTAAAGCGACCTGCATCCAAAATGACTCGAGCCACCAATAAGCAAATGAGGGGCATCAAGGGAAGAAGGTATCTGGGTTGTGTCCCCGGCCAGAACAAAAAGATGGCAGCCGGCACCATAATAACACTCAAGATCGCAGTCCAAGTGAGGCCGAGGGATTTCCCTGATGCCCGCAGAGCATCCCTGTTTATTAATAAGAGTGATCCAGGCAAGAAAGCCAAAAAGACCCCCACAACATATTCCATCATCTTTCCAAAGTTGAAAAATTCAGAGCCCTCGCGAAAAACCTGTTGTCGCCAAATTTCAGTCGCTTCTACCTCAACAGTTCTTTGCTGAACTTCAATAAACCAGACTGAGGCCACCGCGACAGAGATAAGAACTGGCACCAAAAATGACCCTATGCGTTTCCAGTGAAAACCATCTCTTAAACCCAGAGCTATCAGTGTTCCAAAAACGAAGGGTATCGCCGAGGCTCCTTTGGCCAACCAAGCGATAATTAAACCTAACGTCGCTGCAATGAAAATTGCTATTGGTATTCTCTCGCCGCGTCTTGTCAGAAAAATCAAGGGCAGTGAAAAGAGAGCGACTCCCAGCGTGAGAAGAACATCCGTTTCTCCCAAAATAGATTTGGCTGCAATCTCAGGTGAAAGCCAGAAAAAACAAGCAGCCAGCAATCCAGAGGATTTATCGCCCAGCTTTGCGCCAACAATCACCAATAGTAGCGAAATCAATAACGTGGAAAGAAAGGCCGGCCAGCGCACGGTAAATTGATCGACTTCTCCCGTGAACCACGAAGCCGCCACAGTCAGCCAAGCATAGAGAGGCGGCTTATTTAGGTAGGGCTCACCCCACACAGTCGGCACTATGTAATTGCCACTCTCGATCATCTCCTTGGCGGAAATTACACGCCGGCCTTCCTCATTATGAAGATCCAAATGACCCATAACGAACCAACCTGAAAACAACATACTGAGTAAAATGAAACAGAGACCAAAGTTTCGCAACGACGTGTCATTCTCTGCAAGTGGTTCATTCGGCGTAAAATTCAAATCAAAATCTCCTGCTAATTAGCGAACAGCTTCGCTGACAACTTGGCCTTCAATGACGGTTCCCACGCAATGAGTTGTATACTCAAACGGATCGCCGTCATAAAGAGCAACGTCTCCATCTTTACCAACTTCTATCGATCCGATTCGGTCATCAACTCCGAGCAATTCTGCAGCAGACAAGGTGATCATTCCCAACGCATCTTCAAAGCTGCATCCATAAGCACAGGCAATTGCTGCTTCCCATAGAACGACTCTTGTCTTCGGGACATAGGATTCATATCCACTCCCCATCGCAATCTGTACACCTGCCGCTATCAACTTCGCAGAAGTCTCCATACTCGCATTTTTACCGACTCCAGATGATCGCATCATGGTCGGATGAATAATTACCGATATCCCCTGCTTCTTCAAAGGCTCAACGAAGTCGTAACACTCCGCTCCACCTTGAAGGACCACTGAAATATCCAACTCCTTCTGTAAACGAAGGACGTTCTGAATATCGACTGCCGCGTGGGCGGAAATCATCAATGGCATCTCTTTCTTGAGAATACTAATGAGTGCTTCCATTCGAAGATTTCGGGCAGGAGGCTCTTTTTCTTCATCTCCGTCGGCTTTTTCTTGCTTGTCCATATGAGCCTGAGCTTTGATGAACTCTTGGCGTAGCATCGCCATCTGCTTGGAACGAGTGCCCGGACTTTCTTTGCCACTCCGCAAGGCATCCGAGCCGAGTGTGCAAGCCACCATCGCTTTTCTTTTCACCACGGCATCGTCAACTGTGTTTCCTCGAGTCTTAACGATGAAGGTCTGACCCGATATCAGTTGCCCTGGTGCGTGCCCGGTATGCAGAGTGGTCACTCCAAATGAACGCACCCAGTCAATCAATGGTTCCCGGGTGATGTACGCATCGAGAGCTTCCAACTCCGGCTGTATTGGAGAAGACCTTTCGATATGATCCGAGTCGTGATCAATATTTAGCCAACCTGCAAGACCAACTACCGATCGAGCATCAATCAGTCCCGGTGTTACAACGGCTGCTTTTTTTATGA
>JAACCY010000230.1 GCA_009937185.1 Planctomycetia bacterium
ATTGGCAGAGGCGGCTTCAGAGAGGAGTCCTATGATATTGTGTCGAACAGGAACATTACGGTTCCCGCCATTCCACCACATGTCATAGCTCACACCGCTCGAGATTCCTGTGAAGCCTGCTGCGGTCATGTCGAGCATCGCCCGCGATCCTATAGCTCCAATGCCGGAAATCGTCACGGGATGCAGATTGGGATTGAGCGGATCTCTGAAAGGTGGAACAAACAATCGTTCTCTCATGGACCCTTGTTGGTGGACATCCCAGTAGATCGTTGGGAACCATTCTTTATAAAGCATACGCGTGACGATTCGGGTTTCTTCGAGAGAGAGTGCAAACCAGTCTCGATTATTATCATGACCGGCATACAACTGATAAAGTTCTGGAAGGTAGGCATCCTCGTAGGGAGTTCCCACGATACGTCGATACCAGCTGACGACACGATCTAGGCCATCTGGATTGACGGTTGGAATGATGACCGTGACCACATTCTCTCGAACATTTTTCCAAAGTTCAGAATCCGAAGTGGCCATGTTCCATGCGAGAGTCATCGAAAACTCAGCGGCTGCAATTTCTGTCGAATGCATGTTGCAGGACACGAAAACGATGGGAACCGCTTCATTTATTAATGACTCATCCATTCCGGGTGAAAGGGACCTTGGATCGGCGATGGTTCGACTGATCTCTTTAATCCTTTGCAACTTCCCCAGATTTTTTTCTGAGGAAATAACACAAATTCTGAGAGGTCGCCCTTCGGTGGAGATTCCCACGGTTTGAGTTTGGGCCGTCGCTGTTTTTTCTCCGAATTGATCAAACCAACCTGAGAGAGTTTTCCAGTCTGCCAGTTCGAAGTCCGTACCGGGGGCACGACCCATATAGTCTGTGGGAGAAATGGCCTGCGAGTACACCTCGGATGAGATGGAAAGAATCGAGAACAGGACGATCCAGCGGGCTAAATTTATGATTCGCATGGCGAGGAACCTCTTCCATTCCGGGGAATTCGCTTCTGAACCGGTCAGGATGGCATTTTAGAGCAGAGATGCAACAGTCCGGTCTGGCTGTGGAAAGGCTTCTGTCAGTGTATGATCTGGGTATGGAAAAAGACCAAGCCGAAGACCAATTCTGGATGGCTCCTGACGACGTTAGGGTCTGTGGAGCGGTGCGTCTGCAGGGCTCCAAATCGGTCGCCCAGAGAGCATTGCTCAATGCATTTCTTGCCGATGGTCAAAGTATCATTTCTGGAATACCGGATTGTGAAGATCTCGAAGTCTTCATTCGAGCACTGAGTCAACTGGGAGGATCCTTTGAAGGGCACCCGCCGGGAGATGTGACCGTGACCGGTTGCGGGGCAAAATGGGCAGAAGGGTCTATCGATCTCGATTTAGGAGCGAATGGTACGGCGATGAGATTTCTGACCGCTGTTTGTGTTCTTCGACCGGGTAAAACTCGCATCAATGGAGAGACCCATCGACCGATGGGGCCCCTGGTGGAGTCCCTAGAGCATCTGGGTGCAAAGATTACGTATCTGGGTGAAAAAGGTTACTTACCGATAGAGCTGGAAGGTGCACCGATAGCAGGAGGCAAGGTGGTGCTACAAGCCGCTCTCTCCAGTCAGTTTACCAGTGCCTTGATGTTGCTGGCTCCACATACGCCTCATGGATTACAGATTCGAATGGTTGGGCCGATTTCTTCAAGACCCTACATGGACTTGACGGCAGCGGTTTTGAGAGCATTCGGTGTCCAAGTCAAAGCGGGGGCTCGAGAGATTCAAGTCGCAAGCAGCGTAGGACTCCGCAGTGGCAAGATTTCTATTGAGGCGGATGCTTCAGCAGCGGCATTTCCACTTTGCGCGGCTGCTATCACCGGAGGTGAAGTTTCAGTTGAAGGAGTGGGCACTTCGTCGCTCCAAGGTGATCGAATGATTGCCGAATTGTTGTCAGAGATGGGCTGCACCGTGGAAATCTCTGAGAATCGAGTGAGCGTGAGTGGTCATGCTCGGAAACCTCTGGCGCGATCCTTGGAAGGTGTTCCCGATCTGGTGCCGCCCTTGGCCATCGTGGCTGCTTTCTGTCGGGGGGAATCGATTTTTTCTGGAGTTTCTCACCTGAGAGTCAAGGAAAGCGATCGATTAGAAGTGCTATGCCAAGGAATGCAAAAATTAGGTATTCGAGCAGAAGTTCAAGGTGACTTATTCCGTATCGTCGGAAGTGACGGTTCACATCTGAAACCCGCCGACCTTGACCCCGCAGGTGACCATCGTATGGCGATGGCTTTTGCACTACTTTCGCTCAAGGTTTCTCAAACTCGAGTTCTTCAACCTGCTTGTGTTCGGAAATCGGATCCAGAATTTTTTACACGTATGGAAAAACTAATGATGCCTCACGAAAATACTTCGGGAGAACTTTCCTTTGAGTAATACAGACTTCGACGTGATTGTTGTCGGCGGAGGACACGCCGGCTGTGAAGCCGCCTTCGCTTGTTCCCGAATGGGATTTGAAACGGCTCTGGTCACGCTGAGTGAGAAGACTATTGGAGCACTCTCTTGTAATCCCGCTATTGGCGGAGTGGGTAGAGGGCAACTTACCCGTGAGATAGATGCTCTGGGTGGTGTTCAAGGCTTTATTACTGATAAAGCCGGGCTTCATTACAGAATGTTGAATACCTCAAAGGGTGAAGCCGTTCGATCCCTCCGAGCACAGGTGGACAAGGATATGTATTCGAGGGAAATGCAATCCTTGATGAAAAGTCAAGCCCGACTTCATATCGTTACCGGTTCTGTAGAAGACATTCATGTGACAGGTGATCGCGTGGGTGGAGTTCTCTTGGAAGACTCATCCGTGATCCGTGCGCGAAAAGTGATCATGACCAATGGTACTTTTCTCAGAGCGGTCATGCATGTGGGCGAAGAAGTAACGAGTGGTGGTAGGGTTGGCGAAGGGGCTGTCCAAGGACTCACCGGTGCCTTGGGTACGTTGGGACTGGAGACGGGAAGGTTGAAGACGGGGACACCTCCTCGTTTGGACCGGGACTCTATTGATTGGTCCCAGTTGATGCCACAGGTTCCGGACTCCGACCCTGATGGCTTTTGTCATTGGACTCCTCCACCCCGACGGGAATGGATGAATTGCCATGTCACCCGTACAGATGAGGTGGTTCACGATATTATTCGTGACCATTTGCACCGAAGCCCTATGTATTCGGGTCAGATAGAAGGAGTGGGTCCTCGTTATTGTCCGTCTATTGAAGATAAAATCGTTCGCTTCCCTGATCGAAAGGGGCATACGGTTCATCTTGAACGAGAAGGCCTTGAGACCAATTCCATATATGTGAACGGAATCTCTACGAGCCTGCCGGCGGATGCTCAGGAAGCACTCGTAGCGAAAATTCCAGGACTTGAAAAGGCGAAATTTCTACGCCATGGCTATGCTGTTGAATACGACTTCTTTCCTCCGCATCAAATCCGCAGGACTTTTGAATGTCGCGCTCTTTCTGGCCTTTATTTGGCGGGGCAAATCTGTGGGACCAGTGGTTATGAAGAAGCTGCTGCTCAAGGATTCTTGGCAGGGGTGAATGCAGCACTCTCCCTGAAGAATGAGGCTCCATTCATACTGGGTCGCGAAGAAGCTTATATGGGTGTCTTGGCAGACGATCTTGTTCGTTGTGATCCTCGTGAGCCCTATCGCATGTTCACTTCTCGGGCTGAATTTCGTCTTCAATTGAGGCACGACAATGCCGATATTCGGCTTGCACGCAGAGGGAATGAGTTGGGGTTGATCACTGATCAGCAAGCTGAAGCCGTTGAGGAAGATGCGAAGTTGACAGAATCCTGTGTTGCCCGACTTCACAAAGAACGTTCAGGAACAAAAACATTTCATGAAGTATTGAGAGCGCCCGGAGCCAGTTGGGAATCTCTCGAAGAGAGTCATCCTGAAGTAGGGGCGTGGGAGATCTCGCAAGGAATTAAAGAGAGAGTTCGTGTTGCTGTTCGATATGAGCATTACATCGAACGCCAACAAGACGAAGTCGATCGAATGAAAAGAAATGAGAAGTGGGTCCTTCCTGAGGATCTCGATTTCTCGTCGATATCTGGTTTGAGAACGGAAGCCCGGGAAACTCTGACCCGACTGAGGCCGGATACCATTGCAGCCGCTCAAAGAATAGCGGGTGTGAGCCCCGCTGATATCTCGTGTATTTTTGTCGTATTGAAGTCGAGAGAACGAGATGAGGAGGTCTTATGATTTCTCCCACCGTTTCTGCCGGTCGTCTAAGATTTCTGCTAAATCTCTATCCACCATTTTTCTTTCAGGGGATTCGTATTCAATCGATCGCGAAGGATTTTACTTCAGCCACAGTATGTGTTCGCAGATCGATCATGACGCGAAATATGATGGGGACCACTTTTGGGGGATCTCTGATGGCCGCTGCAGATCCGATACTTCCGATTCTTTACTGGAGAATTCTTTCTACTCCGGAAAAAAAACTTTCGGTTTGGTTGAAGAAGCAAACTTCTGAGTTTTTGATCCCTGCGGATGCCAAGGTGACGCTGAAGTTCTCTATCGACGAAGGTCGGCTGAATGAGGCGAGAGCGTCCCTTGAGAGCTCAGGGAGGCTTGATTTGACAGATCAGATCAATGCGACCCTTCCAGGCGACCGTATTATGGCCCGATTTTCTATCACCAGTTCCCTCAGAGTTCAGGAAAGTGATTGATCCCGTATCTGGGTCTCCTGAGCCTTTCTCCTCTTAGATCTACTGCAAAAAATCAGAGTCGCGGATAAACTGAATCGACCGGAAATCAGCGCCAATATTTTCGGCAAGAAAGTGCATCATGAAACCGGATTCTGAAGCCGATATCAGACAAAGAGACGACGACTTCCTTGCGGGCGAGAATTGTGGGTTCAGAGAAGATGCACGATTCAAATTTATAGACGAGAAGTGTTCTTACGAAGGTCATCGGTATCACATGTATACAGTCAAAGAATCTCTACCCAATTCTGTGGTCGTTGACCGGGATGTGATTCGACATCCAGGGGCGGCTGTGATCCTTCCTCTTCTTGATGAAGATACCGTGTTGTTAGTGGAGCAGCATCGCACTGCATTTGGACATAACCTTTTGGAAATACCTGCAGGGCTTCTCGAAGCGGACGAAGATCCTCTTCAAAGTGCCCAGCGGGAACTGCGTGAAGAAACAGGATTTATTTCGGGAAGCCTCGAGCTTGTCATGGAGATTTTCCCTGCAGCCGGCTTTAGTGATGAGAAGATGTTTATTTTCAAGGCCTCTGATCTCACTGAAGTGGGACAGGATACGGATGACGATGAATGGGTCAGAGTGATCCGTTGTTCTAAGGAGCGAGCGAGAGATCTTCTTTTAAGAGGTGAAATCCGTGACGGTAAAACTATAGTTGCTCTCCAATATTGGTTAGGAGCGACCTCATGATTTCTCGCATAGCGATCGTTGGGCGACCGAATGTAGGAAGATCTACGCTATTGAATCGGCTTGCCAAACGTCGGATTAGTATCGTCCATGATAAACCTGGAGTTACTCGCGACAGAGTCACTGTCGAAGTCGAAATAAAAGACAGAATAGTTGAAGTTATCGACACTGGAGGACTGGGGGTCACCGACGAGGCCCAGCTCGATCTCGATATTCATCGTCAGATTGATGTCGCGATTGCGAGTGCTGACCTCGTCCTGATGATCGTGGACGCGAAAGAAGGAATTCAAGCGCTGGATCATGAAGTTGCCAAGCGTTTGCGTCCTCTTGACGCTCCGACTCTGCTTGTGGTGAACAAGTGTGAGGCTGATAGGGACGAAGACTCCGTGGCTGAATTTTGGGCACTGGGTCTGGGTGATCCATTACCCATCTCTGCTGCCCATGGCATGGGCGTCAACGAGTTGCTTGAAAGCTGCGTTGAACTTATCCCTGAAGGTGGAGAGCACAGCGAGCGACCAGCATTGCGAATTGCCATCGTTGGACGCAGGAATGCTGGGAAATCAACTTTTGTGAATGCGTTGATTGGCGAAGAGCGAGTCATCGTGAGTGACGTTGCCGGGACAACTCGGGATGCCATCGATATCCGCTTTGAAAAAGACGGCATCCCGTTCGTAGTGATCGATACCGCCGGACTCTTGCGGACTGCCAAATTGAAAGACTCTATTGAATTCTATGCCCAAAATCGGGCATTGCATTCCATCGGTCGTTCAGATGTCGTCATTTTGGTGATCGATTCCATGCATGGCACTTCCCAATTAGATATGCGAATCGCCAGAGAAGTAGTGGATCGTTATAAGCCCTGCGTCATTGCCGTCAATAAATGGGACCTCGCAAAAGACAAGACATCGACAGAGGAGTACGAAGAATACCTCACACGAAATTTACCTTCGCTTTCCTATGCACCGGTGCTGTTTATGACTGCCGAAAAAGGAAAGAACGTGACGCGCTGTATTTCGCTGGTTCAAAGCATGGCGAAGCAGGCGAATAAGAGGGTCAATACCGGAGCTCTCAATAGAGCCGTGGACGACATTCGTGAGGGACCCCGTCCTCGTGTAAAGCATGGTCGGGAACCCAAAATATTTTATGCGACACAGGTGGCCATCATGCCGCCGACGGTGGCATTGTTTGTCAATAACCCGACCTACTTCACACCCCAATTGAAACGAATGATCGAAAATCGTTTTCGTGAGTTGCTCGAAATTCCTGAAGTTCCAGTGAAGATTCTGTATCGGGAAAAAGGCAAAAAGGACGTGGAATGATGAATACCATTTCTGGCCGAGTTCTAGGAATCGATCCGGGATTGGCAAAAATGGGCTGGGGAGTGATCGATGTGGACGGCCCCGGATTTCAATTGGTCGAGTATGGATCTCTGAAAACCGGGAAAGATCAGTCACATTCGGCGAGATTGCTGGCGATTCATCAGGAAATTAGAGGTGTCATCACCCGTTTTTCTCCTGAAAGCTGCGCCATCGAAGAGGTTTTTCAGGGAAAAAACCCACGAAGTGCACTGGTGGCGGGCGAAGCCCGTGGTGTTTCTATCGTGGCTTGTTCTCTGGACGATTTGCGGGTTTCCGAAATATCGGCTTCCGAAGTTAAACTGGGAGTTACGGGCAATGGGAGAGCCAGCAAGGAACAAGTTCAGGCTATGGTTCAGCGTATTTTGGGGCTACCAAAGCCTCCAAAACCCGCAGATGCGGCCGATGCCTTGGCTGTTGCGATCGTGATGGCCCAGAGGAGCCGGAGAACCATTTCGCTCGCATCCGGGAGGAGCGGTAGCAGTTGAGCCCCGGTCTCGATAGACTTTTCCAGATCTGAATGCACCCCGACCGGATTTCGCCTTCAAGCGGCCGGCACCAGCGAGAGGGACTACCATGGCCAAGGAAGAGCCAATCGAGGTGACAGCGATCGTGAAAGAGGCCCTGCCAAACACGACGTTTCGTTGTGAACTTGAAAATGGCCATACGGTACTGGCACACATCAGTGGCAAGATGCGTAAGCACTACATTCGAATCAATCCAGGAGATAACGTGACCTTACAGATCTCTCCTTATGATCTGACCAAGGGGCGTATCGTTTACAGAGAGCGTTAGTAAACCATGGTTTTTTCGGACTTCTCGATTCGCTTAACAGCGTTGTTCTTGGTTCTGGCGTGTGGACTCACGACAGGTTCTCTTCAAGCTCAAAGAGTATTGGGAGAGCGGCCTGTTAAGGAACGTTTAGAACGAGACGTCAAACATGCGATGCAATCCGTCACAACTCGGGAGTGTTATGATCACATCTCTTGGTTGGCGGATGATCTACGTGAGGGAAGACTTTCAGGAACGAGCGGTGCTCTCGACTCCGCGGATTACATTCAAAAAGAGTTTAAGAATTTGGGACTCCTTCCAGTAGGAGTTGATGGAGATTGGTATCAGTCTTTCATAATTCCGGGAAGGACAGGGTCGAGAGGCCCATTGTCTTCCGGGAACCGACTA
This sequence comes from Planctomycetia bacterium, assembly GCA_009937185.1. Classification (GTDB taxonomy): domain Bacteria; phylum Planctomycetota; class UBA8108; order UBA1146; family UBA1146; genus UBA12191. The sequence goes on from JAACCY010000230.1 coordinate 7,962, forward strand.
CGCTTCAAGGTTTCTGAGAATGCGACTCGATCAGTTCATCTTTCATTTTCAGAAGAGTTTTTGCCTCATCCTTTTTCTCCGGATGCAGACCTAGAAGCGGAATGTTCATTTCTCCTCTTTTCTGGGCAGCCTGCCGACACGGTCAATAGAGATCCTTTGGCTGGAAGATTAGCAGTCATTCCTGTGGACTCTGTCATGAACGACGCTGATTTACGTGAGGCATGCAAAGAAGTTCAAGCCAGAGGAGGCCTAGGGATTCTTCTGATCGGTGAAGGAACGCGTCCTCTCGATAACGAAGAGTGGCCACCGTCTTCAGGACTAGCGGGGGAAAGCCTGCCGATTCCTGTCGTGCGCGTTTTCGGATCTGGCCCTTCCAAACTTTGGAAGATCTCCGGACGTCCGGAGAGATCATGGAAATTTCAATCGGATGCCGATGGTCCGCTCTTGATGGGAAGACCTCTAGTGGACCTTGAGGTTCGACGCCAAGGTCGTGATTTAAGTCAGGGCCGTAATGTCATGGCCAAATTTTTGGGATCAGATCCTTCTCTCCGCTCGGAGTATATTGTGATCGGAGCCCATTATGACCATGTCGGGCGCACCGGAATGGATGGCTCTCAGGGAGAAATCCATAATGGTGCAGATGATAACGCAACCGGAGTTGCCGCATTACTGGAGATCGCCGAGGCCTACTCCTTGGCAAGGCTTCGCCCGAAGAGATCACTGATCTTTGTTGCTTTCGATGCTGAAGAACTAGGCTTGCATGGCTCAGGAGCTTTTGTTGCCAGTTCGGGCTTTGATCCTTCAACTCTTCACGGAATGATCAATCTTGACATGATCGGTCGTAACGATGTCAAGACGGTCAAGGTGGGTCGTAGGACGAGTGATCAGGTGCTCGGCTCCATCATTGAGAAATCGGCTTCGATACTGAAACTGAATATCGACGAAGAGGGTATGGAGCCACTTCTCGGACGATCAGATCAGGCGCCCTTTTTGAGAGCCGGAATCCCATCCGTCTTCTTCTTCGGTGGATTCCACGATGACTATCACAAACCGACCGACGACATTGAGTTCGTCAAGGTTGAAAAGGTATGCAATGTCTCCAAGCTTGCATTTTTGACCAGTTGGTTCTTGGCCAATGACACAGAGTCTCAACCGAGAGAAGCATCGGGGCAGTAACCCTGTCGAATTCTCCGAGCGGATTTAGCTCTCTGAGGATTTCACAGATCCATCCCTGATCGCTTCGACAATGTCAGAGTTTGCAAGAGTGGTCACGTCTCCTAATTTTCTCTTTTCAGAAATATCACGCAGTAGTCGTCGCATGATTTTTCCAGACCTTGTCTTTGGTAAATCAGGTGTGAATACAATGCTGGCGGGTTTTGCAATGGGGCCGATTTTCGCGGCAACATGAAGGCGTAGTTCTTGTATCAATGAATCGCAACCCTCAATGGTTCCCTTGAGGACGACGAATGCCGCAATCGCTTGTCCGGTTGTTGAGTCGTTTCGTCCGACTACTGCGGCCTCAGCGACAGAAGAATGGTCGACGAGTGCACTTTCTACCTCAGTGGTGGAGATGTTGTGCCCAGAAACAAGCATGACGTCGTCGACTCGTCCCAAGAGCCAGAGGTAGCTTTCGTCATCCAGCTTGCAGCCATCTCCTGGGAAATAGAGTCCATCGAAACGGCTCCAGTACACATCACGATAACGATCAGGATCTCCGTGAATTCCACGTAGCATGGATGGCCATGGTGATTTGATCACCAACAAGCCTCCATGTCCTGGGGGGACCTCTTGGCCTTCTTCGTCAACGACGGCCACGTCGATCCCAGGGTATGGTATCGCTGCAGATCCTGGTTTGGTCGTAGTGATTCCAGGAAGTGGGGAAATCATGATGGAGCCGGTTTCTGTTTGCCACCATGTGTCGACGATGGGGCATCGGTTGCCACCGATGAATTCGTGGTACCACATCCAAGCTTCCGGATTGATCGGCTCTCCGACTGATCCCAGTAATCGGAGACTGGAAAGATCTTTAGAGGCCGGAATCTGCTCTCCCCATTTCATAAATGTACGAATAGCAGTGGGGGCAGTGTAGAGGATGGTGACCGCATACTTGGATATGAGATCCCACCAGCGGCTCTGATTTGGGAAATCAGGTGTACCCTCGTATATCAGGCTCGTGGCTCCGTTAGCGAGAGGTCCGTAAACAATGTAGGAATGGCCAGTGACCCAGCCACAATCTGCGGTGCACCAGTAAAGGTCTGAATCTTTGATATCGAAGACAGATTTGAAGGTCGAACTGACTCCCGTCAAGTAACCACCACAGGTATGAACGATACCTTTAGGTTTTCCGGTGCTTCCAGAGGTATAGAGTATGAAAAGAATGTCCTCTGCATCCATTTCTTCGGCTTCAAGGAAATCGGATTGGCTCGGCACGATCTCATGCCACCAATGATCTCTTGATTTGTTCCATTCCACTTTATTTTCACAGCGTTGTAGAACGAGGACGCTTTGAACCGTCTGCTGGTCGATCAATGCTTCGTCGACATTCTCTTTAAGAGGTACGACCTTACCGCGTCTCCAAGATCCATCTTGTGTGATGACTGCTTTACAAGAAGCGTCGTCGAGTCTATCTCTCAGGCTCTCGGCGCTGAATCCACCAAAGACGACAGAATGTGCAGCACCTATCCGAGCGCACGCCAACATCGCGACTGTGATTTCAGGAACCATCCCCATATAGATGGCGACTGTATCTCCTTTGCCGACACCCATTTGGCGTAACGCTCCTGCACAGCGGCAAACTTGTTCAAGTAATTCCTTGTAGGTCAGAGAGGAAGTATCTCCAGGTTCGCCTTCCCAATGAAAAGCGATGCGATTCGGAGTGGATACAACATGTCGGTCTAG
>JAACCY010000053.1 GCA_009937185.1 Planctomycetia bacterium
AGTTATGCATGGGTGGTAGGAGGGGATCTGACCGATTCCGGAAACCCCATCATCTATGCGGGGCCTCAAATGGGATTCACTGCACCGGCGATTATCGTCGAAGGTTCACTTCGTGGTGCGGGTATCGATGTTTCAGGGATGGCTGTTCCTGGGCTTCCAGGGATGATCATTGGACGTACCCCGCGCCATGCATGGTCGGGGCAGGTTGCACATGCTCATACCGTAGATTTGTATCTTGATGCCGTGGAAGACATCTTCTTGCACAGGATTGAAACCATCCCGTTGGGAAAAGATCAATTTTTCAATCTTCCGGTCTATAGATCGGTACATGGTCCAGTGATTTCACCCATAGTGATCAGCACCGAAAATCTTGAAGGTCCAGTGGTGACTTGGAAGTATTCACATTGGGGAAATGAACTGCAAACTGTGGATGTCAACCTCGACATGGTCATGGCTAGAAATCTTCAGGAATTCAGTTCGGCTATGGATGAGTTTTCTGTCAGCCTGCACATCTGTTACGCAGATCGTCGCCAAAATATTGCATACTGGATGGCTGGATTAGATCCGGTTCGAGTTCCTGGTGCTGATCCAAGACTTCCTCAGCTTGGGGATGGTTCGATGGAATGGACGCAGCCTGTCACTTACAAACCCAGAAAGACAGTGACGAATCCCTCAAGGGGCTGGATTGGCGGTTGGAATAACAAGGCGGGGTCAGGAGAAGCCGGTGGTGCCAATCCGAATCATGCCTATGGAAAGTTCCATAGAGCTCACGCCATGCAAGATCGTCTGACCTCTGCGGTGGCTGAAGGTCCTCTGGACTTCGAATTCGTCCGCGATCTGGCGCTAAAGGTCAGTGCTACTGACTGTTGCGATCTCGGAAACAATGGCGGCAATAAGTGGTTCTTTGTTTCCGAAAGTTTTACTGAAGCTGTCGAAGCGGATTTGACACCTGAGAGACTCGAAGCTCTGCAACTCCTGGAATCCTGGGATGGCTACTTTGTCGAGGGTGGAGAAGAAGCATGGGTTTCAAGTACTGTAAATTCAGACGCTTGGGAGTTACAGGATCGCTGGATTCGTAGAGTTCTCGAGTTGGTTTTTGAAGATGAACTTGAGACGGAAACTCTGACGTGGCGTCGGCAAGGTGAAAACTTGCTGTTCAATATTCTTCTTCGTGGGTTACCCGGTTCTGATCTTACTCTTCAAAATAGCATTAACTGGTTTGAGAACCGTAGCTCTGTGGCCAAGCCTTCTGATCCTTTCGAACTGATCGTCTGGGCTCTGGATGACACCTTGGCGTCTTTGGGGCCTCGTCCTTGGGATATGGATCGAGCGACCATCGATTATCAGGCGGATTCTCTTGGAGTCGTTTGGTCGGCTCCTTGGCTGGATCGGTCTACCTATGCACAGGTTGTGGAAGTGGGACCAGAAGGTCCGACTCGTATCGAATCGATGATCCCTCTGGGGCAATCGGGTGCGATTTATGTCAATGGACAAGATCCCGAATTCGATCCGCAATACTTTGGGTTTACGGAAATCTTCGATGGATTTTTACACCGAGAATTCCCTGTGTTCCATGAGAGCCCTCAGGATTGAAAGCCTTTCTTCTACTTGTGTTCGTGTTGTGTGCTTCGGGGTGTCAGATTCCGTGGTATGCGTCCAATGCGAGTGGAATAGTTGAGCGTATCGCCAATTCCAAAACCAGTGATCAATTATTGGCGGAACTTCCCCAGGAAGCTCCTCATCGAAAAGCACTGGAAGATCTTCCAGAGGTATTGGAGTTTGCTCGACATAAGGGCTTGAACGTTGGGGGCGCATATCAACGTATCGACGTCATGCCTGACCCTGTCAGCTTTATCGTTATCGCCGCGCAACCCGAATCATTGACTCTCCATCAGTGGGATTTCCCCATCGTCGGTTTGGCTCCTTATAAAGGATACAGATTCCTGAAACATGCACAGAGAGAGGCTCAGGCTTTGCAGTCTCAAGGTCTCATCTCTTCCGTTTATCCTGTCGAAGCTTTCAGTAGTCTCGGGTGGTTCCCTGAAGCCTTACCCGGTGCGATTCTGTCTCTCTCTGAGCAACGTAGGGTGCGAATCATTTTTCACGAGTTGGTTCATCGAACCATCTTCTTTCCCGGTAAGGCGGATCTGAATGAGAGTTTGGCGAACTATCTCGGAGACGAGTTTGCGAAAGAATGGATCGAGAAGAGATACGGGCGAGAGAGCGTTCAATTCGTTGATCTGCACGATGAAATTCAAGATCAGGAGCGTCTCCGCCAGCGGGTCCTTCGATTGAAGGAACAGTGGTCCGCTCCCACGTTGGGGGACGATCTGGAGCAATTTCAGGAAGAATTGCGATCTGAGGCATGGATGTCGCAAATGGGGCGAGAACAATCTGTCCGAATCTGGACCCTACCCATGATACTGATGTTACAGGTCTACGATTCCGGGGCTTGGCCTTGGAAGGAAGTCTGGGAAAAGTGCCAAGGGGACGTCGATGTCCTCCAGTGGCTGATCCAGCGGGAATTTCTTGGAACTCCGTGATCATGACCCTCGTTAGTTTTTTTGGACACTCTGGGAATCGGTCTATAGAGACGATTTCAGAGCTTTCTAGGCCCGCTAGAAGGGAATCTCATGGATATGGGAGCCGAAGACAAGAAGTTGGCGTTCGAGGAGGTATTCATGCCTTTTATCGACGACGTCTTCCGCTTTTCCCTGGGATTGACTCGCAATAGAACCCAGGCAGAAGATCTGGTTCAAGATACATTCTTGAAGGCATTTAATGCGTTTGGTTCATTCCGTGCCGGGAGCAATGCAAAATCATGGCTCTTCAGGATCTGCAAAAATCACTTTATCGACAAATACAGAGTGAAAGCTCGCAGGCCTGTCCATCAGACTCTTGTAGATGGTGTTTCCTCAGTCTCTCCTCGACGCTCGATTGAAGTGTTCGAAAGAGAAGGGATCGAGAATGAAGACACCTTTTTGGATCTTTTTGGGGATGAGGTGAATCGATTTCTGAGGGAACTGCCCGAAGATTTTCGAAAAGCTCTCCTCCTCTGTGATCTCGACGGATTAAGGTATGATGAAATCGCAGACGTTCTGGATGTCCCGGTCGGTACCGTCCGATCGAGAATCTCTCGAGCGCGTGCATTTCTGAGAGAAAGACTGGAATCTTACGCAACAGAACTCGGCTACGGCCGAGATCAATAAGCGGGAAGTCAAGGCTCATGGACGATTGTATTCGATATCAAGAAAAACTTCATGAGTGGGTTGATCAAGAATTAGATCTTCCTATCAGCGAAGACATCGATCTTCATGTGAGCCGTTGTCCTCATTGTGCGGATACCGCCAAAGGCATCCGGCATATGAAAGAGTTGGTGAAGTGTAAGGCATTACGGCCTGAGGTTCCCCAACGGCTAAGAGGTAACATCGAGCAAATGATCAAAGTGGAGTCTCGTCGGAAGATCGTCTCTCGCTGGTCAGGAAGATCGATCCTACCTCTCGCCTCGACGGCGGCATTGATCCTTGTTTTTGTTTTCCCAATACTCTTCGATAATTTTTCGAAGCCTTCTTCGCTCGATGCCAGTGTTGTCAGTGATTACGTTTTCAATTCACACTTGAGGTCTCTGAATGGAGACGATAAGCCCAGTGCGCTTTTTGAATGTCCCATTCAAGCGGGACAGTTTATCTCCGGGGTTATTGATCGGCAGGTCAAACTCCCCGTGTTGGATACGTTCCGTATTTGGGGCGTTTCTATGGTGACGATCGATGGGAACGAAATCCCGAAAGTCTTTTATCGGGGTGAAGAGCAGCACATATCTCTCTTTTTAGTTTGTATGCCTCATGTCCCCTCGAAGGGGATCCATCCCTTGAAACAAGGTTCCAATTTCGGGATCTATTGCTTCCCTGGGAGTGATTTCTGCTGCCTTCTCGCCACGTCAGAACAACCGGCTCAATATCACAACGTCATCTCTTCCTGCCACTGTGAGGTCGAAAATTGCACGTCACAATGTGAGTGTCATTCCAAATAATTCTAAGAGGATCGAATTGCCCAAATTTGGCTTTTCAGGCCTTTTCTCCTCCACAAAACACAGCTTTTCATGAATTAATAAGTACAAACTGCTCATCTAATGAAGCAAGATGGGTTGCCTCTTTCCCTCTGGGCGAGCATTCTCTCATTGAGGGCGAGTGGCGGAACTGGCAGACGCGGGGGACTTAAAATCCCCTCCCCGTTCGGGGGTCCGGGTTCGATTCCCGGCTCGCCCAAATTTAGAATCTGAAAAGAGGCTCATGTATAGATTCCAGAGATTAACACAGTTTTGCATCTGTGGGTTGTGTTTGTTACTTCTCGGTCTCGTGGGTTGCCAAGCAGGAGGAGCAGGAACTGTTCGTCTTCGTGCTGAGAACTGGAACCCCACTCCAGGAGGATCGATACAGGCTTCTGATTTAGGATCTATTGGCGATATCATAGATTTAGAATCAGATCTTGGACTTGGTGAAGAAGAAGGTCTGTGGGTTTATGGAGTTGAGGCCGACTTAGGTGTTGGAACTCTCGAGTTAACCAACATCGAATTCTCGACTCTCGGTTCTCGTGTCGTTTCGTCTGCCATCGACTTTGGAGGTTCCAGTTTTGAAGCGGGTACTATCGGTACCAACTTTGAGGTGGAAGTGACAAAGGTTCGAAATAAGGGCTCTCTCTTTGGGCTTGGACCTGTGGGTCTGAAGTACCTTTGGGGAGTCGACAATCTCATTGTCGATACCACTCTCAGTGGAACCTTAGCAGGAAAAGGCGGTGAACAAGCTTCTATCACTCGAACTCTCGACGAGTGGATACCGACGATTGGAGTCGGCGCCTACTCAATAATTCCGATTGGAAATGACTGGAGCTTCGAACTCGATGCGGAAATCGCAGGCCTCTGGGTCAGTGTCGGTGATATCGATGGCACCTACCAAGGAACGACTCTTCGTGCCGGCATTCGCCAGGGATCAGGGATTCTCCTCGGTGTGGGTCATAGATCTCTCATACTCGATATCAAGGATGATGGCAGTGGCACAGGTGCTGACTTTGACCTTGGAGGCACATTTCTATTCTTAGAGTGGGCCATTTGATGCGCTGTTCGGTTTAAAAAAAAAGGAAGTGTCCCACTGGGACACTTCCTTTTTTTAATTTGTGATCCTGTTTTAGGGACAACTGTTCGGTGACAGACAGTCGAGTCCATCCGGAGTGGGGTCCTGACCGCATGATTGTGCACCAGGAGCAGGAATTTCGGTCCCCGAAGAGAACAGGAACGACAACAGGAATATGGCGTCACCGATATCTAGTGCACCATCATCATTGCAGTCGCTGGCGTCGAAACAACTCGGTGGAGCATTGCCACTGAAGAGAGCTCCAAGGAGTGACACGGCATCACTAATGTCTACGGTCGAGTCTAGGTTACTATCTGCTCTACGAAAGAGTGGGCTCTCACAGGCGTCTAGCACCCCATTACCATCTATGTCTCCACCTTGGGTGAGGATTTCGATCAGATCCCAAGTTCCATTGAGGTCACAGTCTTCCACAGTTCCAAGGAAGACCTGTTCCAGTCCGTCCAAATCGATACTGTCCACGTCTCCATCTTGATCGAGATCATGAATGGCACAGGGAGAATCGGCGTCAAAGCTTCCCGGGGCATCACCTGTCCAGCATGCTGAGAAACCATTCAGGTCACTTTCATCGATGAAGTTATTTCCATCCGTGTCATATTCGGCGCGACCGAGAGAGTCTAAAAATGCGACGACCTTGTCTTGCTCTCCTTTTGTGAGGTTGTTCCAAGCCTGTGAGGAAGCGAATGCTTCTCCGAAGTGCCAGTTGACAGAATCGTTCACACCCTGGTAAAGGGTTTGAACCAAAACTCTTCCATCGTGCAGTAACTGGCCACGAATGCGTAATCCCCAGAGTGGTGGAGTTTTCATTTCGACCTCGAGTGCATCGCCTTGAGCGATGCCATCTCCGAGGGCTCCCATATCGTGCAAAAGGAAATCGCTGTAAGGCTTGAGATCTATTCCCGTCAACCCCGGCTCAGCGGAAACACCTGTAGTGAACTGGGGGTGGTGACAATCAGCACAGCCAATGTCGTTGAAGATGGTTTCCCCAGTCATCCCGGAACGAGGAGTTTGTGGGGCGGGAGCCAGAAACTTTTGAAAGTCCGTAATTCTATCGAGGTAGGGGACTCCATTGTCCATCGGCTCTTCAGGATCTGCGACGGAGTCGCATATCGGGAGAAGCGTCGTATCTCCATTGGGTGCGTTTTCCAGAGGGAGAATACTATTGGTGATGCCCATCTCCATGAGTGTGGCGTCTCCACTGAAAGACATCAGTGTTGCCAACTGAGCTTTCCAGCCAAAGCGGCCCACCGTCAATGGAGCCGTTGGATCTTCCAGTACCGGTACCCAATGAATGGTTCCACCCGAGGCTTGAAGTGCTTCGATGTCGGCATTGTCGATGGCCTCTACGAGCCCTGCTCCGAGAATAGATGGTGTGATTCTGTCGGCGATGATGGTGGCGGTTGCTGGAACCACTTCGAGGCATTCTGTCGAAATGGCGTTGGCCTGGAGTAAAGAGCCTCCCTCAGCATCCATAGGATCGAAGGGCGCTCCTTTATCTGCTGTACCAAAGCGGGTGACAGTAATCGGGCTGGTTCCACCGATGGGCACGGCATGACAGGACGCACAAGAGTCCTGATTGAAGCCAGGCCCGAGACCTTCCGGCTCACTGAAGGAGCGCAGGAACTGCGTCTTCCCTAATAGAAAGCGTTCCAGTTGAGAAGCATTCAATGTATTGAGAGGGTCTCCTGCTTTCGGCTGAGGGACCACCTGGGCCTCGAGAGAGAGTCCCCATACGGTTCCCATCAACAGAACAAGAATTAAATGGAACGCCGTCCATCGACATCTGGATTGCTGCATGAAATCTTCCCTTTCTTCTCCCCAAAGTAGAGAATCCCAACCGGTTCACCGGATTTGAAACGGCTCTATTTTGTAAATGTCCCGCCATCCCATTTGAGGGGATGAAGTTTCATATTGCCCGGTGTTTTCCCTCCGGGCAGATCCCTCAAACTTCCCGCACTATAAAACTCTCGATAAAAATCGGGGCACTCCCAACATGACAGTTGGACGCACCCCGAGTCGCTCTTCCGATCTCTCCGGAACTCTTCAAAGAGCTCCGGAGAGACCCGAATCACCCTGTCGTTAGACAGGAATATGGATCATGGACAGCCGACGGTGCAATCAAGACCGTCTGTTGTCGGATCCTCTCCGCAGTTGATCGGCTCTGGGAGAGTGCCTCCTCCGAAGAGGAAGCTCAGGGCAGCAACAGCGTCGGCAATGTCAAGGTTACCGTCGTCATTGGCGTCGGCAGCGTCTTGGCAGCTCACAGGAGTGCTGTTGAAAAGCAATTGCAAGATGTTCACAGGATCACTGATGTCCCTACTTCCGTCGAGGTTGGTGTCACCTCTCTGGAACTGGGTTCCACCGGTTCCGGCACAATCTGCGATCTCTATCGTAAAGTCATCGATACCCGCTTCACAAAGTGAGTTATTGGGGGCATCCGTGGCAGTAAATCGAACCATGGTGTTGACGGATGGAGTCACGATACTGCTGACCGGGAACTCGAAGCTCTGCCATGTCGCGTTCGTTCCGAGCGCTCCGCCAACCACGAGAGCGGTGTTCCAAGTGACACCTCCGTCGTTGGAAACAGAGACCACGAAATCATCCAACTGCGTGGGATCGGTCTCGATATTCGCGTACCAGAGATTGAACCTGACGACAGCGTTGGTTCCTGCAAGATTCATGCTGGGGCTGATCAGGTGGGTGGGACCCCCGTCGATATCGGCGGCACCCGCGGTTCCACCGACCGCGCCATTACCGGTGATCCAGCAAAGGTTTCCACTGGCTGAATTTTCGGGCTGGGAGGGCGTCGCACCACTCGAGGTTCCGATCGGATTGACCAGTTCCCACTCACCCGCGGTCAAACTGACATCACTACTGACGGTCCAGCCGTCGGCCAGGCCCGATTCGAAGTCATTGGTATCTAAAGATAGATTGTCAGCGACAGTCAGTGTCGTCGTGGCCGATGTCTCTGTGACTCCATTGGTGAGGGAGGCAGAGGCGAACCATGCAATACTGGAGTTGGCGCTGTTCCCGTCGAGGGTGCCTTCGAATGTCGAATTTCCCAATGCAATCATGGGAGTCTCGACAAAAGCAGCTCCATCAGCGGAGGTGTGAAGTACGACAGTGGCTTGATCCAGAATGCCACCCCCGAAGGCTTCAACGAGGACATTGACTTCGACCGTGTCGGTACAAGGAACCTGAGCCGGATTTGTCAGCGGAAGGGTCATATTGAGACCGATCGGCGCTTCGTTCATGAAGATCTGAGTGCCGGTGCAGGTTCCGATGACCATATCTTTCCAGCCGTCACCGTTGATGTCAAAGACAGCCACATCGTGAACACCGTTGGGTCTCCAAAGACCTCCGTCATTTTCCTGACGAAGAGTCACGTTCGGAGCATTGCCCAAATTGTGGTAGATGTGCATTCGACGATTACAACCGGCAATGTCGACGTCGACGTCGGTGATGATCACGTCATTCCAACCATCGTTGTCGAGGTCTGCTATGACCGAGTTTCCACCGAAACCGTCGTCTCCCGTGGCACCGGTTCCACCCGCAAAGTCGTAGAGGAACCTATTAAAGTTCGCCAAGCCGTTGGCGTCGTTTCCTGAGTTGAGCAGGAAGGAGTCGGCAGCATCGTCAGTGACGACGACGTCGTTTGCGCCGTCATTATTGAGATCACCAATCGTCACATGGTACGGAGCCATGCTGGGGAAACTCTCTTTATGGGCATTGAATGAGCCCACGTTTCCAGGTGTATTGTAAGCCACTCCAACGTATTGCGGAGGGTTCAAGGCCGTATCCTTGACGATGTCGAGGATGTTGTCCCCGTTCATGTCAACGATGGCAGAAGCCATTCCGAACGCAGATTGCTGGAAGGGGAAGGGGCTTCCACCCACGACGATGCTTCCTGAGAAGACGATCGCAGTTCCATCGGTGAAGAAACCTGTCCCGTCGTTCAGAAGCAGACGATCATTGAAATCGAGAGTTTGAGCGCCACCGCTGTCATAATCTCCGATGTAAATGTCTTGGTCACCGTCTCCGTCGATATCTCCGACATCTACGGAGCAGAAGCGAGGTGCATGGGGAGTTCCGTTGGGGGCATTGCCCTCAAACTGTTCCATGCGCGCATCCTCATGCATGAAGCCCGCCCAAGTACCGTTCACCAAGCCCAGATTCATGTAGATTCTGGGGTAGGAGATATGCTTGGGTTGACCATCGGCGAGTGTGACAGCTGTGACGATGTCGAGCCAACCGTCATCGTTGAAGTCACCGAGCATCACGTCGCGGTCATTGGTCGGCGTTAGGAATCCGTTATCTCCGGGGACGTCAGAGGCACTGGCATATTCCGCCGTGCGATCCACGAGAGTTCCACCTTCATTCATGAACAATACGTTGGTTCTGAACGCCTGGATTCCTCCAGAGGTGAAGGGTTGCTTTCTGACACAGATTAAATCGGTGTCTCCATCATTATCAATGTCTCCCCAAATGTAATCTTTCTCGGCAGTATCCGAGGTCGACACATCTGCAGAAGCGGTGATGCGAGAAGCGGTTGCATCCGTAAATTGAACCCAGTCTGGCTGGGCGAGAACATCTGTCGACACGAAGAAGACAGAGACAACCAAGAGTACGCAGACTCCGGCGATGGAGGTAAATGGCTTTTGGCACATTTCGGGGACACTCCCTTTCCCTAGTCAATAATGTTCATCTCGCTCTACCGTTTCACCACTCCAGTGAAAAGGTTTCAGACTGTGGGAGTTACCGAATCCCTGAACACAAATAGGGGACGGGATCGGAAGCACCTCGAAGTCTGTCAAGTGTCGATGAACGTGAACCACCCCCCCGGGCAGCTCAATAACCACTGAAATTAGTTTTTCAAATCAAAAATTTATTCTGGGCGCAATGTGCACCACGAACTTCATTATAGAGGCCCAGACCCATGTTTGGGACAGGGTAGGTCCTAATTAGACCGCTTCCGGCTGACTGGAAATATAGATTTCGGGGTCGACATTCGAACTCCGTGCGTCGGACCGTCTGGAAATCGATAATTGACAGGTTCGGGTTCGGTATCCATTTCCTGAAATCCTTCTAAATTCCCTGAGTATTCCATAATTTCTATTTCTCTCGTATCCGAAAAAAAATCGACTTCGGACCGGGAATTTAGGGAATTTCTACCGATTTGAGTACCTCTGGAGGGCGATAAGGGCGAGATGGGCTCCAAGATGGAATGAAATCAGAAGAAGTCCTGCTCAATTCGAGAGGTATCGAGCAGTGGATGACGACGGTGAACCGGCGATCTCCGAAGTCGTCGAGTGGGGCTGAATCCCCCGGGGTAAAGGTCCATATCTCATGGAGATGCTACTCTTCACTGAAGGGACCCGGTTTACGCCGGGATTTGAACCACATGCCCCGATCCAGAAAAAATACTCCGCCCAGATCCAGAGTCAGCGTAGAGGTGCCGTGTACATCGCACCCCGGTGATGCTGCTCGATCACTCGTCGATGCTGTCTTGAATCATGGTGAGGGGACATGGGTCCTCCAACCTCGTGATCCTGAGGCACCCTCCATCAGTGTCGAAGTGAAATCAGGGTGGCTCGTGGACATCGAGCAACCGGGACGTCGCTCCATCCTTCATCGGGCATTATTGAAATCTCCACTCCTTCGAGAGAAAGACATTACAAGACTGGAACGACAGGGTCTTGAAATACAGGCATGTCCTGGCTCTCTCTGTCTCGATGAAGGCATTATAGATCCAGATCTTGCCGGAAATGAGATCCTCAAGGCGATGGACTGTGACCTCCTCCTGATTCACGGAGCAGGTGAAGGATCTTGGCACGGCCCCTTATCTCATTCGATCAACTCCGGACTTCGCGAGCGAGTCGAATTGGGAATGAATCTTGAACAGGCTTTGCTGAGGAGTGCAAGAGAGCATCAACTGTGGGAGACGATCGTGGACTTGCCTCTCATGAGAGAGGTTGTCTCAGCAGCCCCTACGGCGATGACATTGTTCGCAGATCCCAGTGCTTCCGCTGAAAAAAAGGCCCTGATCGAGTCTGCAGACGGTCAGAATGATATTGCTGCACTGACGACGCCACGACCCGATCCATGGAGAGCTTTGGATAGAGTTCTCGAGTTGATCGATGAAGGACATCTTCAATTTCAAAGTGCCATGTCTCTGTTTCACCTGGGTGAGCAGAAGAAGGAGTCTGGAGATTTCACTGCTGCATTGCGCCACTGGAGAAGAGCAGAAGAAAAAGGTCTCGACGATTTTGATCTGGGAGGGCGAATCGGAGAACTCTGTGCTGAGACCGGAAGAGTTTCAGAAGGTCTCCAGCGTCTGAGAGTCCATGCTAAAAGATGTACTGAGCAGTTGAGATGGGAGGCGGCAAGAACCGCTTGGACTCATCTCGTTCAATTTGATCCCTCAGATAAAGAAGCGTGTGAGCGCGCCATTCAGCTCTGGAAAAAAGAGCCCGCAGAAGATTTGGCAGAAGGGCTCAAAATGGCCCAGGTCTTGATCGATTCGAAGCAATGGCAAGAAGCCTGCGATCTCCTCGATGGTGTGGGTGCCCGAGTCCCTGACGCCCGAGTATACGAGTTGCATGAGATTGCGGCCCAGGCCTTTGGAGATACAGATTCGGCTTATAAAGCCCGTTGGCGTAGAGCCGAGTGTCTTCGCACGGGAGCCCGTCCAGAACAAGCCCTCGAACATTATCAATATCTGGAGGATCACACTCCAGGGGCCACAATTCTTCGTGTTCGATTGGCGGAAGCATTGCTTCGCAACGGCAACAATGAAGCGGCAGGAGAAATCCTCCAGTCAGAGTTTGTGGACTCGGGACAGCACCGAGGAATAATTGACGAAGAACTGTTAGCTGCTCTCCACTCTTGTGAACAGCAACCAGAGGTTCCCGGTATCGTTCGTGAAGTGTTGTTTGTCGAAGCACTTCAGTCGGATTGTATTCCCCGAGCCAGAAACCTCCTCAGAAAACTGTGTACTGCGGCGATCAATAACGCCGACTTCCTTGCGGGGGAGCGCGTCTCACAACGTTGGTTGAACCTTGAGCCTTCCGATATCGAAGTACGTTCTGATCTTTTGGAACTCTATCTTCGAAACGGCAAGGAAGATCGTTACAAAGTCCTGCTCGAAGAATCGATGAATCTGGAGATTCTTACTCATGATCAACGCCAGAAAATGGCATTAGATCTTTTAGAGATAGACCCCAGTCATCCGAAAGCGGTCACAAGATTACTCCATGAACCTATTCCTGAAAGTCTGGATCGAGAGGACCTCTACAGAAGAGCTCTTTTGCGTGCGACTGCGGATGGGAGCACTCTCCCGAAAATGAACGAGTTTGGGCTAAACGCAGCGCATGATGGACGCTGGGATGTCTTGACGGCTTTGTTCAGTGGAAATGAAACTTCACTGGAAGACGTCAAGCCGGTCGTCGATAGATTGAAGACACAGCCAAATCTGCTGAAGGACCTGCTCAGCGATCTCCTGGAATCGGTGACTTCAGGAGAGGAATTGTCGGAGACTTTGGACCAATTGAGCTCCACTCCGGAACCCGTTCCTGCCCGTCAGCAAAGAGTCGCTGTCGTTCGTTCCGGTGTGACCGGAATCACCGAAAAGTTGAAAAACCTTGGTCAAAACGTCTCAGACTCGCATTCACCGCGTGCTGAAGAAGCCGATTTCTTGGCGGGGGAGACTTTGAATTCGACCCCAGAACCCGCCAAGGCCGCAGCCGGGGTACAATCTTCACTGGATCGATTGAAGGCCATGCGAGGTGCCTCTGAACCGGTTCGAACGGTCCCTGAGCTGCCTTCTACGCCTGAAAATGAGGATCAGGAACCCATTTCTGTACGACCTGCTCCGCCCCCAGTAGCCCCCCAGCCCAAGGTTTCCAATGCGATTGCCAGGCTTGGAGCACTCAGAAGTGCAGGGAAGTTAACGAGCGACGTTGACGTGGAACACGAGGATCCCTAGGATCCTTTACTTGGAATGATTCAAGAGGCGGCATCGCCAAGTGGTAAGGCACGGGTTTGCAAAACCCGCATCCCCGGTTCGAATCCGGGTGCCGCCTCCATTCCAAATGCGATTGGCAGTTCTTGCTGATCGCGCCTTTGGGTTCAGCAACGTCTGGCGCCCTCGGCTGTGAGAGTTTCCTACCCCGTTTTTCATCCGGTCTACATTCTCTCTGAGAGGTGTGGGCATACGATTTAGGTTTCTCTGAAGGTGTTTCACTTTTCAAAAGTCAGAATGACCGAAGATAAGCGCATGCCGGCAGGATATTACGCGCCAGATATTACTGGAGTGGATATTGCAGGAGTGGATATTGCAGGAGTGGAGTTGAAGATGCTCAAAGGTCGACTGGGGGAGCGGCCAGAATCTTAGATCTTCTTTAATAGTTCTTCGAAGCGTGGGTCTGAACGAAGCGATTCTAGGTCGGAATCATTTCGGACATGATCGACTCGGTCATATCCATTTTTGAATGCGTTATTTAAACTGTTGAGAGCCGCATCTATATCGCCGGATAGCGCATAAGCACAAGCAAGATTGTAATGTGCCGTCGTGTTCGTCGGATCCAGTTCTAGGCACCCTTGGAATTCGATGATCGCTTGCGGAAGCTGTCTTAATCTCAAGAAAATGAGACCCGAAATTTGTCGCACTTCAGAGTCGAGAGGAAATCTTGCCAGTAAATCTTCGAGAAGGGACCTCGCCCCAGCCAATTCCTGAGTGCTCATTAGATTTTTTGCGGCTCTCAGAATGGCGTCACGACTGGCTTCATCTAAACGGTCAGAGCCAAATCGTCGATCGATGAGCATGATTCTCGCTCCTCGACGGTCTCCTAACAGTGTGAGTAATTCTGCGCAACGTCGCCTCAATCGAAGGTCGGCTGCTACAGTCGCTACATGTACAAGAGTGGGGCTGATGCGATCACCATGAACAGCCTTCAGGCGGAGGAGAAGATCTAGTTTTTCGTTGCCCTGAAGTTCATTCCAATGTGCGAGAGAGATCGTCTGATTGAAATCGAGATTTGCGGGTAAGCGGATTTGATTTCGAACCCGCCATTCTGCCAGCAGGTTTTCTGGAATATTGAGACTCTGTTGTTCAGATGAGAGACGAGTGAGATAGTCATGACCCATATCACCCATATCTAGGAAATATCTTCGACCCCGTTCGATCCTGAGAGGGATAAAACTGGTGAGATCTTTGGTCGCTTCCACGCCAGCCTTTTCGACAATATTTTTCCAGAATAGATCGGAATCATCGGATGTCAAATGAGGTGACAAAGCGGCTAGCCAACGAAGTTCTTCTACTGAAACGGCTTCTTGATTTTGCTGGGCTCTCGAAAGGCTCCAGTTCTCAAAGATATTTTCTCGAAGTCGGGTTCTGATCCGCTCGACGAAGGGGTCAATGATCTCTGAGGATTCTGCGTGACCTGATAGAGAAATGGCAAGGAAAGGCCCGGCAGAGTTTAACTTTTCACTCAGTTGAGTGAAGCGAGTACGAATATCACCGGATTCTTCAAGCCACTCGACGATGGGCTTCTCTGAGTCGGTTTCTCGTAGTTGAGACAGCTCCACTGCGAGATTGTCCACTTCGGACAGTATTGCGATTAATAAAGCATCCAGTTTGAGTTCGAGTCGAGCTCTGACCACTGGAGACAGTGGACTTTCAAGGGCTAGAGCCAGTTCACCGATAGAGGTGCTATTGAACTGCTGGAGTGTTTTTGCAGCCATCGTCGAGACTAAGATGTCTTCAGATTCTAGTTGCTGAATCAGGTCGGACAAATCTCCAGATGCGTTCCGCTCGATAGGAACCCCCGAGAGTGCGGGACTGCACAGCAGGAAACAGGAGAGTAGCCATGGAATCAGATTCATCGAATCAGAATGGGCCCTTCGTCCGGGATGGTGATTTGATCGAGGACTTTCTTCAACTGAGCAACATTGCAGGCCAAGCGCGGCGAAATCTCTAGGGTTCTCTTCGGCTGACCCTGGTCATCCAAGTCGAGTTCGATTCCCGCCTCGATGAGCCATTGTGCCCAAAGTTTTTGAAGCGCCGCTCGAGACGATTCGGGTGAATCGTTCCCGGAGCTATTTTTGACAGGCGCAAATTCAAGATCCCTAGATGCTTCTACAACAAGTGCATGGGGGGCTTGAGATAAGACGTCGAAAATGAAGGTTTCGAAGCGGACAGAATTGGGTGAATCGCTTTCATGCCACTCACTTCCATACCAATGCCGAACAGATTTATTGGCCATATGAAAAGGCATGGGTAATGCTGGGATTTCTCCGGATTCGTCACCGAGAATGAATTCCAGATCGATCATATGCATGGCGACATTGCCCGCTCGGAAGGAGAGTTCTCCATCATCATTTCTTCGATGGCGTTCTTCTTCCCCAAGCTCACTGTATTCAATGACACGGAGATGCTCACCGGTTTGACAGAAAACTCCCACTTTTTCCTCGGGGTTTGTTTTGGCGACGGCTTTGGAAGAGAAGACTGAATTGTCGAGCAAGTGAAGCCCTAGGAATTCAGGGTCGCCAAGAATCGCGAGGGGATTGTCGACCTGATGGGTATAGACGTGCTTGATTCCTCGACTGCGAAACCAATTGGCGTTTCGCTGAAGGAGGCGTATTGCTCCGCCATGACCATCCGGACTGAAGAGGATCTTTCCGGGGCCACTTCGGAGGATTCTTCCTCTTCTTGCATCGATCACAGGAAGCTCTTCCTGCGGTTCGATAATGACGTCGGAAGAATTTAAGCCGTGATAGTTATTGTCCCGGAAGTATTGAACCGTTTCCTGATGATTCGAGGGGCTCGTCATGATCCACCAGGGAATTGTCGTACCCATCTCTTTCTGAAGTTTCCACAGAGACTCTGCGAAAAGTTGGAAGAGTGTCCCCTGAGATACGGGAAGTAAGGGGTAGCTTCCTTTGGGACCGGGATGACCCAATCGTGTTCCCACGCCTCCTGCAAGAAGCATGATCGCGAGTTCCCCGTTGCGAATAGCCTCGAGGCCTTTTTCCCGGGCGAGTTCTCTTTTGGGATCTTCGAGTGAGATCAAGGGTGGTGGAGTGGGAGTTGCGATCGGTGGATGGTCAGGATCAGAGACCATGTGGTCTCTGATCAATTGTTGAATGAATCCGAGGTCTATTTTTTGAAGGGCATCGAGAAGGCCTCTTCGTTGAGAAGAATCGAGATCTTCCCAATCATCAAAAATGTGGTGCTGCCCTGATTCCTGATACTTTGCGACGAGGGCTTGATCAGCGGCGTCTTCAACATGAATTCTCAATAGAGTCATCCTCCTGCAGTGTCCTGATCTGTTCTGGTCCTTTGGACCAGCCTGAGGATCGGATGTTACGGGAATGGAGACGAGGTGCCACCGTTCAATGGCATGTGATCGTCTTTCCTTTCATATTTTTTGCTTCGTCCACCCGGGGTCTCATTCGGATCTTGTTCTGCTGCGGTCTGGGAGGTCCACTCTGTGGAAGGGATTGGAGGCATATTGAGTGGAATATGGGCCCTCAGACCTGATGAATACCTTCCGCGAAGAAATAAGGAGAAAATAAGGAGAAAATAAGGAGAAAGTAAGAAGAAATTAGGAGACGAAACAATGGCGGTCAGCCGCTGGAGGTCAGCGGCTAGAGAATATTCGAGGTGGAGTTGAGGAATTCCTCCACTGGAATCTTCCTTGAACGTTGAATTTGGAGCTTCAGGGGATATTTCAGCGCGAATCCTTCGAAAAAGCATTTCATTGCGTTTTATGAAGTTCTCTACAGTTCGCTGTGGGTGCAGTTCGCTGTGGGTGCAGTGCGCTGTGGGTGCAGTGCGCTGTGATTGCAGCTCTATGGGGTTGCGAGAAGTTCTGTGAGGTTGCGAGAAATTCTGTATTCAACACCGGAGAGTCAGAATCGAACTGATTCCGGAATTCGGGAGGACAGAAATTTGAAATCTGATTTTTTTTGGCGGACAATCACTATTCTTGGTGAGTAGTGAACCTCTCGAAGGATGGGGGAGCTCTCTTTGTAGAGAACTGGCGGCATGAATCACTGCCAGTGGAATAACCGTCATGATTGGAAAAGACCCTGACTGATTTCTCCGAATTCTGGCAAAGAAAAGAGACTCAAGTCCATTTGGGTTCTTGGATCCAGTCTGCACTCGAAGAAGATGCTGCAACGAGAGATCTGACAGCAGTCCTCCTCAAAAATGGGAATGAATCCTCTCGGGCTCGTGCTGTTATCATCGCGAAGGCTCCCGGAGTCCTCTGTGGAGTCGAAGCGGTAGTTCAAACTTTCATAGCACTGGATCCTCACCTCGTGATTCGGCACTGCGCTGAGGACGGGTCACATGTGTCGGCTGGAGAAAAGGTTTTCGAGGCGGATTCCCAAGCGCATTTGTTGTTAGCGGGCGAGAGAACGTCCTTAAATATATGCGGCCATCTCTCCGGGATTTCGACAGCGACCGCTGAAATGGTCTCCCAGGCGGGGTCGGTATCTATTCTCGATACACGAAAAACAATGCCGGGAATTCGAAGATTCCAAAAACATGCTGTGCTCGTGGGTGGGGGAGTCAACCATCGATTCGACCTCGCCGATTTTCCGATGTTCAAAGAAAACCATAGGGCTCTCATTCAGCAGGAGATGCCAGAACTGAAGCAAAAGCCCGATGCCGAAATGAGTTGGATTCGCCAGCGCTTACTGGAAGAGGGTTACACCGGAACGATCGCCATCGAGGTTGAGGACGAGGCCAGTATGAGAGCATGCCTGAATGCCGGGATAGAAATCATATTGGTCGACAATATCCCTCCCGCTCAATTGAGAGAGTGGTTAGAAAGAGCAAAAGCGGATGGTTTATCCGTAGATTCATCACGATTGGAAGCCAGTGGCGGCATCGATCAGGGATCCTTGGTGGAGCATGCCTCCAGTGGAGTCGGCAGGATTTCTGTCGGAGCGATCACACATTCTTCTCCGATCTTGGATTTGAGCATGTCCGTTGAAGCGATCTCCGATATCGATTCACGATCGAGAAGAGAGAGTGAATCCTCAGCTGCAGAGGATGCGGGTGAGGCCGAATGACAGATAAAATGAAACCTGCAAACGAGAGAGAGCCAAACGCGACAGAGCCAAACGCGACAGGGCCAAATGCGACAGGGAAAGATCCACAGCAGGAAGAGAAACTCCCATTTCGACAAATGTACCGCAAATTGTTGCAACTGGATGATACTCCGCATTCGATAGCACTCGGAGCTGCAATAGGAATGTGCATCACTTTCACTCCTACCGTGGGCGTTCAAGTCGTCCTTGTTTTGATATTGTCGATGTTCGTGAGGTTCAATCGATTCGCTGCGATTGTGCTCGTCTATCTCTCGAATCCGGTGACGATAATTCCGATTTACTACACAGATTACGTCATTGGCTTGTTCGTTCAGGGAAACTCAGGTCTGTCTTTGGAAGAATTCGGGCTCCTATGGGATCAATCGGTCAGTACGGCGGGTGAAGTCGGTTTCTGGGGTGCTACACAAGTCCTTTTTAAATCTCTCGGAAACGATGTGATCATCCCGATGTTCATTGGAGGCGGGGTTTTGGGGGGATTTATTGGAGTTGTGACCTACCCACTCACGTTGAGTTGGGTTCAGCGTTACCGTGAAGGTCGGCAAGGCGAAAATCATCAGGATTCATGAATCCCTTTGGGATCCATGCTCCAATTCCGCACGTCATCGTTTGAGGAGAGAGGAAACAAAATCATGATCAATAACAGCAATGAGTCTTCTTTAGAGTCGCGAGAATCCGGGATAACAACTATTTCGGTTTGTACTTCGGCAGTATTCAGAGGATTCGGTTCGCCGTATCTCTTCTTATTGATGCTGGCGATTTTTCTTCCCGGTTGTTCTTCTGACAAAGCCGTCAAATTACAGAATCGTCCGGGTAAGCATCTTGTGGAGATTCAGGGACAAAAAGTGTGGTGCCTGATTGCGGAGGACGCTTCCTCTCGTGCCCGAGGATTGATGTACCGAAAGAATATGCCTGAGGACGAAGGAATGCTCTTTCTCTTTCCTGCAGCCAGTTCACAGGGATTCTGGATGAAGAATTGCATGATGGATTTGGATATTGCTTACATCGACGACGACGGAATTATTGTGGACGTACTGACGATGAAAGCTCCGGAACCTGGGGCTGTTCTCTATCCACGATATCGCTCTAGTCAGCCCGTCAGGTATGTCCTGGAGACCAATGCCGGTTGGTTTGAGAAGCACGGGGTTATTGCTGGAGAGTCTGTTCAGGGTTTTCGTGGGCCCTCAGGAAGTAAGCCTCGCTAAGTTCAATATCTTCGTCCGCAGAGGGGAGCCGCATGACCTCGACCAGGACAGCAGTTGGGGCTGAGGTGCTTCGTGCACATTTGCTCCTGTGGTTCTTATTTTTGATCATCCCTGCAGTACTGGGAAGATCTTCTCTCTCTGGTGAAGAGGTCTCTCTCGAAAATTCGAGCTCTCTTGAGTCGACTCCGCCTTTGTTCCATGTGGATCTTCGTAAAGATTCGATACAGAGACTTGTCCTCATTGAGGGTGTCGGGCCTGCTCTCGCTGGAAGAATCATTCGTGCGAGACAGGAACTACAATCGTCAGGAATACAGACATTTTCGTGTCGGTGTGTCGTGACGAGAATCGCTGGAGTTCCTAATCGAGTCATCATGGATGCAGGAGCATGGTTGTTACCCTTACCTTGTCCAAAGTCGGCATGTCGATATGAAGACATCTCTTCTCAAACTTCTGCGGTGAAATCATCGAAGAAGGGTGAGCGATGAAGACTTTTCGGTATCCTGATTCTCCATTTGTCATCCATTCTGAGTTTGGTCCTTCGGGAGATCAGCCGGAAGCCATCGACAAGCTGACTGAAGGACTTGAAGTCAACGCCGATGAGCAGATTTTGATGGGAGTGACAGGTTCAGGGAAAACCTACATGATGGCACATGTCATCGCTCGTTCGGGTCGCCCTGCAATTGTGATTTCTCACAACAAAACGCTGGCAGCACAACTGTACTCAGAGTTGAAAAAGTTTCTCCCGGAAAATGCAGTGGAGTACTTTGTTTCATATTACGACTACTACCAACCCGAGGCATATGTGGCCTCTCGGGATCTCTACATCGAAAAAGATGCGGCAGTCAATGCGGATCTCGACAGATTAAGGTTAGCCACTACTGCCAGTTTGATCAGCCGTCCTGACGTGGTCATCGTCTCTTCCGTTTCATGTATCTATGGACTGGGTTCTCCAGAAGCTTTTAAAGGAAAGATGATTTTCTTGGCTGAGGGTCAAGAGATGGATCGTGAAGAGTTGCTCAGGAAATTAATCGATATCCAATATGAGCGAAATGATATCGATCCGATTCGAGGTTCATTCAGGGCTCGTGGCGATGTCGTTGAAATTCACGCCGCCAATGAAGAAATCGCCTATCGAGTGGATCTCTTTGGTGACACCATCGACAGAATCGAAGAGTTCCATCCGGTGAGTGGAGTCATATTAGGTCAACTCGATCAGTTAACCATTTTTCCTGCCAAGCATTACGTGATCAATGAGCGCGATTTAGACAGGGGAGTTGCCGGTATACAGTTAGAGTTGGGGAAGCGGCTCGCTGAACTGCGGGCAGCGGGTAAAGAATTGGAAGCACACCGATTACAGTCGAGAACCCGTTACGACCTTGAACTCTTATCTGAGGCGGGTTACTGCCCAGGCATTGAAAATTATTCACGTCATTTCAGTGGCTTGGCGCCCGGAGAAAGACCTCCGAACCTTCTCGATTATTTCCCGGAAGGTTTCCTGACCATGGTGGATGAATCCCACGTGACATTACCCCAGTTGAGAGGGATGCATGAAGGGGACCGTTCCAGAAAACAGAATCTGGTCGATCACGGATTCCGGCTTCCTAGCGCCCTCGACAACCGGCCGATGCGATTTGATGAATGGCGGAAAGTTGCGGGGCAAACTGTTTTCTTATCCGCGACTCCTGGGCCTTTTGAATTGGAGTGTACGCAGGGCGAGGTGATTGAAGTGATCAATCGACCGACAGGGCTTCTCGATCCGGAGGTTGAAGTCAAACCGGCCACTGGGCAAGTCCCTGATTTGTTGGAGCAGATACGCGAGACTGTTTCTATTGGAGATCGTGTGTTGGTGACCACTTTGACGAAGAGGATGTCCGAAGATCTGAGTGATTTCTTCCAAGAGACAGAAATCAAAGCGAGATATTTACATTCGGATATCGATACTCTTGAACGAGTTGAGATTCTTCAGGAACTTCGTCGTGGAATCTACGATGTTCTCGTGGGTGTTAACTTGTTACGTGAGGGACTGGATCTTCCGGAAGTCTCACTTGTGGCCATCATGGATGCTGATAAAGAAGGCTTTCTTCGTAGCGAAACTGCTTTGATACAAACGATTGGTCGAGCTGCGAGAAATGAAAATTCGAGAGTGATATTGTATGGAGATGTAATTACGGGATCGATGCAACGTGCGATTGACGAGACCAATCGAAGAAGATCTATTCAGGCCGCTCATAATGAGGAGTTCGGTATTACACCGAAAACAATAAGTCGTGATTTGGGGACTACCGTTGAGGAAGAAGTGCGTGAGCGAGTGGAAGCTGTTCAAGCGCAAGATGAAAATGTGGAAGATGCAGGGCGGGAAGATCTTGCTGTGAAGCTTGAAGCCGAAATGTTGAAAGCGGCTCAAGATCTCGACTTTGAAAAAGCGGCTCTCCTGAGGGACAGAGTGATGCGATTACGTGGAGAAACCCCAGAACCATCATCTTCACCTCGACCCAAGGGGAAACAGAAGAGAAAGCGCCACTGATATGTCAGGAGGCTCAGCACCCGAGATTCCCGGATTTCAACCTCTGCATATTCGCGGTGGTGGAGATCTCGGAATATGGATAGAGGCTCGTCAGGTTCGGCTCGACAGAAAAGTGCTCCTAAAAGTACTCCCCGCCAGTGAAGTTCATCTCGAGGAAGAATTTTCACGTGAAGTCCGATGCATGGTGGAACTGGATGGCACCGGAGTATTGAGAGTTATCGATGAAGGTCGCGCGGGAAGTGCGAGGTATGTGGCTCTCGACGAAGCGGGCGGGAAACGTTTGTCTCCGGGTGATCTCGATGAAGTTGAAGCCCGGTCGTTGGTTTTAGACATGTACCGCCTCTTCAGGAAGTTATCTTCGGAGGGGTGGTTACCGGGACAGATTCCGGTGGAATCTATCAGAAGTCTTCCTGGGGGAGGTTTTGCCGTTACGGAGTTGGGTCGAATTCAGAAAAGCTCTACCTCGAGTGACGGACAAAAAAAATTGATAGAGTCATTACGTCGCTGGGGGCGTCACCTCGAGATTTATGATGTGATTTCTCCCATGATTGAAGAATTGCGTTCCGCTTCGGGAGCTGATGGTCGCTGGCCGGAGTACTGGGACAGAGCCTCTGGAGCGGTGGATTCCCCCGCTCACAAAGTAGGTCCTTTCAACTATCTACTGATGAGTTTCATCGTCTTGGCCCTTGCTCTCGGAGTCTGGTGGTCAAGCACGAGTGATATGACGAGAAATACCCCAGAGGAGGAATTCTCCCATTCGAATTCAGGAAGCACCGGTGAAATAAGGGAATCAGAGGGTGGAGAAGATTCTCGCTCGAAGACTCCTTTAGATAGTCAAGATCTCCTTGTTGGCGAAGTCGACTCTCGTGACTTGGATCCTGATATCGAAGGCGTGCAGTCCACATCCGAAGAGGAAACTCTGACGCTAAATACGTGGTCTGAACAAGAGAAGAAGCGGGAACTGAACCTGTTACGTTGGCTTGAACAGAGGTCGGAGTTTCTTGAAGTGCTCTCTGGCTCCGGTGCTGGACTTGCTGAAGCGGTTCAGATGTTGGAGGAACTCGAGAGAGATCCCGAGTACTTATTTTCACTGGAACAAGATCATGAAATCCATGCGTTGATCATGGCACTCAAGTACCAGTATCAATTGCATGCGGGAGAATTCCTTCGGGGGGCTCGTGAATATGTGGCCTCCGACGATCACCAACAAGCGACGCAGCTCTTGAGGCAAGGGATCGCGCAATTGGGATCTTCCGATTTGTTACAAGAGAGTCTTGACCAAATCGAAATTTTGCTTGAGCAGAAAGAGGAAGTGTCGGGTCTATTAGATGAGGGTTTCCTGAGAGTGTTGCGGAATTGTTTGGCAAACCCCCTGAATGTTGATCTCACGATTTCTGTGCGGGGAATCGAAAACTTCTCTGCTCTGCTTCAGAGACGGACTGATTTTCTCTCGGAAGTTGAGGAGGTCCTTCACGTACACTCGAAAATCGTATCCATGTTGTCGATGTTGGAAAGCGATCGTGGCTACGTCTCTCTAGGGATAGGACTTGAGAAATCTCTAGAGGTGCGAGTTGACGAGTTGGACAGCACCGGCATGAGGGTGACTCGCAGGGGTCGAAGAGATAGTGAAAAACTGGAATGGAATCAGTTATCTGCGGAGACTCGCAAAAGACTCTTCAGAGATGCTGACCCTGACGGATTTGCTGGAAATCCTGATCGATGGCAAAATCTGTCGGTCTTGTGGGATGGTGAATCAGGTTGGTTTTCGCACCCAGATCTTGCCTCCTTTCAGGTTATTCCAGAGGTTCTCGATCGATTTGTTCTTCGACGCAAAACAGAAGACCTTGAAAAAGCACAGAATCTCGAAGCTGTGGGAGATCGCTCTTCGCTTCAACTTTGGGTGAGTCAGATGGTTGAGAAATTCCCTGTCGAGATCTGGTCACCAGAAGAAAAGTTCCAGCTTGAGAAGTGGTGGTCTTTACAACTGGGTGATCGAGGTCTGGAGAATTGGGACATCTTTGGTGGCGCTGAGATGACGGGTTGGGCAAAAACGGATTCTTTCAGGGAGATCGAACTCTCCTGGAGCGATGGGGAAAAGATTCTGCTGGATTGGATTCCAGGGGAAGAAAGCCAGGTTCGTCTCTTAGGAAAAAGCGAAGTCGTACTGAGTGGTTCCGCTCGTTTGAAGACCCCAGTGGAATTTGTCGATGCGCTGGAAGTCTCGATTGTCGGCGCAGTGATGATGAGAGAGAGACCCAACTTGAATATTGTTCTGTGGCTGGATCGCACTCCTCTTCTTTTTGGAGCGGGTATACGTCCACAGGGCCGATCTTCTTTTACATCTTCCGGGGAGACTGTTTTGTTGCCCGCGCACGGAATAATGCCTCTTGAAGGACTCGAGATTAGGGATTCGAAAAAAGGTGAAGATCCTCTCCCATTTCCCTTACCCGTCATGTCTCCTCGCCTCAATCCTGGCAACGTCATACAAATGGTGGCCTCTGATTCCGGAGAGGGGGCGACATTGTCCCTCAATGGGCGGGAAATCCTCGATTATTCAGCGCGGAAGGCTGAAAGATCCGGAGGCGTCGGTATTGAAACATTCGGAAGTTCGGTCGTGATCCGATCGATCTCCCTTAAGGGACGGTGGGACGAAGCCTCGTGGAATCAGTTTTTGCTCAAAAAGGCCTCCAGTGCCCTCTGGATGGA
>JAACCY010000231.1 GCA_009937185.1 Planctomycetia bacterium
GGTCGTGGGGATTCCGATCGCAGAGATGCCGGTCGTAGGGATTTTGGCCGAAGAGATGCTCGGCCGGAGAGCTCCGATGCGGACAGAGAAGAGGGCGAAGAAGTCGAGGAGATCCTCGAGCCGCCCTATCCGGCACACTTGTTACAAGGTACGGGCAAAAAAGGAGTGGTTTTCAGCGCACGGGCGGCCGCTATCCATTTGCTCACCCTCTGGGAACAATCTTCATCGGTCCCGATGGAAGCCTTGTTGGGCGAGTATCTCGAATACACCGGATTAGAAGATTCAGACCGTCGTTTCCTCGTCGAGCTGTGCTACGGAAGTGTTCGTATGCGCGGATCGATTCGCCATCTGGCAGAGAATTTCATGGACCGTCCCTTCGGTGAAGCCGAGAGAACCGTGAGATCCGCCATCGCTGTGGGGTTCTATCAGAAGGTATATCTGAAGACAGCCTCTCATGCGGCCGTTTCAGCGACCGTCGATGCTTGGCGTGAAGTGGTTCGATTACTGCCACAATTGGTGGGAGACCCTCCAGAGAGAAGACAGACGAAGGCTGAAAGTGGCTACATCAATGCGGTTCTTCGGAGCATCTGTGATGGTGTGGCTCATGTAGATGATAATGATTCTGAAGCTCTTCTCGATCCTCTCGATGCGGTGAAGGTCCCATCAGGTTGGGCTTACGTCAAAAACCTGAAATTGCCTGCGGGCAAAAAAGGCCTCATTCGTCGTCGGGCTATTCAGTTCAGTCATCCTCCAGAACTGGTGCGTCGTTGGATCGAGCGTTATCCCGAAGACAAAGTTGTCGAAATGTTGCAACGCAACAACGAAGCGCCGCCCTTGTTCATCATTTTGCGTTCTTCACGTGACCCTGAGCATCAGATTCGAATGATGCAAAGTATCGATTTGGACGCCAAAATTGCACGGGGTGCACCGCGCACACTTAAGGTGAGCGGTGGGGGTCGTATTGAGAGAATACCGGGCTTCTTGAATGGTGACTTTTGGGTTCAGGACCTCACAGCCAGACGCCTGGCTCTGAGGATGCCAAAAGGAGAAGATGTACGTCTATTAGACCTCTGCAGCGCTCCTGGGGGCAAATTGGCCACATTGCTAGACCGGGGTGGGATCTCCCATGCACTGGCTTGCGACGTCTCTCGTGAGAAGCTCGATTTGGTCAGAGAGAATTTGGATCGACTGAAATTGTTCTCACTGAAGCAGACCGAATTCATGGAAGTTCCACGCGACCCTACGAACCTTCGTTTCGATGATACTTTCGATCAAGTTCTGGTCGATGCGCCTTGCTCCAACAGTGGAGTATTGAATCGTCGCCAGGATGCCCGTTGGAGATTTCGACCCGATGAAATTTCCGAACTGGAGCAACTCCAAGTGGGATTGTTGCGGACCGCAATTCGCCACCTCTCACGGGGTGGCCATCTGCTCTACTCAACCTGTTCTGTTGAACCTCAAGAAAACCAAGATGTCATCCGTAGGGTTCTTGAGCAAAATACAGAGATTCGGTTGGTCGAAGAGGTGGAAGTTCTTCCTGGAGATCTCGGTGGAGAGGGGGGCTACGCGGCTCTCATGCAAAGGGTTCTTCGATAGTCAAATTCGGCCGTTTTCGCATCGTCTGACTGCTTATA
Source organism: Planctomycetia bacterium (assembly GCA_009937185.1). Classification (GTDB taxonomy): domain Bacteria; phylum Planctomycetota; class UBA8108; order UBA1146; family UBA1146; genus UBA12191. Next base: position 1,635 of record JAACCY010000231.1, read on the forward strand.
AACCTGCCCTAGTTGCCCGTATGAGGCCACTAGGGCAGGTTTTTGTCATTATCGAGGCACATCGGTAGGCATGGATCAAAAAGCCGTTCTATCTTATCAAAGAGGCTTGGGCAGAGAGAAGAGGGGACAATGCACGTTCCCTATGTGAAGTCCACACTGAGACTTGCTGTGAGGATGTTTACAGCGACTGTGGGTGCACTTGACCCCAACACTTCTAGAGCGTGAGATGGGCCCATGACAAAATTTTTATACCCCCCGCGTTTTCTGAAACGATGGCTGACCCTTCTTTTGGTGATCAGTTCAGGAGCATTGTGGGCGGGTGAATCGCCCCTATGTCTCGGGGTGAATTCCTCGAGTTTTTCTATTCTCGACGATGAGCTCGACGCTGCTATTGAAGCAGAATTTGAACGAGTTGAGAGAGAAGAAAAACAGGTGCGTTATCGAGGTCAGTATCGAGCCTTGAAAAATCTGGGTCCTGGAGTCGCTCCCAAATTGTTAGACCTGGTACTTCGTGAAAATCCTGCGCAAGAGCGTCGCCGCCAAGCGGCCAATGCGTTGGTCGATGTGGCGACTGTTGATCTCGTAGGACAGATCGAGGCCGCATTCAAAAATGACCTTCTGATGGAGAGTTGGGTCGAGGTAGAATTGACACTTCTGCTAGCCCGCTTGGGAGAGCGAAAGCGTGTCGATCGCTGGATCAGTTCCCTTCAGAGGAAGTCGGCAAAAACTCCGAATACGGCGACTCTACCCTCTATTCTGTCGTCTCTGATACTTTTGAGCGATCTCCAGTATCGCAGTGGATTGTACCTTGAAGCGGTAGGAACGCATCTTCAGCGTATTGAACTTCTCAAAGACATCGCCAGTAAAGTCAGGCCGGAACTGCGTCCCAATCTCTTGGATGAAGTGTTTTCAATTCACTACAACCTTGCGTGTTGTTACGCCCTGTTGGGGAATTTAGAAGCGGGTTTGGGGGCACTCGAAACCAGTTTGAATTCCACCACGATTGATTTGGATATGGCGCGTATTGATGGAGATTTGAAAGCGTTGCGAGCTGCTCAGGAATGGCCGGATTGGTTGAAGAGAGCAGAGAGTCGGGACAAGCCCGAAGAGGTCCTCGAAAAAGTTGAGGGAGAGAAGTGATGTCGCGAGTGATGATGTGCATGCTGCTACTGGCGATTTATCCCGTGTCCGCATTCAGTCATCAGGTCGCGGATTCGGATGCGGATTCTGGTGCAAAGAAACCTCCGCATATCATCTTCTTCCTCGTGGATGATTTGGGTTGGCAGGACACCGCCTTAAGGTTGCATTCCGAGGGGCCGGAGTTTCAGCCCAGTTATCGAACTCCCCATCTGCAAAGATTGGCCCGCGAAGGCATGGTCTTTACCGATGCATATGCATCTTCGCCCGTGTGCACACCGACACGCACGAGCGTGATGACGGGAAGGTCTCCACAAGCCAACGACATCACGTATTGGATATTGAAAAAAGACCAAGATACGGGGGGTGCACGGGGTGGGACCCAGCCTCCTGTCTGGAACATGAACGGCTTACAGCCGGGGGATGTGACGCTTCCTCAGCTTTTGAGAGAACAGGGCTACACCACGATTCACGCTGGAAAAGCGCATTTGGGGGCTCACGGAACAAAGGGTTCCAACCCGGAGAATTTGGGATTCGATGTCAATATCGGGGGGCACGCTTCAGGGGCACCTTCCGATTATCGAGGAAGTAGAAACTACGCCAAAGATCCTGAAAATCCTGGAGCACGAGTCTGGGATGTTCCGGGCCTTGAAAAGTATCACGGCAAAGAGGTCTACCTGACGGAGGCCTTGGCGCTGGAATCTGCAGCGGCGATCTACAATGCGTGTCATCATGATCGTCCTTTCTTTTTGCACTTTGCTCCTTACGCAGTGCACACCCCCATCATCGCCAACGATCGACACCTGGATGATTACGAAGGGCTGCCCAAAGTCGAGGCGGCTTATGCCACGATGATTGAGTCGGTCGATCATGCTTTGGGAGTGTTGTTGGAATCTTTAGGGCAGTTGGGAATTCTTGATGAAACGTTGATCGTGTTCACCAGTGATAACGGTGGATTGGCCGCTCATGGTCGAGCTGGAAAAGCACATGTTCAAAATCATCCACTGGCCAGCGGTAAAGGATCTGCTCTCGAAGGTGGAACCCGGATTCCTTTGGTCTTTCGTTGGCCTGGCATGATCGAAGCGGGAACTCGCTGCGAGATCCCTGTGATCAGTCATGATCATTTCCCCACACTGTTGAAAGTGGCGGGTGCGGCTTGCCCTCAAGAACATCTTGAAAAGGTGGAAGGGGTCGACCTCGTACCGTTATTGACAGGTCAGGTCCCAGCCAAGGAATGGCGCGAGAGGGCGCTATATTGGCATATGCCCCACTTCTGGGGTCCCCGCGGTCCTGGAATCCAGCCCTTCAGTTCTATCCGTAAAGGGCCCTGGAAGTTGATCTACTATCATCATCCCGAGCCTCGAAGAGTGCTCTATCACCTCGGAAAAGACATAGGGGAGAAACATGATCGGGCTGCGGATGAGAGTGAAAAAATGGAAGAACTGTCCGCGGATCTCGGGCGACATCTCCGAGAAATAGGCGCTTCATTGCCTTCCCGAAATGGCCAAATGATTCCCTGGCCCGATGCTTTGAAAAAGCAAACGAAGACGAAGCTCAAAGCCTTGGAAGACGATGAGCAAAAGAAATCAGAGAGATAAGAAAGATCTTATTTGGGTGGCTGAATCACGCCAGCATCGAGAAGCGTCCTGTAAGCGCCCTTTTTGCTGATCGTTTTGAGCGCACGGGCGCTGAGGCGAACCCGGACAAAACGGTTCAACTCGGGAACCCAGATGCGTTTGCTCTGCAGATTGACCTTGAAGCGTCGCTTCGTCACTCCCGTGATCTTGATTCCGACGTGGCCGGAACGCTTTGATTTACCGCGGGTCTTTTTACGATTTCCTGAAGCAGTTCTTGCTCCGGTGATCTGACAGCGCCGTGACATCCTCGTGGTCCTGTTCTGGGGCCGGAGATTTTTCCCCGGAGTGAACTTACGCAAACTTAATGTTGATCAGTCATGTGACCGACCTGACGAGTGTGTGGATTCGAAAAGAAAATATTCTTCTGAATCTCTCTGCAATCCCGCAAATGGAGGGATGCATATCGACAGTGACGAGTCCTACTGACCTCTACCAATGACGGAGCGTACCGACAGGGCCTCACTTGGTCAACCAAACCCGGCTTTGGGTTCTCAACCCATGAATTTAGTGAAATCGGATCATAATGCTACAATTCCGCCCTTAGAGGCCGAATTAGGCCTTTTCCCTGAATTAGGGGCCTGTTATTCATGACTCAGGAGAGTGCTCTTTTTTTCTTTTCTGGACCCCGGCTCTTCGATGCACATCATGGGGCAGTCATCAAAGAGGAGAGACAACATGAGATTTTTGACCTGGAGTTTGAATGCGATCTTGATCGTTGCCACCGTCGGCCTTGTCGGCTGCAGCACGGGCGGAGAATGGATCAAGAATAATGAAGATGGAGGGCCTTCGGTCGTGGGAGGAATCATTGTAGAGCCTTGGGGTGAGATCGAAGGCGAACCGGTTCAGAGATACACTCTCGACAACGGCCAGATGCTGGTTCGACTGATCGACTACGGAGCAACTTTGACAGAGTGTCTTATCCCAGGAAAGAAGGATGGTAAGCCCGTCGATGTCGTTCTCGGGTTTGACGATCTTGAAGGTTACATAGAACGTAGCCCTTACTTCGGATGCATCGTCGGTCGTTGCGCCAACCGTATCGCATTCGGACAGTTCGATTGGGGCGGTCGTCAATTTACATTGGCAACGAATAACGGTGACCATCATCTCCATGGAGGAGACAAAGGCTTCGACAAGAGAATTTGGGATTCCCTGCCCATTGTTGTCGATGGCGGAACTGGAGTGGAATTCAGGCTGGTCAGTGAATCTGGCGAAGAAGGATATCCGGGAGAAGTTCGTATCGCAGTGCGGTATATCCTGACCAATGATGATCAAATCCGTATTGAGATGGCCGCAGAATCGAGCGAAGAAACCCCCGTCAATCTCGCCCATCATTCCTACTGGAACTTGGGGGGGCATGACTCTGGCACAGTCTTGGATCAAGAGTTAATGCTCAATTGTTCTCGCTATACACCCGCTCTAGATTTGATCCCTACGGGTGATGTTTCGCCGGTGAAGGGGACTCCTCTCGATTTCACTCGCGGTAAAAAAATCGGAGCAGATCTCAATCAGCTTCCCAAGCCGGGTGAACCTTTTTATGCCGGAGGCTACGATCACAATTTTGTCGTCGATGGAGAGCAGGGCGAATTACGCCTTGCCGCTACGGCGAGCGATAAGAATACAGGCATCCAAATGGAGGTCTGGAGTGATCAACCTGGGCTTCAGTTTTACAGCGGGAATTTCCTCGATAATGTTTCAGGAAAGAGTGGCGCAGTTTATCCCCAGTACGGTGGATTCTGTTTAGAGAGCCAGATTTGGCCCGATGCTATCCATCGACATACTCAGGCTGGATGGCCCAAAGTCATCCTCAAGCCGGGTGATCTTTATACCCACACAATGGTGCACCAGTTCAGTCCGGGATCGGAAAGAAAGTAGATCATGATTGTTTTATTTCTCACCATCATTTCCGTTTTCAATGTGGGCTTTGGTGTGTGGGCTCTTGTCAATCCACCGCAGGTGATGGAAATGATGTTGGAATGGCAGGGATCCCTCTCCACTTCCTTAGATGGAGTACTACCTGCGACAACGGGTGAGTTTCGAGCGGTCTTCGGTGGAATGTTCCTGATGCTTGGATTGACGACCCTGCGAGCCTTATGGAGCCCCCGGTATGCCGAATGGTTACAGCCTCTGGCATGGATCTTCCTCGGATTGGCGCTGGCTCGTTTCTCAAGTCTCATCGTTGAAGGTTTCGCCACTCATACGATTGTGGCGGGAACCATCGAGGTGGCGACGGCGTGGATGCTGGGAGTGCATGCCCAGCGTTTGTTGCAGTTGAGGGAAGAAGGCGATGATCATCTGGAAGAAGAGCATGAGGAAGAGTACGAGGCTTAATGAATCATCCGGGGGGAAATCAACAAATGCCATCTGAGGTGCCCGAAAATGAGGGAGCCGAAAATCAATCCAGCATTACTCGTAGGGAGCTCCTATTGCGAGGCGGTGCACAGGCTGCCGCTTTGGGATTGTTTCATATCGTTCCTGCCCATGTTCTGGGTGGCCCTGGAAGAACTCCCCCGAGTGAGACGGTGACTCACGGAATATTAGGTTCGGGAGGTATCAGCGGGAGTCCTGCACATATTCGTCCCAATCTTGAAGGTACTGTTCCGACGACTTTGGCGATCTGCGATGTCGATAGCCAACATTTGGCCAACGGGCTCAAGCTTGCAGGTCCGGGGTGCACGGGGTACAGCGACTGGCGTGAAGTTTTAGAGCGCAAAGACATCGATGTAATTCACATATGCACGCCTCCACATTGGCATGCATTGATGGCGATCGCGGCTGCTAGAGCCGGGTTTGATATTTGGTGTGAGAAACCGA
>JAACCY010000232.1 GCA_009937185.1 Planctomycetia bacterium
TCAGATGATCGAGACTGTATCAGATGATCGAGACTGTATCGGTTGATCGAGGCTGTCACTGCTGGTCGGAGCAAAGCTGAAGCCTGCGATCCAAATCCGGGATTATCTTCCTCCGGTACTCGGATCTTCTTTACTAGAACCGCCCTCAGATCCTTTTTCAGGTTTGCCGGATCCGGCTCGCCGAGCAGCCTTAATCTCTTCACGGCGCTGATCTTCCACCTTACGTGTACGAATAGCACTCCCATAGGGGCGCTGAAATGAATCCCCGAGATCCTCATTCGCCACGATTTTCTTCAGCGTTTCATCGAGGAGTAATTTACGGTTCAAGTTCTGTCCCCAAATATCATCATCGATAGCGCCGTGGTAAACAATCTTGCCCTTGTGAACAACAACGTATGTAGGACTCACACTCACCCCGATGGATTCTGCGAGCTTGGCTTCCGGGTCGAGAAGAAATTCTTGAGCAACGGAGTACTTCTCTTTCCAATCCAACCAACGCTGGGGGTGACAAAAGAAGGTAGAATCGATCGTGTACCAGGGAATTCCCTGCTTCTCCCAACGACGAATCATAGGCTGAACTCGTTTTTGGATATAAAGTCTTTGGATAAAGCGACAACTCGGTACAGCGAACTCCAGAACCATTGTCTTGTCCTTGAAGTCACTCAATCTGACGATTTCGCCCTCAATATTTTTGACCTCCACATCTGGAAGATCCATACCGATGGTGCGAATCGGATCGAATGCCTTCGGCACTGGGGCAGAAGACTCTTTCTCGTCCTCCACAACAATTTTCTTTTCGGAACTTTGCGGAGATTTCTTCGCCAAATCTTGCGCATCCTGTGAACTGGAAACACCACTCACAAGCAAAGCAATAATTGTCATCAGAAGAACAAGGTAATGCATGATCCAACCCCTAAAACTTCACAGTATTCCTGCTACTGAATCCTAGAATGAGATTTTTCACGAAACCTCATTCCGGTTACCACAATAGAATACCATCTTGGCCCTAGAATCGCAGGGATCTGGAAATCCTGCTCGATTACGAATCAACCGCTCATTATGGTACTATTCTTCGGAAAAGCCCTACTGCATGGAGTCTAAAGGCTGGGTGACAAAATATCCTGAAGGATCAACCCGGCGAGAAGACCACCCAACCTCGATTGACGGACTGAAATAGCGACAGGAAAGGACCGAGTGTCATGCATCGCACTGATATCTCTTCTACTGATACAAATGTTTCTGGTGCTCACAACCGTAAGCCTCAAGAAGGTCTGCGTGAGCGTTCAGGGATCTCCATCTTGATGGTTCTACTGCTGGTATTGGGGACCGTCTCTCCCCCACTCATGGCACAAGATGAAGCTTCAGCCCCTCCGACGACTCCAGTTTCAAAGTCACCCGCCGAAACAGATCAAAAGACCGCCGAGCTCGCTCAAATGATCGCTGAAAAATTGGACTTGATTCCTGACCCGAGAACACTCAAGCGTGAAGACCTCCCTAAGATTTTTCTTATTCTTGATGATGGTATCGATGCGGGACGTCGTTTTATTCGGGAATACCCCGACAGTGAACTCTTACCAAAGGTTTGCATCGATCTGAGTCGACTATTGATTCTAAATGTGGATCGCCACATCGGCCTCCTCGCTCAGGATTCTAAAGAGTCCGGTGCCCCGATGACCGCAACTCAACGCTTTGACGAACAGACGTTCTATCTCTCCGAAGTCATCCAACTCGCACGAACAGCCCTTTCAGGAAATCTACCACCCTCTCAAATCTGTCGTGCAGAAGTCGCGCTCGGTGATGCACTCCTCAAATCAAGGGTGCCCGTAGAAGCGGCAAAAGCATTTGGCCGTGCACTGCTTCTCGATCTTTCTGCCGTGGATGAGAACGAACTACGGATTAGAGAAGTCGAAGCCCTCGAATTGGCTGGAGATTACCCTGCGATGCTCAAGTCCGGACTGGGCATACTCGAAAGTCATTCCGAGACCGCTTTTCTTCCCCACGTCGTGTACTTCACACATAAAGCCTGCCGACACCTTGGAAAGCTAAGTACAGGTCGTGATATATGGAGAACCTGGGGGCCAGTTCTTGATGCTGGTAAGACCGCAGGTGCAAAAATAAGACTCCCAGGAGTGGAGCAAACCTTTACGGTTCCTGAAGGTAAAGAGAACGACTTCGCGATGATGGCAGACCGGGCAGGGTTTTATGAAGGCTTTTATCAGCTCGCCCTGGGTGAAAAAGAAGCGGCGCTCCAAGCACTACTCGCATTTAACGACTCGATTTATGAACGCATCAATAGCGGTGATACCTTGTCGATGCCTACGAAAACATACTTCGAGTTCCAGTCGATTCCCATGTCTCAGAGAATCGATGTTCTTCATGGAAAGAAAGCACCTTCCCTTGATGGTGTAACTTGGATTCAGGATAACCCTCTCTCTGCTGATTCAAAACTAGAGTTACGTATTTTCTGCGATAGCAGTCGTGGAAATAATCGTCAGAGTCGATTCCTCGACATCGTCAAGAAATTGGAAGCGGAGTTTTCTTCTCAAGGCCTATCTGTAGTTTGGATCAGCGGTGTCCTGAGGGAAGAAAGAGGACCGGTTGAAAGTGCAGCCATGATGAAAATCGCCCAGAGTAAAAACCTTGGGTGGAAAATCGGAGTGCAGGCCGGTCAAGATAAAGGCGTCCTTGATCGTCATTTGGTTTCCCATGGCGGAACCATTTTATTCCTCCTCGATGCAGAGAAAAAAATTAGGTGGGAAGTTATTGATCCTATGTTCTGGGATGAAGGTCTTTACAGAACTATTATTCGGAGACTCCTTGCCTCAGGATCCTGAAAACTCTGATGAGGTCACACGGCCCTACGACCGTCTCGTGCTCGTTTGCGTGAAGGGCAAAAGTTGCCCGCTTCAAGGAGCCGAGAATATATGTTCTCAATTGCGTGAAGAAATCTTCCAAAAAGGTCTCACTCACCGCATCAGGGTCGTCAAATCTGGCTGCCTCGCCCAATGTGGTCACGGCCCAGTGGTCGCCGTTGAGCCAAATGGGTCGTGGTTTTCCGAGATCACTGAAGAGAAGGTGCCCTCCCTCGCCCGCTGGCTTCTCGGCGAGGCAGAATTACCTCAAGAAATGCTCTATAGCCCTCCACAACTCGGAAAAAACATACTTCCTGTGAAAGATTGGCCGATCCCACCCGAGTCCGATTCTGGGTCCTGAGGGCCTTTTTCAGCCCCCTTCTACACCTCATCTCTCTCGGGGCTTGCAAAAGAGACTCTGGAATCCTGCCGTTTCCTCCCAGAATCTATCCACACAGAGGATCCCCGACGATATCCTTGGCGTCTTGTAAGCATGGTCCCGAGAGTAGATAACGATCGGGCATCCTCCAAAAACACCGGGATAGATCCCGAGGAGAAGGCAGATGAGTCAAGACATTACGCAGATGCGAAACATCGGCATCAGCGCTCACATCGATAGTGGAAAGACGACCCTCACCGAGAGGATCCTCTTCTATACCAATAGAATTCACTCCATTCACGAAGTCCGTGGCAAGGACGGCGTCGGGGCAACCATGGACTCCATGGAACTCGAACGGGAACGTGGCATCACGATCCAGTCCGCAGCGACTTACCTAGAGTGGAAAGAAAAGCATATCAATATCATTGATACGCCAGGACACGTCGACTTCACCGTCGAAGTGGAGAGAGCCCTGCGCGTTCTCGATGGTGCTATTCTTGTTCTATGCTCCGTCTCTGGTGTTCAGAGTCAGTCCATTACGGTCGATCGTCAGATGAGACGGTACAACGTTCCGAGACTCGCATTCGTGAACAAATGTGACCGAACCGGAGCAGACCCCCTCAGGGTGTGTGATCAACTGCGCGAAAAGCTGCGCCTGAACTCCGTCATGTTCCAACTTCCTATCGGACTGGAAAATGATCACGTTGGAGTCGTAGATTTGATCACCATGAAGGCGATCTACTTCGATGGAGATAGCGGAGAAAATCTTCGCTACGAAGACATTCCAGCAGATATGATGGAAGATGCTGAAGAGCGTCGAGAAACAATGCTCGATGCGATCTCCATGTTCTCCGACGAGCTCACTGAAGCAATGTTGGACGAAAAGGTCACTGAAGAGTTGATCATAGAAGCCACTCGCAATGGAGTCATATCACTGGAGCTCTGCCCGGTATTCTGTGGATCGGCCTACAAGAACAAGGGCGTGCAGCCATTGATGGACGCCGTTCTTGCGTTCCTGCCCAGCCCCACTGACATCCCCAACTACGCCATTGACCCGGAAAACGAAGAAGAGCGCCATCTTGTCACCAACGACGACTCTGACCCTTTCCTGAGTTATGCCTTTAAACTGGAAGATGGGGCATACGGTCAGTTGACGTACGTCCGTATCTACCAAGGGAAACTGATAAAGGGCGATTTCATTCACAACGCCAGGACAGAGAAAAAAGTAAAGGTCGGCAGAATCGTCCGAATGCACTCGGATAATATGGACGACATCGATGAAGCAGGCTCCGGTGATATTGTTGCACTGTTCGGTATCGACTGTGCTTCCGGAGACACCTTCCGTTCCGACAACACCAATCTCGTCCTTGACTCGATGCATGTTCCCGAGCCTGTGATTCACCTCGCCATCAAGCCTATTGATAGAAAAGCTTCTGACAATATGTCGAAGGCTCTTCAGAGATTCACTAAAGAAGATCCCACCTTCAGGGTTCGCTTTGACGCTGTCAGTAGTGAAACCATCGTTTCAGGAATGGGAGAACTTCACCTTGAGGTTTACATCGAACGCATGAAGCGTGAGTTCAAAGCCGAAGTCGAAGTTGGAGCACCTCAGGTCGCCTTCCGTGAGAGAATTACTCAAGTCACTGAGTACGACTACACTCACAAGAAGCAGACCGGTGGATCGGGACAGTTTGGTCGTATCATTGGAACAGTAGGACCGAATGAAAAGGGTGTCTTCGAGTTCGAGAGCAAGGTCACTGGAGGAAACGTTCCCAGAGAATACATTCCTTCCGTCGAAAAAGGTTTTGCTGCCAGCATTGTTAAGGGTCAGTTGATCGGAGCACCTGTCGATGGCCTGAGTGTCATCCTCCGCGACGGTAACTACCACCAAGTGGACTCCTCTGACATGGCATTCCAAGCCGCTGCGAAAGGTTGCTTCAGAGAGTACTACATGAAAGCGAAGCCTGAGGTGCTCGAGCCTCTCATGAAAGTAGAACTCGAAGGTCCGAGTGAATTCCAAGGAGATATGATTGGAACCCTCAACCAACGTCGAGGAATTCTGACCGACACCTTCGACGATGACGGCTTTGTTCGTATCGAGGCGGATGTCCCCCTAGCAGAGATGTTTGGATACTCAACGATCCTAAGATCGGCCACACAGGGTAAGGCAGAATTCACAATGGAGTTCGCTCGCTACTCTCCTGCTCCACGAGACGTTCAAGAAGAACTGATCGCCAAGTACAAACAGGAGCTCGAAGATAAGAAGTAGGCTTCTTCAGTCATATCCCGATCTTAGGATCAGGATTCTTAAAAAAACGCCCGGAAGACCGCTTTGGCCTTCCGGGCGTTTTCTCATCCACTCCTAGTGACAGAACAAAAATCAGGAACGGACAAACCCTTCAACGGTTCTTTTTGCTCCCTGCAGAGCAATCCTCTGCGAATAAAGATCGAGCGCACGGAGTCCACCGAGTTCCGCTCCTCCACCCGCGCGACCGGGTCCCCCATGAAGGGAAGAAGGTAATGCAAGACCTGATCCGGGAGCTTGGCTGGCCATTCTCTCTGAGGCGAGATAGAAGCGACCGCTGTAAGACCCTCCTTTTTGGAGGAAATCATGAGTCCACTCTTCTGAGTCACTATAGAGGGAAGTGACGAGTGTCCCGGCCCCCAGACTGTTCAGGCAGGCTGCAGTCGCTGAGGTTCCGTCGTAGCGACACAGAGTAGAAACTGGGCCGAACACCTCAAGTTCATGGATAACGCCGGCTCCACCCGTCTCACGGGCCTCAAAGAGAGTGGGAGCGACGAAGTATCCTTTGCCCTCGGGAGCTCCCACACCCTCACAACGCTCACCCGTGCCATGAATCATATCGGCGACTTCGGACAATTTCGAAATCCCCTCCAAGACACTCTCTAATTGGTCTTGGGTCGCGAGTGGGCCCATATTGACAGAATCATCCGTCGGACTCCCAGTGACTCTTGTCTGAAGTTCCTCGATCAGAGATTCCACAACGGCATCGCGGGATTCTTCGGGTATGAAAATCCGGCGGACAGCCGTGCATTTTTGTCCACTTTTCTGGGTGACTTCTTTGGCAACCTCACGAACAAATAGATTCCAAGTCTCTGACCCCGGCTCCACGTCACTGGCGAGAACTGCAGCATTAAGACTATCTGCCTCAATATTCACAGACACAGAACGGGCCAGAAGATTGGGATGTGAACGAATCCTCAAAGCAGTATCAGCAGAGCCTGTAAAGGCGACGACATCCTGCTCATTAAGGTGATCAAAAAGATCTCCGACGGAGCCACTGATTAAACTCAAGACTCCATCAGGCAACACTCCGGAATCAACGATGGCTTCAATGCAACGTTCAGTCACAAGACAAGTGCTAGAAGCAGGCTTCGTGATCACTGGCATACCGGCAAGGATCGCAGCCGCTGCCTTTTCGGCGAATCCCCATGCTGGAAAATTGAATGCATTGATATGCACAGCAACTCCAACGCGAGGCACCCTGGCATGACGTCCCCAGAAAACGGATGAACGACCCAGTTGTTCACCTTCACCATCTTCAAGAATAGAGCTGTCACCCATCTCTTGGCCTAAGGATCCATAGTGGTATAGCGTTCCAGAAGCTCCATCGATGTCGAACTTAGAATCTTTGCGTGTCGTTCCACATGATGTCATGGAGAGCTCGAGCAGTTCATCTCTGATCGAGTGGAGAGCCTTGGACATACCGATGAGCAATTCACCTCTGCTGGCATGGGAAAGTTCCCTGAGAGCGGCTCCACCTTTCACTCGGGCATGTTGAACAGCTTCTCCCATGTTCAAGCCGGAGCTACTCACTGAGGCAATCACCTCTTCAGTCGTAGGATCCCGGAGTTCAACTCCGGATCCTTCTTTCGCCTGAAACCAATTTCCTCCAACATGACTTCTCGGGATCTTCATCCACGACCTCCAGACTTCCTGATCAGGATAGTTCATTTACTGAATGCATTAGAAACAGTGACGAGGTCTGTTTCCAGCCGTCCGAAGAAGTATGCAGCGGGAACTCGTAATTTCTTCCACAAAAGCGTTCAGGAAGGAACACTGAGAAGATATTGCTTTGATATCAGCGGACCCCACCGAGGGAAGACTCAGGTCCCACCCCGGGAAAACTCAGGTCCCACCTAGGGAAGACTCAGGTCCCACCTAGGGAAGACAGGGGTCCAGATCGTCCTCAGAAGGATCTAA
>JAACCY010000054.1 GCA_009937185.1 Planctomycetia bacterium
CATAGATGCATGGACTCCTTTTGGGTCGATGGCTGAGAAGAGTTCGACCCAGGATTCCCGAGGAGAAATCATGCGTAACTCAATATCTTCAACCCTCTCATTGAGACCACGATCTCTGTTCATGGTCTCTCTGGTACTGACTCTTTTATGTCCTGCTTTCGTATCTTCAACTCTCATATCCTCATCGGCTCTAGAAGCCGCAGAATCAATGGATGAGTTTTCAGCCTTGAAGGTTGGAGATCGCGTTCGAGTGGTTCTTCGCCGAGGTGGAAGATACGAGGGAGAAGTTGTCGAGAAGAGTGGAGAGTCCATCTCCATTAAGCACAAATTCGGAACAGCTAAAGTGACTCGACAAGAATGCTTGGAGTGGGAAAGATTCAAAACGCTTCCTGAGCAGTTCGAAGAACGATCCGAAAGTTGCAAGACTGCCAATGACTGGTGTGAATTGGGAGATTGGGCTCTGGAGCAGGGAGAGGTCGACCTCTCAAGGCAAGCTTTCAGAAAAGCAATCGAAGTACAATCGAACAATTCTAGGGCCCGCAAGGCTTTGGGTGAAATTGAGTATGAGGGAAAATGGATGCCTCTCGAAGAGGCGATGAAAGCGCAAGGGAAAGAACTTTACGGCGGAGAATGGTTAACTGCCGAAGAGATTGCCCAACTTGAGGAAGACGATTCCGCTGCCCAGAGAGCGGAGTCTCTCAAAGGGCGAGATGCCTATGTTGAGGAACTGCGGGGCAGAGCGTGGGCGGAAGTCGAGCCACTTGTGACGCCTCATTACGTCGTGTTATGTAATTCGACCGAAAAACATGCTCAGTACTACGCAGATGTCATGGAGTCGCTCTACAAAGCTTACGACAAGGTGTTCATCGAAAAGTTTTGGCCCCGCAAGTTTCGGAAAAGCCCCCGAAGCGAAGTCTTCATTCATGCCAACCATCAGCAGTTTATGGACTGGACCGGAAACGGCCCAGGAATCGGTGGCTTCTACAATCTTATTCGTCAGGACGTGACCGGATACCACGGCTCCTTTGGATCGACAGGAAGCACAGAAGAAGTGTTGGCCCATGAGGGAACGCACCAGTTCGAAGGCATGATCTTCCGAGATTTACGTTACTTGCCGATCTGGTTCATAGAGGGGCTTGCCGTTTATTTCGGAGATGGATCCAAAATCAGTCGCCGAAAGGTTGAGATCAATCAGATTCCCCGAGATCGACTTGTTGGACTTCAACAGGCGATTGAAGACGGATCATACTGTGATTTAAGGAAGTTGCTTCGAACTCCTCAGCGACGTTTTAGCGGATTCTTCTACGGACATGCGTGGGGAGTTCTTTACTGGTGTATCTACGGTAACCAAGCACCTGTGAAAGCATGGACGACCAAAGAAAACACCGGGGGCAAGATTCTTGAAGATTGGCTGTATCACGTTCAAGAAATGGACGGCAATTGTGACTACGAAAAAGAGGCACTGTTTTTTGAGGAGTTAGTCACCCGTCATACGGGACAAACCATCGAAGAATGGGAAGAAGAATATAAAGCCTGGATATTGAATTTACCTGTCGAAGATATCGGTAGAAAGCGCGGGCGCGAATTCTCCAGTGAAGCGATCAAACTTGAAACGACCAAGCCTGCAGGGTGGCGTTGGGAAAAGTCCGGTGGGCTTTACTCTGACGAAGTCGTAGCCTCACTGAGTACTGGATCCAAGAAGCGCAGAATTTCCACTTATGCATGGCCTAATTGGCAGCATGCGGAACTCAATGAAGAATATGCTCGTTCCCTGATTGGAAATATCTTTAGGGATACAGAATACGTAGAAGTTTTGGCAGAAAAGCAGATGGGTGGAAATCCCATGTTGGTGGCTGTCTTCGATGGAAAACGGGTCCTGGGTTTGGGTGAAAACAACACTCCAGAGTTGGGCGAGATCAAACGATTCGCCGTGGGCTTCTTTGGCTCCCCCGACAAGATCTACGGAAATGTTTTTGAATGCGATGCCGCAGATTGGGATGAAGCTCGAAAGTATTTCGAAGAGTACACTGCAAAATTTAAGTACACGGGCTGAGAACTTGACTCAGAGACCTCGATACATCCGTCAACGAAAGCAAACCATGTATAAACTTACGTGTGAACACTTTTTTACTCTTATGCTGGTCCTTGGGCTTCTGGCTCCACTCTCGTCCTCTATGGCCGAGACGTCGCGCATCAGTTCTCACAGCGTCGGTTCCAATTCGTCTTTTGCATTGGAATTGGGTGAAAGAGTCATTGTCGTTCTAAAGGATGGCAGTGAAGTGATTGGCGAACTCATCGAGGAAGATGATGACAGCATTTCAGTGAAAAGTGTTTTCGGTGTCACCAGTATTGAGACATCGCGTATCGAGAGTGTCATTCGCGGTCCCGAAGTGGATCGTAGAGAGTTCGCAAAAAGAGAAAAAAGCGCAAATCGCAGGGGGTCAGCAAAAGCTTTTATTGATCTAGGAAAGTGGGCCACCCAGCGGGGGCTTACAGACCGAGCGCGAGATGCTTTCGAAAGAGCTTTGACTCTTGAATCTGAAAATGAAGAAGCACGTATCGGCTTGGGCTGGGGGCAGACTTCAGAGGGCGAGTGGAAAACCCCATCAGAAGTGGCTAGCCTTATGAAAAAAGGTTGGAGTCTCGACGCTGGGAAACTGTCGCCTCCCTTGCAAGGTAGATCGGGTAATCCGCCTGTGAGTCCACCGGTGACTCCTCCCGTGGTAAAAAACCCAAAGCCTCCTCAGGGAGGAACTCCCGAATCTGTACTTGAGCGGCTCTCTCCTGAGCAGTTGGAACGTCGAAAGCGTGAACTAGAGCGTCGAAAGAACAACCGGGAGAAATTTGAAGAAAAGAAGAGACGAGAGTACGAAGGAGTTCCTTGGTCCCAAAGAAGTGTGATCAAATCACGAAATTGGATCATTGAGTGCAATAGTACTCCTGAGGTTGCTCGGACTTATCAGTGGATCATGGAAGCCCTCTCCAGCACCTTGAATAAGTTTTTCAAATCCAAGGAAGTTCGAAGTCAGAAACCACTCGTGAAGATCTACAGGAACCATGAAGAGTTCATGTTGAAGACCGGCATGGGTGGTGGAGTGGGGGGCTTTTATCAGCCTTCGTCGCAGAATGTGACCGCATATCATGGCACCTTTGGACTGACGGGGACCACCTACACCGTCCTCGCTCATGAAGGAACTCATGCATTCCAGGGTAAGAAGATGCCCAATATGGGTAACTATCCGAATTGGTACATAGAGGGAATGGCGGTCTACTTCGGCGATGGATCGAAGTTGGATTACAAAAAGAAAAAGCTAGTCACGGGTCTTATTCCAAGGGATAGGCTTTTTCATATTCAGGAAAAAATTCGGGACAATAAGCACACACCACTTTCTAAGTTGGGTGGGCTTCCACGGAATAGATTCAGCGGAACTCACTACGCAGATTCTTGGGCTGTCATGCACTTTCTGATCAATGGTCCGGAAAGTAAAAAGGGGCAACGCTTCTTGGCGGAATACTGGGTCATGGGCGAAAAAAGACGTGTCGCTCAAAGACAATTTAATCAGCTGGCCGAAAAGTATTTTGATAGTGTGAGTGAGATGGAAAAAGTTTGGCAAGAGTATGTACTCAGCCTCAAGCCGGATCCTGCAGGGGAAGTGGAGAACGATCGATTTTCTTCCATGGATTTCATGTTTTCCATCGAACGTCCGGGTGAAGACTGGAAATATCTTCTTGAGGATATCGAGGACAGGGATCTGGTTCTTCTTCGTAAAGGTGACACCAGAAATGAAATTCGTGTTCGTTTGCTTTCCAAGTCTGACGAGACGCAGTCCCCTCAGGATTGGATCGATAACGATCTCTTGCCCGCGATGCGTAAGAAGTATGACAAAGTTCAGCAGACAAAAGGTGAACTGGGTGGCCTTGCTGCATATGTTCTAGAGTTTGAAGATCGGGCACCTGCTCCTCCTGCTGAAAAAAAGGAAGAAGAAGCAAAGGAAGAGAGCGACGCTGGATCAAGGAAAATACAGGATCCTCCGAAGTCTCCAGATGACGTCAAAAAGCAGCCAGAAAAAGAGCCCTTCAAACCTTTGAAGCACAGGTCTTACATTCTCGTTGGAGTGAGTAATGCCTATGAATTGAGAGGGTCTTTCGAAGCGATGGAGTTCCCGTCGTTGATCCAAGATTTGGAGTGGGTGGCTGATTCTTTCGAAAAGATTTTGAGGAACCGCTGGTAGCAGCCTCCCTCTAAGAAATCATTCTTTTTCAAGCTGCAGAGTCAGCTTCGAGTTTTCGTACTTGAGGGTTTTGACTCGTCTCTTCATAAAGCGATAACTGATCAGTTCATCAATGAGCCTTGATACGACAGTTTTCGCCATGCTCTCCTTGATATATTCGCCTTCTTGTTGGGTGTAGA
>JAACCY010000233.1 GCA_009937185.1 Planctomycetia bacterium
ACAAATGCAAATAACGCAATGGAAGAATCGAGCAGAGAAGGCGAAATATCGATCAGTAGCGGTGTGATTTCTAGAGACCAAGGGGCCCGGTTTATTCAGGTGATTGTGGAAGATGGCGGTATGGGTATACCCAAAGATAATCTGCTCAAGATTTTCGAGCCGTACTTTTCTTCGAAAGTGAATACGAAACAAGGAACAGGCCTAGGTCTTTGGATAGTTTCTAGGCTTATGCGGAATCATGGAGGAAAGGTGACAGTAGAAAATGGAGACATTGGAGCAAAATTTACTCTTGAATGGCCCCTTATCGAGGAGGAACCCGTTTCAGAAGTCGAGCACATTAGGAAGCAGGGTGCCGGCTGTATTTTGTTCGTCGACGATGATGAGCTCGTGAATGAATCATGCCGTGAGCTTGTCAGACATTTGGGATACGAAGTTCTGTGGGCTCTAGATGGATTTAGAGCTCTTGAGATATTCAAGGAGCACGCCAAGATCATCGATCTTGTGATTCTTGATCAAAAGATGCCGCGAATGTCGGGGAATGAGTGCTTGGAGAAACTTATCGAAATTGATCCCTCAGTGAAGGTGATCATGAGCAGTGGAAATTATACTACTGAGACCGATGAGATCTCCGCCGAGAATGTTCTCGGGATTTTACCAAAACCGTATTCGTTAATGGCTCTAGAGAGAGAGATAAACAACGCTCTGGAGTCTGTAGTTAGACGAGATCACTGAATGACAGGTAATGTAGCCTCTGGGGTTAGGGATTATCTTGTGACCTAGGGCCTCATGATTCTTGTCTTTGAGGTTTAGGAGAGATAACATCGTAACCTGTCTCCTGAGTCTGGGTTTGCTGAGTGAGATTATTGAGATCCATGCATCTCCGTCTTATTGATCGTCGGAGTGTCATCGCTGAGGGAGGCTCTTCCTCACCTCGCCAGGGTCTTAATCGGGACATTTGAAAGGGATTGGGATGAACGTGTTTTTCAGAAAAGTATGCCAAAATAATAAAATGGGCATCTGTTTGATGTTTACGCTCTTGATATTGAGTGCATCCGTCAGCTCTGCACAAGATTCTCTTTCGAGTTCAGATCCTGTTTCTGCGGATTTGTCCGCCGAATTTGATGTGAGAGA
The DNA here is from genome assembly GCA_009937185.1 of Planctomycetia bacterium. Lineage (GTDB taxonomy): Bacteria > Planctomycetota > UBA8108 > UBA1146 > UBA1146 > UBA12191. The sequence continues at coordinate 1,132 of JAACCY010000233.1, forward strand.
TTCATACCCATTCAGACTCGAGCACACTCTCTTTATCGATGGGGAGTTGATCGTCGAAGTTCCACTGCCAGGGTATGGCGATGTGACATTGAGTATGCAGCCGCATAGTTTACGCAGTGATCGATTCCAACTCCTAGTTCATGACGGTTCCGGCCCAGTGCCTCATCCCGCTCCTCCGATCTATACTCGTCGAGGAGTTGTCTTGGAGTGGCCGAATTCATCTGTCACAGGTAGTTTTAACGGTTCTGAAATGACCGCAATGATTACGATAGATGGGCACATATTCTCATTGATGCCAGCCTCCGAAGGAGGATACGTAGGCGCTGCCGATTGGCACGTGATCGTGGATTCCAAAGACGTGATAGATCGCGGAGAAACGTGTGGGACCACGGGCATGTCAGCACCCCCAACAAGGGGGACTGGTACACAAACACAAAGTTTTGGAACCACATTCTTTCTGACGGAAATCGGGATTGATTCTGATTTCGAATACTTCCAAGCAAATAATAGCAACGTTAATAACACGGTTGCAGATATCGAAAATGTGATGAACTCCGTCGAGGACGTCTATGAAGATTTGGCGATATCTATCTCTTATGAGATCACGGTGATTATTGTAAGAACTACGAGTGCTGATCCGTATGGAACTCAAGCCGATGCGGGATCTTTGCTGAACTTGTTCGATAACACCTGGAGCACTGCTCCAGAGAACCAAATCCAACGCGATGTTGCTCATTTCTTTACGGGTGTAAACATCAATGGTGGAACTATTGGCATCGCTCAGTTAGCAGACATTTGCACAAACAATGCATATGGTTTGTCACAGTCGAGATTTAGTAACGTATTCAGTCGCAGAATCGCATTGACGGCGCACGAACTAGGCCATAATTGGGCTGCTTCCCATTGTGACAGCCAAGGCTCATGCCGAATTATGTGTTCAGTATTGAGTGGCTGTAACGGCGTTAATCCGCTGTCTTTCACAGCCTCGCCCATCAGCCAAATCGTCTCATACCGAAATTCAAGAAATTGCCTCTCCACGCAAACTCCGGCTCTTGCACTCCCTTTCTTAGACGAGTTTCCGGCCGGTGGAGTTGACTCCAATCGTTGGATCTACAACGAAGGAGGAATCGTGAGCAGTCAGGGGCAAGGAGAGCCGAGTGGCCCTGCATCGCTCCAGCTGAATAGGGGGGGCGGAAACATTTATCAATATGATGAAGTCCGGTCCAATTTTATTCTGTTGGGCGGCACCGTTCCGACGCTGCAATTTTATACGAACCATTCCGGGGTCGAAGCCGGAGAAGAGTTAGTTGTCGAATACCTAAACTCATCATTACTTTGGCAAGAATTGGATCGCATTGTTTCGGCTGGAGGAGCTCCGGGATCTTTCGTGACCCAAACATATCCATTGCCGCCGAATGCTAGACACAATAATTTTCGGTTGAAATTTCTCACCGAAACAAATGAAACAAATGACAACTGGTATATTGACGATGTCAGTATTACCAACGGACCTCCCCCGACATTGGATCCGCCTTTGATCACAGGTATCACTCCGGCGGATGGTTCAACTGCAGGTGGAGCATTTGTTACCATTTCAGGACAAAACTTCACTCAAGATGTCGTGATATTGATCGGTAACTCCGTGGTCGATAATCTTTCATTCGTCAGCTCAACCCAGCTTGTTGGAAACGTACCAGCATCCTCCACTCCTGGGTTTGTTGCTTTGATTGCGAGTCAGGCATCAGGGAGCGATCTGTTAGATCCCGGATTCCTCTATACTGAGGAATACATTATCCATGACAGTGCTGAGGGTGCGCCTGGGGCATTGATTGGCGTCACGATCAGTGCTGATCATGACTCCACGTTAGCGGGGTATTCACTTTCGGTAGATTTCGACGCGAGCGATCTCATTGTTTCAGCCATTACCAGTGATGGTAGCGTTGCTGTCGGTGCAGATTTCTTTCAGCCTTCCTTCAACAACGACTTAGGAGTCGATGGAGGCTGGTGGACATTGGGAGCGATATTGAGCTTCCAGGGAACTATTACCATTCCGCCATCTGATCAGACTGTTTTAGCAACAGCAGAATATGTCATTCAGCCAAACATTCCGGTGGGAGATCAGATCATCGTCGCTATGGCGAATGGAGTGGGACCGGCAACTCCTCCTTCAGAAAACATTCTGGTAGATCCATCTGGAAACGCTGTTCCTCCACTTCTGGAAGACGGAATAATTACAGTGGGTGCAAATTCGTTTATCCGAGGAGACGGTAACGGCGACCTCGCAGTCAATGTTGCCGATGCAGTCTTTGCACTGAACTGCCTGTTCAGCGGACTTCCTTCAGATTGCCTCGACGCCATGGACACGAATGACGATGGGTCTAATGATATTGCAGATGCGGTGGCGATACTTCAGTTCTTGTTCTCTGGTGGAGCGGCGCCTCCGGCGCCCTTCCCGAATGCCGGA
>JAACCY010000234.1 GCA_009937185.1 Planctomycetia bacterium
AGCCCTTCTCCTTCTCTTTTCCTTCTCCTTCTCTTTTCCTTCTCCTTCTCTTTGCATTGCTCCCTTCGATCCCCACTTTCCTCCACAAGTTGGATTATCCATGGGCTATCTAGCGGAGCGTCTCCGCTATTACGGAGCCAAGGAATAGCCTGGTCTTTGTGAATATTGAGAGTATTTAGGCAATTCGAGGCGATTTCAGCATTTGAGACCGTCTTTCAAATTTATTTTGAGCCCTCCAAAAAAAATATCTTCAGGCAGGCCCCAAATATGGTGGGGGTCGATGAAGCCACCCGTAGATGTTGTGGAGGGCTGGTCGTAAGTCCATATTTAACAACACTATGTGAAAACTAGTGACTTGCGGGGGCGAATGATGCCCATAAAGTGGGGCCAAGTGGGAACAAGGGGAGCATGGTTCCACGTTGAGGTGTCAGGCGAGTGAGCTCTTTGTTCAGTGAGTTTGTTTTTTAATCCAGAGATTTGGAGTGGCCTGTGGCAGCGCATTTCAAGGGACAGTTTGAACTGACCCTCGACGATAAGGGGAGAGTGATCATCCCTTCTCGTCTGCGCGCCAAGATCGATCCTCGTTGCGACGGTGAGGGATTTGTTGCCACCGCCGGAACGGCTCCATGTCTCTGGATCTATACGACCGCCGAATGGGATCGGATCTCAGAAGAGACGCGAAAGTACGCCCGAGGGTCTGCGGAACTGCATGAACTTCAGCGTTATCTCTTCGGAATGGCAGAAGACTTGAACCCGGATCGACAGGGACGGGTGTTGATAGGGAATCGTCTTCGCAATTGGGCCCAGCTCGATAAGGAAGTGGTCTTCGTCGGTTGCTTCGACAGGATCGAGATCTGGGATGCTGCCGTATGGAATGAACGTAATGAAGATCGCGAGGCTTACCAAAATCGATTGGATGCCTTCCGTGACGAAAACGGTGACTACGCGAGAAGAATGGATCAGTACTTCGGTGGAAATTCCACCGACGATTGACTGGGGAAGGGTTGACGAGGGGGAATCGTCAACCAAGGGAAAAAGATGGGGGACAGAGATGATTTCGTTGTTAGATCAACATGTAGATTCGAATCAGAGACAATCGCAGGCCGTGAGTAGAATCAGGGACTTCCTTTTATCGGGACAGTACCTCGACGAAGCTCCTGATTCCGTGTTACGGGATTTAGATCTGCTCTGGGAGCGTATTCAGCACGCTCGTGATAATGGTGCAGACGGTGTCCGTCTGTCGAAGAATTTGCACAGGGCAGCCCGTGCACGTGCACTCGGAAAGTTCATCGCACCGACCCTCGATCACGTTTGAATCGTACGGTCATATGGCGGGACACGTTCCAGTACTCCTAGAGGAGGTCTTGCAAGGCTTGGCCCCTCTACCTGGAGAAAACCTACTCGATCTCACCCTGGGCAGGGGTGGGCACGCACTGGAGATTCTGAAGCTTACCGCTCCTCAGGGTCGATTAGTGGGTGTCGATCGTGATCCCGTTGCATTGGAAGAGACTGCCACTCGGCTTCCTGCCGAGAGAGTCTTGTTGATTCAAGGTGACTTTGGGCGAATTCCACAGTTGCGAGAGAAGATGGGTTCGGGGACATGGGATCTCGTACTCGCTGATTTGGGAGTCTCTTCACCTCAGATAGATGTGGGTGAGAGAGGGTTTTCTTTTCGATACGACGGCCCTCTCGATATGAGGATGGACCCCACTGAAGGGGAAACAGCAGCGGAATATATTGCAAGGATCGACGAGGCAGGACTTGCCAAAATCATCCACGAATATGGAGAAGATCGTCATTCTCGCCGGATTGCTTCAGCCATCGTTCAAGAGAGACGTCGTGGAGCGATAGAGACGACAGCTCACCTGGCAAAGATAATTGAAGACCACATGCCGCGATCTCGAGATCAGCATCTACATCCAGCGACGCGTACCTTTCAGGCGTTACGTATCGAAGTCAATCGTGAAATGACAGCGCTTCAGCACTTACTGGATAGGACTGGAAATCTGCTCTCTCCGGGAGGGCGAATGGCGATGTTGAGTTACCACTCTCTGGAAGATCGAAAAGTTAAGCAGGTATTCAAGGATCTTATCAAAGAGGGCGACCATGAATTAGTGACGGCGCGACCTGTTCGTCCAGGTGACGGGGAGTTGCGGAAAAATCCTCGATCTCGATCTGCACGGCTCAGGATAATACGCAGGAAAGGGTCGTCAGAATGACAATGAAACGATGGCTCCTGATTCTGCTGTTATTGACGACGGGTGCCTTTGCACTGGTTTGGTGTAAGTCAGATCAGCGCAGGCTGAAAAGCGAGATTTATAAGAACCAAGCTCTTCTTGTGAGTCTCGATGTGGAGCTCCGAGATTTAAAAATTTTACAGCAAGGCGAAATATCTTCACATGTGCAAAACGGAGCCGAATTGTACGAAGGGCTCGTGGATTTGAAAAATCATGGATTGATAGAAATCAGCCCCATCTTTGCGAATTGGGGAAAATAGGAGAAGGCGTAAGTCTGGCCCTGAATTTGAATACCCAGCTGCTGTGAATGAGCACAGCAATGAGATTTGAAAGTGGTAACCCATAAATGACACCAGTTCGTCATTCCCCCACCCAAAAAAAATCGAGCAAACGCCCCCCCCAAATTTCGGACTTCTCTTTGATTCGTGATAATAGAAATATTGTCGGATCCGCGATGTTCATCTGCATCCTGCTGGGGATATGCATCGTTGGTCTTCATGTGGGGCGATTGCAATTGTGGGAAGGGGGGAGCTGGGAGACTCGTATGGCAAAAGCTCAGAATCGGAGATCCACTGGTAATGAAACTCGCGGTAGCATTTCTGATCGAAATGGGAATTTCTTGGCAGTGGATGTGCCGTTTTTTATTGTCGGTATCGATCCCCTTGGGCTCTCCAAGAATTGCGCGTCAGATTTCGAAATGAATTCAGTGCTGGTCAAAAAGGAATCTAAGAGCGCCGTGTCTTCCGACGAGTTTTCGAAAGAAATCTCCATCGAAGAGTTTCTGGATATGTTATTGGATTGTGGTCTCCAGTTAGATAATTCTTTGGAGGAGACTCTTCACTCTCTCGAAGCGAGTCTCCAACATAATCGCAAAGTGGAAATCGAAACGAATTCCAATACAGATTTTAGACCTATTCAATATTTACGTTTGGGAATACTGAGGAGCGTCGCAGAGAAGAATCGATTCGAAGTTCTCGAGAGGGCACTAAAGAAATATTTTTTGAAGCGGAATGTTTTCCCGAGGATTGTCACTCGATTCGAACGTCTATATCCATATGAAGATTCCCTTCAACTACTCCTAGGTGAGATGAGAGGGAAGTCAAATGATGGAAATACCGGACTGGAGAATGACAATAATGAAGTATTGAAAAGCCAGAAGTCTCTATCAAAGCAACGCACTGATAGTCGTGGACGTCCGTTAGAAGATCCCACGACGTTGATTCCAGGCTATTCAGGCCAGGACCTTGTTCTTTCCATCGATATCTTGTTACAGAAGGAAATCGAGCACCTTTGTCTCCAGAATATGCGGAGAACTTCCGCCAAAAGCGTGAGTGCCTTGGTTCTGGATCCCTTCACTGGGGAAATCTTTTCTTGGGTCACTGTTCCAGCTCTCGCGAGAGGTGAGAGAACGAGAATCCGCAACACTTTCGATGAGAAAGAAGCGGATCATAGGATTCATGAAAAGAGTTCCCGTTTAGAGCGATTGCCGAAGGCCCCCGGTTCGGTGGTGAAACCATTGATCATGGCCAAAGCCTTGAGCATGGGTCTTCCTCTCACCTTGGCTCTCGATGTGAAGAGTAAAGATCAATTCATCGCCAATGAAAATAGTCGCCGAGGTCGCGGCCGAATGTTTAGGGACAGTTCTCTATTGAGAGATAAAACCTTGGCGGGGGCCGTGATCTATTCGAGCAATATCGGGATGGCTGATCTGGGGTTGCATCACATGTCCAAGAAGCAACTGGCTGAAGGCTTGGAGATGTTTGGTCTGGGGCAAAGGACTGGGATCGAGCTGTTCGGTGAAGATCTGGGTTTGCTCAAGCCTGTCGAAGATTGGGATTGGTACACCCGAGGATCCGCATGTTTCGGATACGAAATGCGGGTGACTCCCATCCAGGTGGCCCGGGCATATATGGCGATTGCAAATGGCGGTTATCTTCTCAATCCCACTTTTATGAAAGACAAAGAAGTGAACTCCGTCCCTGTTCTGAATGAAGAGGTGGCTCGAAAAACTCGAACTGTTCTGCGGAGAGTTGTCACGGAAGGAACAGGGAGGCATGTGATTCAGCATGTCGGCCCCGAATTGGTCGATATCATTCGATCCGGTCGATTGGAAATGGCCGGTAAAACTGGCACTATCAAATTGTTGAATGAAAACAAAGAGTTCTCCACAGAACTCTATTCCTCCAGTTTTGTTGGGTTTGCTCCCGTAGAAAATGCTCAATTTCTGACCGTTGTCATGGTGGAAGAACCGACAACGGAGGACCGAATGTACTATGCCTCGAAGTCTGCAGCCCCATTGGGAGCACAGATTTTGGCCTCGGCCATGAATTTGTCCGGTTTTGATCCCTATCGAGTGTTGGTGGAGAAGAAGGAAGAATCCGAGGCTGGGAACTTGGAGGTGAGCCATGAGGCCGGTAATGTGGTCTTGCGGGAAACCTCGACTGGGAGAGTCGTCGTCGAGGAGCAGGAGGGGGAACCGGAGCAGTGGTAGCAACACAAGGGATACCGTTGCCATCATTGAGCAACGAGGATCTGAATAAGATCCTCGGCGTATCCGTGTTGCCGTGTTCTCAAGAGTTCCGATTCAAATCTATGGCATGGGACAGTCGTCAATCCGCTGGCGATCTGTTTGTTGCGATTCATGGCATCTCCTTTGACGGTCATCGGCTGATCGAAGAGAAGATAGCAGCGGGTGCTCAAGGCATCGTCGCAGAGATTCGACCTCCGCTGGATCTTCCAAAGAATGTCAGTTGGTGGCACGTTCAGGATTCTCGAAAAGAACTGGCGCATTTATCCCATGCGGCTTATGGATCTCCTGCGAGCAAACTTCAGGTCTATGGCGTCACGGGAACGAATGGCAAAAGTAGCACCGTGCGTTGGCTTGCATCTATTCTTCAATCTGAAGGATTGAAAACGGGGTGGATGACAACCGTGGATCAATGTGTCGCCTCAGAAATCTCGCAGAGTTCTTGCACCACCGCTCCGGCGACAGAGTTAGCAGAAGCTTTGAGTCGTCATCACAAATCGGGGGGGCAAGCGATGGTCTTGGAGGTCTCTTCTCACGCGATTCATCAGAGTCGCGTCGCAGGAATCTCATGGGAGGCGGCTGGCGTCACCCAGTTGGGGCGAGATCATCTCGACTATCACAAGACTGTGGACGCTTACCATCAGGTCAAAATGGGGCTGCAATCCAGTTGTAAGACAGATGGGGCTTTCCTTGTTCCTGTTGAAGGAGAAAGTGATTCTTATGAATCAGCCTTTGAGGACAGACTCGGCAACAATAGATGGACAGCCCAAGTCGAGGAACGAAACCTGAAGGTGACTCATGCTGTCCTTTCGGGCCCCGGCGTTTCATTGAAAGTGGCACTTCCTAGACCCGGAAAACACGACCTTTCAAATGCACTTTGCGCTGCAGCCATGGCCTATTCTTCGGGGATTTCTGTGAAAGCTATTCAGATCGGGCTGGAAACAGGGGAGTTGGTAGAGGGGCGTATGGAGCAGATCTCTCCGGGGATTTTCGTAGATTACGCTCATACGCCAGACGCACTACAGGCGGTACTGACCACATGTCGTGATCTTTGCACCGGTCGCCTCATTGTTGTTTTTGGTTGCGGAGGAGATAGGGATCGAGGCAAGCGGCCCGAGATGGGGCGCGTCGCTGATGAAGCGGCGGATGTGATATATCTCACGAGTGACAATCCCCGTTCTGAAAACCCATTGGCCATCATTGAGGACATCGTCTCTGGAGTCAGAGATAGAGATTCGATCCGAATCAGTTCTGATCGAAGGTCTGCGATTGAAACCGCACTCTCTGATTATAGCTATAGCCAGGGAGACATTCTGGTCATCGCAGGAAAAGGACATGAGAAAACTCAGGAAGTAGATGGAGTTTTCTCTCCCTTTAGTGATTCCGAGGTCATCTTAGAATGCCTCGGACAGGAGAGTCGGGCATGAAAAAACGCTCTATTCAAGAAGTCATGAGGCTCTTGTCGAAGCCGATAGAGATACGCCCTGGAGTGACTTCAAGAGTCGAATGTCAGCCGATGCATATCGTGGATGATTTCGCGGTGACCGGGGCAGCACTCGATAGCCGCCACATTCAGTCCGGATTTATATTTGCTGCATTCCAAGGCGAGGACTGTCATGGACTGGATCATGTTGATAGTGCATGGGAATCCGGAGCCTCGGTGGTTCTGACAGAGATCGGAGCTGGAGCCCCAGTGAAAGGGCCCACTCTAGAGGTTCCAAATGTAAAAGAGGCACTGGTTCATCTGGCCACGGCCGTGCGAAATGAAGATCGATCCTCAGCTTCCTCCGGATTAAAGACGGTGGCAGTGACGGGGAGTGTTGGAAAAACGACAACCTGTCATGTGGGTTCTCTTTTGTGTGATTCCCACTTTCAGGTCCATTCGCCGCGTAATTCCTTCAATAACTTGCTAGGTGTTCCGATCACAATTTTAGAGGCGGCAGAAAGTACGAATTGTCTTTGGTTAGAGATGGGAACCAACAGCCCCGGCGAAATTGCTCAACTTGTTGATATCGGGCAACCCGATATAGGAGTAGTGACGGCAGTAGGTGCGACTCACCTCGAAGGACTGGGATCGGTGGAGGGTGTCTTCAGGGAAAAGTTTTCACTTCTCGACGTGGAGTCTCTTCAGTTGGGCATCGCTCCCGTTGAATTTCGAGATGAACGTCTCGAAACACTCAACGGCACCGATTTTATTTGGACGGGGCCGGGAGGAGATCTTGAAATCCAAAACGATTCCTCCCGCGAAATCACAGTCATCGATCGCAGGTCGGATTTAAAATTCCCAATAGAAACTTCGATGACCGGATACGGATTCATTCGCTGCCTAGAATCTTCCATTGCGGTAGCTCTGCAACTGGGTATCTCTGCTTCAGACATTCAGCAAGTGGCATCGTCATTGACTCTCCCTCCTATGAGGGCAGAAGTTCACGACGTCAAAGGCATCCAATTCATCCTAGATTGTTATAACGCTTCACCTCCTTCAGTTCGTGGAGCGATTTGCGACTTGGCGCAATCGGTGGGCGGACGAAGAATCGCCGTATTGGGAACGATGGAAGAATTGGGTCCAGAGGAAAAACGATACCACCAGGAGATGGGGAGAGCGTGTGTCGAAGAAGGACTCGATTTCATCGTGGCTTGGGGAAGAGCCGCGGATTGGATCGCAGATGGAGTGACCTCCGCTGGAGGCATCTGTGAGTCTCCTTCTGACCTTGAATCGGCACTATCCTTCCTTTCCTCGGAGTTGAAGGTGGGAGACCGGGTCTTGTTCAAAGCTTCCCGTAAAGAAAAACTGGAATTGATGGCTCAGCAGCTCAAAGCGAGCTGGCTTACCTTGACCTCCGAATCAAGGTCGGGGGAGGCCCGTCAATGACGACTCCTGTCGCCGAGATGTCCACCCTGAGATTTGACCCTGCCGATCAGCAAGAAAAGTTGCTCTTCGCCCTGATCTCTTTGGTGGTCCTTGGAAGCATCACTTTGTTCAGTGCTACCAGTTATCGATCCGTCCTTGTCTCTCCTGACGATAACCCGTTGTGGATGTGGCAGGATCAGTTAAAGGGTTATGGCCTGGGGGCCTTGTTTTTCTGGGTGGGATATCATGTTCGTCCTCGTCGTTGGATCTCTCAAGGCCTGATTATTCCAGCGTTGTTTGTTCTGATATTGTTCCTGTTGGCGACTAAATTTACGCCAATGGGTGTTGGCATCAATGATGCCCATCGCTGGCTTCAATTCGGCCCCGTCCGTTTTCAGCCTTCTGAGTTAGCGAAAGTGATTGTGCCGGCTTTCATGATTTACGTGACGGGGACTTGGAAAATGAATTCCCGTTTGAGCCTCAAAAAACTGCACTTTACAGGATCTGGGCTGCTCTTGATTGGGGGATTGGTTCCTATGGGATTGATCTTCATCCAGCCTGATTGGGGCACCACTATTGTCGTTGGAGCATTGGCGACATTGACAGCGCCTCGCTGGCCTCGCATTTATGGATATGCCACTGCGGTGTTGATACCGTTTGCATTGAGCTTGCTCTATATGGGTAGAAGTCGTCTTCCCGAAATCAAACAAAGACTGAGTGCCCCGTTTGATCCTGAGTCAGTTCCACAGGTTTGGACTTCTCTCCAAGCGGTGGGATCTGGAGGATTGATGGGGAAAGGACTGGGAGAAGGAATGTCCAAAATGGGGCATCTTCCATCGTCCTACAATGATTTCATTTTTGCAGTGTATGCGGAAGAGACGGGATTCCTCGGTGTATGCCTTCTGCTGGGACTCTTTTCCTTATTGTTGCACGCAGGTTGGCGAGTGGCGAATTCTTTGGAAGATGAAGATCTCTCATGCTTGGCTCTGGTATTAACTTTCGCCATCACTGGTCAGGCATTGATCAATTTGGGTGTAAATGTCGCGCTACTACCTACAAAAGGAATCGCATTACCCTTCTTTTCCCACGGATCGACCGGCTTGGCGGTATTCCTAGGAATGTGCGGGATTCTATTCTCTTTGACCCGTTGTCGGGGCAGGGAGGTATTGATCTCATGAATCGAAGAATCCTTTTTGTTGGAGGTCATACCGGAGGACATCTTTTTCCGGCGGAAGCTCTCGCTCACTCTATTCTTGAAATGGGTGAAGGAACTCCCGTGCTTCTCGACCATGGTCGGGAGCAGGAAAAGAATGTATTCCAGAAGGCGGGAATGGAGAAAGTTCTCGCACCGTGGAGAGGCAAAGGTCGCCTCTCTAGTGCGACAAAAGTCTTTGCGGCAAGGAAACTGTTACGCGAAGAAAAGATCGACGCCGTGATTTGTATGGGAGCATTTCCCTGTATCGCTCCGGGCTTAGCCGCCGCGACTCTAAGGAAACCTCTTTTTCTTCTGGAGCAAAACCGTGTGATGGGGAAAGCGAATCGTATTCTTGCTCTTTTTGCGTCGAAGATTTTTCTATCTATGCCCTTATTGAAATCGAGTCGGTCTATCCGCGCTCGTTCTGCAATTCTGGGCTGCCCAGTCCGTGACGGATTTCAACCAACAGGGCTTCCAGAAGAACCTCTTCGTCTTGTTGTGATGGGGGGGAGTCAAGGCGCTCGTGAAGTGAATCAAAAAGTATTAGAAATTTTTAGCCACGACGTAGCTCCCCATGGAACTTCGTTAGACATTCTTCATCAGATCGGCCCTAAAGAAGCTTTGGAGCCCATCGTCGACTCCTGGGCAAAATTAGGGATTCCGGCCAGAGTTGTGCCGTTTATTCAGAACCCTGCCCGAGCGATGCGTGATGCACACTTTGTGATGGGAAGAGCGGGTGGTTCCACTTTGGCGGAGCTGAACTCTGTTGGAAGACCATCGTTACTGTTCCCATTGAGATCTCATTCTGATCAGCATCAGTTGCACAATGCTCGTTATCTTGAAGATCACGGATGTGCACTAGTTTTTGATGAACAGAACTCGGCATTTCTAGCGGATCAACTGCGTAATCTATTCGGTAGGCCGGACCGTTTGTGCTCTATGGTAAAAAGTGCACAGGCGTTGGGATCACCTGATGCGTCGAAGCGAATTGCGGAAATGATCGGAGTTCTTCTCCGTTGTCGTGAATCAGGGCGAATGAGTGTTCCTCAAGTTTCTGGAGAAAAAAACATTCATCCCGCTCATGGAAAAGTGAAGGAGGCCTGATGCATTTGTTTCGCTGGGTCCTCTGCGTTTTCATCTTATTCGCGGGTGTTTTTTCATTTAATGGTTGGTGGAATTCTCGTGATGTCATCACTTTTGAGCCTCAGGATGTTCTCGCTGTCTCCGAGGTTCAAATGGAGTGGCATTCTTTGTATTTGCCAAAAACAGACCCCTCAGGAGTGAATCCCCGATTGAGAAGAAGTGACGGAAATCAATTGAGACTTAGTGACGGAAATACTGAGACATTGGAATCGGATGAGAGCCGAACGATTCCTAAAAAAATCTCTGCTGAGACGGGGCTATCTGAAGAATGGGGGAATTCGTCAAATCCTCCAACCGACTCCGCCATTCCTGAAACCTATACCATTCGATCAGGTGATACGTTGAGTGAAGTCGCGGAAAGATTTTTTGGCGCGTGGAGTCGGGGCCAAAAAGAGATTGAGCGATTGAACCCAAAAATTAATGTAAATCGTATCAAGGTTGGACAGGTCCTGATCTTGAGAGAATCTTCTCGATTATCAAATCAGGAAGATAATAATTCTTCCAACAATATCTCCATAGACAATCAGCGATTAGTTCATCGTGTAAAGAATGGTGAAAGCTTAGCTGCTATTGCAGTCCGCTATTACGGAGATGAAAATTGGGAGAAGATTCATAAAGCGAACCTGAATATCTTACCTAACCCGAATCGACTGAAAGTCGGTATGGAACTTGTGATTCCCTAATGGTGATATCTAGAGAGTTGTTTCAGGAATGGATCCTTTTTTGAGTGCTGTAGGCGGCGCACCGAATGATCACTCTGCAGTCCACATCGTGGGTATTGGAGGCAGTGCCACTCGTGGTATGGCAAGTCTGCTTCAATGTCAGGGGGTTCGAGTTTCTGGTAGTGACCAAGACGCGGCCATGAGGGATTGGTTTAGTGAAAAAGGAATCGCTTTTCACTGTGATCATGCCGCAGGAAATATTCCAGCTGGAGTGACCACTGTCGTGCATTCACGCGCGGTGGGGCAGGACAATCCCGAAATCATTGAAGCTCAACGCCGAGGCATTCCTGTTTATGCTTATAGCGAGTATTTGGGGCGCTTAGGAATTGGAAAGAAAACGATAGCAGTATCCGGTACACATGGAAAAACATCGACAACCGCACTTTTATTGAGCGTTTTTCTTGAAGCGGATCAAGATCCCTCTCTCATCGCAGGCGGTGACATTCAGCAGCTAGAGGCTGGCTGGCGGCATGGAGAAGGAGATCATTTTCTCGTCGAGGCTTGTGAGTTCCAAAGAGCATTTCTCGATATCAAACCTGAAGCAGCCATCATTACGAATATTGATCTCGATCATCCCGAAATTTACAGAAACAGATCCGAGGTTGTGGAAACATTCCGTGATTTTATCTCCGGATTTCCTCGTCAGTCCGTGGTGATTTGTTCTCCTGAAATTCGTTCTGAATTGGGAGGAAGAGAAGATCTGCGTTGGGTGACATGTGGCCGAACTGAAGATTGTGATGTTCGAATCATTCATGAGAGTGGACAAGCGTATTCCACTGTTGAATGGGAACTTGAGAAGAGTGTCCATCTCAAAGCGAAACTTCAAGTACCAGGGGATCACTCTGTAGAAAATGCGACTAAAGTTGTCGCTCTCTGTCATGCTATCGGAATTAGTCCTGAGCATATTCAATCAGGGTTGGAAAAATTCCAAGGTGTGGCTCGTAGATTTGAATCCAGAGAGGTTCTTCAAGGCACACATTGGATTGAGGATTACGCTCACCATCCTCAAGAGGTTGAGGCGACTCTTAGAACTGCTCAGTCCCTCTTCAGTGAAAATAAGATACACGCGCTCTTCCAGCCTCATCAGGCAGGAAGACTTAGCGCATTCATGGATGGTTTTTCGAAATCCTTCGAGGGGATGGATGCAGTTTTCCTGTTACCGATTTATTCAGTCAGGGAGAATATTTCTGATTTCCCTGAGGATCTATTGGATCAATTACGAGCAAAAATTGAAGAGCAGGGTGTTCACTGTAAGATTCTTGACTTCGATACTGCACCTGGTTTTCTTGCTGGAACATTGAGTGAAGGCGACGTTCTTGTTTCCTTAGGGGCTGGAAACGTAGATCAAATTGGAACTCGTACGCGTGAGATCGCGAGAGGGGTGATCCCATCTTGAAGCGACCCGATGGAATAAAAACTGACATGGAGATGAAGAAATGCTCTTGGTTCAGAAGTGGGGGGCGGTCTCGATATTTTTCGAGACCCAAATCGATCACAGAAATGATCGATGTGATTAGATGGGCACGAACGGAATCGCATGAGATTTCCCTATTGGGTCTCGGTGCGAACATGTTGTTTCCCGACGAGGATTTCGATGGTCTTGTTCTTCAAACAACCATGCTCAAATCAAATGAGAATTTCCAGTTTTTCAACGAATGTGAAATTGATGTTTCCGCTGGAGTCCAACTGGAACGATTAGTGAACAGTTTAAATTCTCAGGGTTTAGCAGGGTTGGAAAAACTTGTAGGAATCCCTGGGACAATTGGGGGATCTGTTTGGGGGAATGCCGGAGCAGGTCATGGTTCGATCTCGGAACGAGTGGTCGCAGTCCAGTGTATCGACTCTAACTGTGAACTCCGTTGGATTTCGGCAGATGAGTTTGAATGGAGCTACAGGTACTCAGGTATCGGTGACCACATTATTTGTGCAGTTCGATTCCGTGTCGAACCGAACTCAGACCCCGTGAAATTGCAGGAAATTAGTCGAGACCTGAAGGAATATAAGGAGAGTGTTCAGCCTTATGAGCAAAAATCGACAGGTTGTATTTTCCGTAATCCTGAATCGGGACCTGGAGCGGGTCAACTGATCGAGATCGCAGGTCTAAAGGGTTTGACTGTTGGAGGAGCGAGAATCTCAGAGCTCCATGGGAATTTCATCGTCAATGAATTTGATGCGACCACAGCCGATGTTCTGGAACTTGTTCATACCATCGAAGAGAAGATTTTTTCGCAAACAGGTATCCGATTAGATCGTGAAGTCATTTTGGCATGCCAGGAGAAGTCGCGATGAATCAGCACTCAGAGGTCTCGCCCCCCTGGTTTCGATTCTTGTTTGCGATCTTCCTGTTTGTGGGGGCGGGATTATTCATATCTCATGCCAAAAATACCATCGATGACCAACAACTGAGAGCTCGGGGTGATTGGCAAATCGATCAAAAGAGTTTTCCCAGTTGGCTTCCTGAAAGTCAAACGCCGCAGTTTCGGGATCTGAATTTGATTCCTTCAAGAATTCAGCATGACAGTGTTCGTTGGAAAGATCAGGTTCAGCAAGAGTTGCTCGGCAACCCTTGGATAGTGGCGGTCGATTCGATATCTCGCACGGGAACCCAAATTAGTTTTAATGCAATAATTCAGAGACCTTTAGTCGGGGTGGTCATTCCGGGCGGGCATCTCCTTATGAATTCCAACGGCGGAGTGATTGAGTTTATCCGTGGTGATTTTCTGGATTCGGAGTGGGGAATCCCAGAATTCATGCCATCTCGGCTTGGGGTGTTATCGGAAGAGTCGACTGAACTTCCGGACGAATCTGAGTATCAACAATTACTACTACTCCTCCAGACTCTTGAAAAAGGCGAAATCCTGAGGAGGTTTCCCCAATTCATTCGAGATATACAACGCTTGCCTATGGAGGGTGGGGATCTATGGATTCTTGTTTGTACAGGTGGGTTAAGGCTTCTCTGGGGACGTGTTCCCAATGCTGAGGTGGTTATGGCGTCATCTCAGGGGGATAAATTGGCAGCTCTGGAGTACGTGATTGGGAAATCTCAGGAACTGATCGAGATCTCCCCAGGCATCGAGCGTATCAGCCTCTGTGAGGGCTCGGTCCCCTTTATTAAGATGCGCTGAGCCTAAATCTAACTGTGATCCGTGACTTCGAGAGGTAGCGTATATCGGTCAGGAAGTTTATCCTGCTCGATTCATGGGTGGGTTGTCAGCAATCGAATGGATTTCTGAAACCCTCTCAGGATTTCATCAACTCGACAGGAGTTAGGGTGGCCTCAAAGGATAGGTACCGGCGATTGATCGGAGAAGTGGCTCAGGAAATGGGCTTTGTGGGGGCAGATGCCATCCAGGAAGCGCTTTCACTGCAAAACCAACTTCGTTCAGAGGGCCGCAAGGTTCCATTGCTGGGACAGCTTCTGGTGGAGTTGAACCATCTCACTACGGATCAATTGCAGCAATTGATCGAGATCATCTACCCCGTGGAGAATGTGGATTCTCCACCTTCGGCGGAGACCCCAGAGGCAAGTGAGGAAGACTGATGTCTGATGAAGGAAAAAAGAAACGGCGAGTCCCGGCACCTCGAAAAAAAGGTGTGGCTCCAGAAGGGCAAGCCAAAAAGGTTCCCCCAAGGAGAAAAGCCCCCGGAAAAGCCCC
>JAACCY010000055.1 GCA_009937185.1 Planctomycetia bacterium
GAAGCAAAATCCATTGAGGGCATTCCTATTCACACGATGGAACTCCCTCCGAGACGTAAATACAAATCTATTGAGGAGCGAGAGACTCGACTGTTTCTGGCAAGACTCGACAATATTGAGACTGTTCATGATTTCGTTTACGAGAGATACAGTTTGTGGCATCCGGGAGGCTTATACCTCGCTCGCAAATTTGGTGTTCCATTCGTACTTGAAGTCAACAGTCCACTGGCTCTCGAATCCAAAAAGTACCGTCAACTCGCGAATGAATCCCTTGCTGTTGGCATTTCACGCCTTCTTCTTCGAGAAGCCGATGTCGTCATCTGTGTTTCCGAAGAGATTAAAAAGTGGGTTGAATCAGAACGCGAACATACCGAAGGTGTCGTCCTTGTTCCAAACGGAGTGGATTCTGAAGTTTTCTCACCGAAAGCAAATACACGCCCCTCTGGACTTCCTCCTGCTGGTGTTCCCATTCTCGGTTTTACGGGATCATTCCGTCCATGGCATGGCATCCATGACTTGTTGCAATCATTTGAAATACTTGTCAAAGATTTGGGTTCAAATGCGCATCTACTTTGCATTGGTGACGGCCCAGAAAAACACGCCTTTGAGATTAATGTTCAGAAAAAAGGGCTCAGCGACCGGATACATTTCACTGGAAGTATCCCCCATTCTGAAGTCGGTGAATGGTTAGGGGCATGTGACCTTGGAGTGGCTCCATACCCAAGCATGGAAGACTTTTGGTTTTCACCATTGAAGATTTACGAATACTTCAGCTCTGGACTCCCGGTAGTGGCCACAGATCGTGGTCAGATATCAGATATTGTCGTGGAAGATCGAGGAACACTCGTCCAAGCAGGGGATACCAAAGGCTTTGCACTGGCCATTCAGTCGCAAATCTCAGATTTAAAAAAGCTGTCGGAGGCAGGTCAAAGTTGCAGGCAGTGGATTTTAGAAAACAGCACCTGGAAAATTAGAGCTCGTCAAATTTTGGACGCGGTGGAGAAGGCTAAATGAATCCTGTATCGACTCTGGGAAAAGGTCTACACGACTGGAGTACCATTACAGGAAAACATGGAGACCTATTGCGCGAACAATCTCCTCTTTTGGGAGCATCTGCATTCGCGCTGGTTTTTGAAATTGGATTCGCACTCCTCGCTCCATGGCCCGTGAAGTACATCTTCGATGGCTTATTGATGCCGGGTAACGCTGACACGCTTCCATTTATTGATCCCGCTTGGCCACTCGAGCAGCCGATTCAATTCTTGGGTTTTGTCAGTCTCGCGGTCCTTCTTATATCTTTGGGTCAAGGAATCGCAGGTTATTTCCGGACAATCCTGAGCGCCATCGCTGGCCAACGAATGATGATGAAATTAAGGAAGCGTGTGTACTCACACCTTCTCCTACTTTCAATGAGATTTCACAAGAGACAAAAATTGGGAGACCTTCTTGTCCGAATAACAGGCGATGTGCCTATGCTACGATACGTCTTGTCGACAGAGTTGGTAGACTTTTCAGGGAGACTGGTACAAGCCATAACCACCCTTTCACTGATGGCGTGGATTGATCCGCAACTTTCTGTTGTCTCACTAGTCGTATTAATTTTGATCACTGTTCTTGCACGATTATTCAGTGTCAAGATTACTAAAGTCGCGAAGAAACAAAGAGAGCATGAAGGTGATATTGCCTTCACAACAGGGGAAGGCCTGACTTCTCTTAAACTCATTAAATCATTAGGTCGAGAATCTGAAGTTGTTCGGAAGTTTGCCAGAAAAAATCGATCGTCCTTGCGCCAAGGAGTCCGGGCAACACGGCTTCAAGCTGCTTTATCGCGTTGGACAGAACTGATTTTCGCGGGAGGCCTTTCTATAGTCTTGCTAGCAGGGGCCTACAGAGTCCACATCAACTCCGACATTACACCTGGTGACCTATTAGTATTTATTTCCTATGTAAGGTCACTGCAAAAGCCGCTTCGAAAAGCAGCGCGGCTATCAGGAAAAATCGGTAAAGCGTCGGCATGTGCAGAAAGAATCTCTGAAATACTTCGCATTAATCCAGAAGAAATCGATTTGCCCAACGCAATTGAAGCTCCACCACTCCAAGGAAATATCACTTTCAAAAACGTCACGTTCTCATATCAGGCTCCCATTGTGGAGACCGATGAAGAACCCGCCTCGGAGTCACCAGAAGAACCGCGACGAATGGTCTTGGACGATGTTTGTCTTGATATAAAAAATGGTGAACATTTGGTTCTTTGTGGCCCTAATGGTGCTGGAAAAAGTACGCTAACGACTCTCCTCTCAAGATTATACGAACCTGAAAAAGGAGCCATCCTCATCGATGGAGTCCCCATCACTTCGTGGACACTCCAAAGTCTCAGGGATCAAATCTCTATCGTCTTGCAAGAAAGTTTCATTCTTTCAGGGAGTGTTCGAGAACACTTGGAATTCCATCGGCCAGAAGCGACCGATGAAGAAATGTTCGACGCATTAAAAAAATCAAAATGTGACTTCATCCTCGACGACCCTGCAGGCTTAGACAGAGAACTGTCTGAAGGTGGGCAGGATCTCTCAGGAGGAGAGAAACGCCGCCTCACACTGAGCACTGCGTTACTAAGAAACTCCCCCATTGTCATCCTCGATGAACCGACTACAGCCATCGATCCTGAAAGTCGAAGAGTTATCCAAGACATGTTGCTCAGTGAATTTAAGGGTAAAACATTGTTACTCATCACTCATGATGAAGAACTGATGGAATCGTTTGATTCGAAGCTTGTCGTG
Source organism: Planctomycetia bacterium (assembly GCA_009937185.1). Taxonomy (GTDB): domain Bacteria; phylum Planctomycetota; class UBA8108; order UBA1146; family UBA1146; genus UBA12191. Next base: position 2,778 of record JAACCY010000055.1, read on the forward strand.
GAAGCGGGGAGAGTCGTCTCGCATTCTTCTGGAGAATCCGGAGGAACAGCTCAATGATTCCAATTCCACCCAATTCACCACCGAGTTTATCTGCCTTTTTCTCCGGCGAACTTTGGGAGAAATGGCATAAAAAGGGATGGGTTTTCGAAATTGAAAACCTTCCTAAACACGTGACCTACATTAGAAATAAACCTGAATCTTGTCGACTCTTCGTGAAAGGCCTGAAGGATGGTTCGGCTGATACTCCTCCTTCTGGAATTAGCCTTCGAATCTTTGGGAATCTTGAGTCCGCAAAGGATTACCATCAGAAGATCCTTACAAAAAATCTAGGCACAAATAGTGTTGGCGATTCCGCCTTTCTAGATGAAGAGTCCTTTACCGTTGGAGTCCCCTTCCCGGGTGACGAAGAGATTCCTCAGTTACGAAGGATTTTTGAACCCAGTAGGTTCAGGAGACTCCTCGAGCCGATGCTGGGAGAGGTCACATATGACGATTGGCGATTACAAAGAAGCATTACTCGTCATTCATTGATCGCGTACAAACCAGGTCGTAGGTGTGTACTTAAAACAAAAGTCAAATTGCGAAATTTGAATGAAGACAAGAAGATTCGAAAGTTACTCCATTTAAAAGTCGAAAATCGAAAGACCATTTCTAAATCTTTAGAGCTGGCTCTTGCCATTTCTAATGCCACTAAGAATTGTCAGTTTTTCAAAACACCTCGATTTGTAGGTACGAGTCCTGCAATGAACATCTTTGGGCATGAGTGGATCGAAGGTCATCATTTAGATTTCTCAGGACCCAATGCTGGTGAGCTCCCTCAAAAAATTGCATTGGCACTCAATGAGCTTCACCAAATCCCACTGGAGACAAGCACTCACCCTCCCCCACAAATCATGGTCAAAGAAATTGATAACCTTGCCACAGATCTATCAAATCTCAGACCTGGGATGCGATTTTCTCTTCTGTCACTTTCAAACAGACTCAAAAATCATGTTCAGTGCCTAAACCTTGTACCCTCTGTTCTTGCCCATGGTGACCTCCATAGGCTTCAAATACTTCAGGATGGTGACCAGATCATCTTTCTTGACTTCGACAGAGCCGGCAGAGGATTCGCTTGCATGGACTTAGGATCTCTCATGGAAGATCTCATCCTTGCAGGGGAATCGGAAGACGTGGCGCAAGCACTCTTAGAGCAGTACCAGATGCGTGCTCCTCGCAAAATATCAAAAGAAGAACTTATTTTTGGTCGCTGTTTGGCTCGACTAAGAAGATCTTTTGACCCATTTCGATCATTCTCGGAAACATGGCCCGATGAGATGGAGAAATCCATCGAATGGTGCAACTCATTGCTCCGAACGGTGGATGGTGATGGATAAATCCAGCTCTTCCAATAAGGAAGCAACCCCACAATGGACCGATCATTTGATCTCACCTCTTGATCGAGCTCTTCGTGATAAAGGTCCTTGGGTCCGAGTAGAAGAATCCAAAAAAGGTGGTTGGTACTGCCTGCATGGTGAATCTAGTGATCACGCCGTGAATTGGTTCCATGTGAACACCGCAGGAAAAATGAAACCTCTGGCTGCGCTAGACGATACGCGTCTCCCCGCCATCTCAGCAGCAATGAATCATTGGATATCGACAGGTACACCCGTGGAACTCTTAGCGTGGAGAATCGGCAGTAGAGCTATATTCAGATTAGGTCCTGATAAATTCGCGAAAATATTCCGCAAGGATCGCCAAATCTTAAAGCGGTGGAAATGCCTCGCTTCGGGTAACCCTGAACGCAATATTTCTGTCCCCGCCGTCCTTGACTGGCGAGAAGACATTAAAACACTCACTCTTGAAGCCGCCCCTGGAAAAAGTCTCAATTCTCTTTGGAAATCCGGACTTTGGGACCCTCGACACGGAACCGCTTTGGATAACATTCTCGAATGGCTCTCCGAAAGCGATATCGCTGAAGATCTCCCAAGCCATACAACTGAAGATGAAATTGAGATTCTTGAAAAACGTCTTCAAGTTTTCAACCGTATGCTGAGGGACGCTCCAGAAGACGTCACCCCATTGGTTGAAGAAGTGATTTCCAGATTAAAATCTTTGGATTCTCAAGAGCCTGTTCTTTGCCATCGAGACTTCCATGATAAGCAAGTTCTTGTTTCAGGTGATGAAACATACCTACTCGACATGGACCTCTTGGCCTACTCAGACCCCGGCTTGGACGTAGGGAATATCATTGCTCATATGAGATTACGCTCATATCAAGGCTGTCCTGTTCCATGGAAAGAAGTGGCTCTGAAATTGATTCGATCAGCAAACTCAAGAGGAGTCGATTCGAATCGGATAAAAACTTGGACCGCTTCAACCTTCACAAGATTACTTCTTATATATTCTAGACGAAATCGACCTGATTCATTGCTGCACCAACTAAAAAGTGACTTGGATGATCTACTCCACGACAGTGGAGATTGGCAAGGAGTTCTCTAATGAGCTTAATCTTCATCACCCTACTGGCATTGACCATCGGACAAGATGGAATAAATAAGGACGATAAACAAAATGACGAGATTCTTTTCGCACCTGGAACTCGAGTAGAGGTGGATGGAGTCTTCGATGGAGAGACTCTCAACGCTGTCAAATTGGTAAGAGAAGAAGACGCTGATTTCCTAGAAATCAAAGGCATCGTCCGGGAAGTCAATCTTAAAAACTCACAGATGATGGTTGGTCCATTCACTATCCTCATCGATGACAACACCGATTTCGACGATGCCGACAACGAAGGTGAATCTCACGAGCTTCATGAAATAAAACTAGGTTGGCGCGTTGAAATTGAAGGCGAATTCACCAGCCCATTACAATTCAAGGCTGTTGAGATTGAAGTTGAAACTTCGCCTAAGCCAAAGAAATTGGGCCTATTGGAGCTTGAAGGGTATGTCGAAGCTCAGGAATTAGACGAAGATGGAATTCCTATATTAATAGTCCATGGAATTCGATGCCGTATCGGAAGTTCGACTGAGATTCCTGAAGGTATCTTTCGAAAAGTAGCAGTGCCTCTTTATGACCGTGACGATAGAAGACCAAAAACTGGGACAAAGTTCCTGAACGATCGTCTCGGGATTTCCGGAAGACTCTACTTTGAACATGAAGAACGTGAAAATATGGATCTCGATGACTTTGAAGAAGCGAATAGAGAAGATCAAGAGTGGTCTCTGTCACTTCAAGCTTTATGGTCTATCGACGATGATCGTTTCCTCTTTGCAAAAGGGCGTACCAAAAATTCAACAACTGCAGAAGATGACGAAGCCGTCACACTTTCAGAAGATAAAACGGGCCTAGAAGAACTCTACTATTTTCAACGAGGTCTTGGAGGACAACCCATCTCATTACAAGTGGGTCGAATGGACTTCGATGAAGGTAGAGAATGGTTTTACGACACTTCTCTCGATGCTATTCGAGTCGGCTGGGAAAAGGGTCCGTTCTCTATTGAAGCATCATGGTCTTCGTTCTTTGGATCTCCTCCTGTTGAAATAGAAGATCGTCATCAACACATTTTCGTGGGTCGCTGGCGTCCAAAATCGAAGACACAACATGCGATCTACATCATTGATATTCTTCAGGATCGAACTATCGATCCTTCCCTCCCTGTTCAAAGACTCAATGAATCTCCCTTCTTCGTCGGGTTCCAATCAAATGGAAGAGCCATGGATGGGGATCTCCGCTGGTGGGTCGACGGAGCATATGTCGATGGAGTCAGCGGTTTCGACAAGATTTCAGCATTTGGAATCGATGCCTCTGTGGCACGTCGATTCGACAAATTACCGATGAATCCTTACTTGTTTGGCGGCTGGGCTTGGGGATCAGGAGATTCTGATCCGGACGATGGCACCGACAACAATTTTCGCCAGACGGGATATCAGGACAATAATTCCCGATACTATGGAATATCTTCCTATAGATATCTCGGAGTCCTACTCAGACCTGAGCTTTCCAACATGTCCATCTTCACCATTGGTGGCGGACTCAAACCCATGAAAAACTTCAGCATTGATCTGGTGTTTCATCGATATAATCAGGTAGAGGCTGCAGATTCCCTGCGAAGATCCAGACTTAAAGCGAGTCCCAATGGCCTGGATACCGATCTCGGGTCAGAAATCGATCTTGTGATCGGATTCAACGACTTTATGGATCAATTCGATCTGGAGTTTGAAGTCGGTCACTTTCTTCCAGGGGATGCATTTGGTCCCGATGCAGACTCCGGTTGGTTTTCCTCAGTTCAGATCAAATACTATTTTTGAGGTCACATGCTAAGAACCTTCACTTATACATTATACCTCGCCTGCATTCTTATCGGATGTAGCAGATTCACTCCTCCTGAGAGACCGACGATAGACGTCATCTCTATTGAACCCGGTAGTGGTCTTGGAGCGAATGGTCAAGCACTCGTCACCCATCCCCGATTCGCAGGACTGAATGACCTTGTCGCTGGAGACGGTTGGCTCAAAGTCGGCTGGGCGCAAGCCACCGATGATTTGACCCCACATGAACTCATCGAATACCTCATCTACATGTCCCCAAGGGGAACCCCCATCAATTTTGCCAATCCCACTGAAATCGTCACAGGAGAAACACACTCGATGATCGAAGGATTGGTCAACGGTCAAACTTGGAATGTCGTGGTCCTCGCGAGAGATGAGGACAATGAAGTCAGTCCCAAATTCCCATCTTGGCCAGCGACTCCCCACCCGATCCGATACATTCGATCTGGAGCCTCATCTGCAGGTGCTAACGGCCTGACTCCGGCGAGTGCATTTCCTACCATGGGAGCTGCCATTGCCTCCAGTATTCCACTTGGAGGAGTCAATCTTCATGTCGCCGAAGGCCTTTATCCCGAGAATTTGTTCCTTCTTCCCGGAATGATGGTTTTCGGAGGTTTCGAAGAATCATTCGATCCTCTCACTCGTAACCCAGATGAACTCTTAACTCAATTTGGCATCCTGTTTTCAACGGACCTTGTAAACCTCAGGCCCGGAGAAGCTCTCAATGGCATCGATGGACTCAGCCTTGCCGGAAATGGAATTGCGGAGAGTTGTGTTTTTGCAGAAGATTCTTTCTCTAGGATCACCCGTTGCCAACTTTCAGGTGCGATCACCCAAGGCATGGACCTAAGGTCGGATTTCCTTGAAGGAAATGTGATTGAGGTTCTCGTCGCGAACTGCCTGATCACAAACTGCAACGGTGAAGGTTTGAGAATTGTCGGCATCCCCGAAATCCGTATCGACAATTCAGAGATTCGAAACAATCTGAACGAAGGTATCGAGAGTCAATGGATCTATACCGGTTTTGATAAACAAGCGAAGATTGAGATTACCCGCTGCAACATTCTCAATAATGGTGACGAGGGTATCGACCTCGACCTTGCAGCAGTCCCTCCTCTGATCCCAGGTACGATCGAAGAATCTTCAACACGTGTCAAGATACGTAACTGCCGCATCTCAGGAAATGCTCTTGAAGGAATCGTTATAGATGTCGATAGCACTCCATCTGATTCCACAGATATCCGGGTACGCATCGATGACTCCCTGATCAATGATAACGGAGCAACAGGAGTGTTTCTGGATGGAGATGCTCCCGCAGCGTTCAGAATTTCACGATGTCAGATCAGTGCGAATAGCGGCGATGGACTGCTTGTTTCTTCCATTCCAAATGGATCTCAACCTCAGGCGAGAAACTGTAACATTATAGGAAATGCCGGATTCGGGATCGCCACACTCGATCTCTGCTCCATTTTTGCAACCAACTGTTGGCTCGAAGGAAACCTTCTCGGTCCCCTCCAGGCTGACCGAGGACAAATAGCGCTTCAGGATAGTATTGCTTCTGATTTCGTCAGCAATGCAGACTTTTCAAACCTTCAGTACTGCCTGATCTCAGGAACAAATCTCCCCCTCGACCTTCCCAATCAATCCCAGGTAGGCATCGCTCAGATTCTGGCAAGCCCCAGTCAATACACCCGTGGGCAGATCCTTCCCAATGGCAATTTACTGGCGGACATTCCTCTGAATCTGACACCAGGAGCAACTGTTGAAATCTGCGACGACGGTCAGCTGAGAAGTTGTAGCTTGCTTCAAGGCGGACAATATTCATTGGATCCTGCCCCGAGCATCGCTTCTGCTTCTGTCGCTGTCTTTGTTTGGAATCAGGATCAAGGTCCCGACGAAGACTCGACTCCGTTACCAGGGACCCTCGCCGAGAATGGTGGTAACCCTTTTGTAACCGGACTCGATGGTTTCCCTGAGAATCTGGGACCCAGTGGAAATAACCCACTCTCATTTGTGGGGCCAGATCCAGCATTGGCGGATCCTCCTCGAAATACAGAACTGATCTCGATCACACCCTCTCCTGCGACACCTTTGACAACCGATACCGTGACTCTCGTTTTCACTCGCCCCTTCTCCCTGAACGTCAAAAATTCAGTGCGGATATACGTCAATGGCGTCGATCAAAGCGACTTTCAAACTCTGCTGATCAATGACAATGAGTTACAGTTGCAATTGGACGGATTGGTCGACGGAGATGATTGTGAGATCAGACTGGTTCCTTATTCCGGTTTAGAAAATGGGTCAGATGTCTATCGAGTGATCCGTCATAGAGTCGGAACGCAAATCGACGAAGATATCGACCTAGATGCATTGAATGACTCCCTAGAGACGACTCCTCTCTTCTCGGGCGGATCATTTCGCATACAGGGATCCCTCTCGACTTCCTCTGATATCGACTGGGTCAGAGTTCAGCTCCCAACGACAAATCCTGTCCGGGTGGAGGCTCTCGCCAAGCGAATATCTTCACTATTGACCCCTGTCTTGAGTCAATATTCAGCCGACGGATCTGAAATTATTCAAACTCGTCAAGCCACCCCGCCCTTCTTCTTCGATCCCTTTTTCGTCGAAGCAGTACCAGATACCAATGGAGTGCTGGTTTTACGGGTTTCTTGCTCAGATTCGACCTTAATAGGCCCTCTCGAATACGACTTGATCATCCAACCTTAGATCCTCTCTGGATCCGTCTTCCTTCACCTCGTGAGGGATGCTCCCGATTCTCGGAATTCGTCCCCTTCTAATTCGCCATAATCGGCTCAGATCTGGTCATTGTGGGTGCTTCGGTGCGTTACCGGATGTATCTTGGCGGGTCGTGGTCCGGGCTGCTTCGGACCTGATCAGCAATAGATACGGGGAGGCTCGATGGCATCCGAATTCGGATCACAATCGAAGGAATTCGGGGAAAGATCCCACTCATCGGATTCTCTCTCTGAAGTACCGGGACTTCCCCCGCAAGCGTTGTGGAATTCCTCTGCTTCATGGAGTGAAACCCCGTTTGAAAATGCATTTTTCGATCTAAACTCAAGTTGGTTTCTTGGCGGGACTGCAGAGAATCCTCGTACCTGGAAGTCATCTGCGCCGGACCCCCACTCACCTAATTCTACAGAAATACAAACCACGGCTCCCCCGATATCGGGATGGATTCCCTCTGTCCCTACTTCTTCAATGGGGTCTTCAGATTTCGTGCGCGATCATCAATTGGCACATGCGTATGTTGGCGGATCGATGGCCAACGGCATTGCCAGCATTGATCTTGTGGAGGCACTCTCTAGAGATGGAAGTCTGGGTTTCTACGGCGCCGCAGGTCAAACACCTGACAAGGTCGCACAAGCGCTCTCCGAACTTCAGTCCCGTTGCCCGGACAAACCATGGGGCTGTAATCTCATCCATAGCCCTTCTGAACCTACGATTGAAAATGAAGTCTCTCGATTGATTTCGACTCGTGAGATTCGCCATGTGGAAGCCAGTGCATATCTCGATATTTCCGAGCCCTTGATCAGACTCCGTTTACAGGGTCTAGAAAAAGGACCCGGAGGAGAAGTGCGGGCAAAAACCTCCATCATGGCGAAGGCATCTCGACTCGAGGTCGCACGCAAATTTCTTGCACCCGCTCCAGAACCCATCGTCAGAAAATTACTCGCTTCGGGAGAGATTACTGCTGAACAAGCTCAATGGGCCAAAGAGTGGCCTCTTTGTGATGACCTCACTGCAGAAGCCGATTCGGGAGGTCATACCGACAACAGACCCCTGACAACTCTCGTTCCCGCATTCTGTAAGCTGAGAGATACGCTCGCTGGAAACCTGAACCGTACGGCAAAGGTACGAATAGGAGCAGCAGGTGGATTGGGTACTCCCGATGCCATCGCTGCAGCATTCGCACTGGGTGCGGGCTATGTCGTCGTCGGCTCTGTCCATCAGGCCTGTTCGGAATCGGGTTCCAGTCCCAAAGTCCGAGATCTATTGGCCACTGCGGGACCTGCCGATGTCATCATGGCCCCAGCATCCGATATGTTTGAGATGGGAGTCCATCTGCAAGTACTCCGCAGAGGAACAATGTTTGGACCGCGAGCACGAAGACTTCTTGAACTCTACAGAGCTTACGATGCGATAGATGAGATTCCCGCCAATGATCGCCAACGCATTGAAAATGAAATTTTCAGAATGCCTCTAGAGGAAGTGTGGAGTCATACTCGAAACTTCTTCCTCGAAAGAGAACCTTCACAAATCGAGCGAGCAGAGCAGGACTCGCATCATCGGATGGCTCTGATCTTCAGATGGTATCTTGGTAAATCATCTGACTGGGCAAATAGTGTAGATCCTCAAAGAGCACTCGATTATCAAATCTGGTGTGGACCCGCAATGGGAGCCTTCAATGAATGGACTCGGGGAACGACACTCGAATTCCCTGCTGGGCGAAGTGTCGCCCGTGTATCCCGCGCATTGATGGCTGGAGCCGCTCTTTGCCTTAGAGCCCATGATCTGCAAAGGCAGGGCTTTCAAATTCCCGTGAATGGCTGGCGTATGCCTCAAATTCAATTTTCGGGAAATACCGACCATCAAATTCAACATCTTAGATCAACACTGTGAGGATTCTTTCATGACAGCGTTTCGAGGAAATGATCCCCGACCTAATGAAGACGACATTGCCATAGTCGGTCTCGGCTGCCTCTTCCCAGGTAGTCAGGATCGTCACGGCTATTGGGCTGGATTGAGATCCGGAGAAGATCATATCGAGGAGATACCTCCCGGATATTGGGACGTCGATGACTACCACGACCCCGATAAAAGTTCCCCCGACCGAACCTATGGAAAAAGAGGAGCGTTTCTCTCTCCTATTCCCTTTCATCCTTTGGAATACGGAATTACCCCACGAGATCTCGAAGCGACTGATACTTCCCAACTATTGGGTCTCGTCGCTGCAAAACAGGCCCTAGAAGATGCCGGCTACGATGCCACTCGTACTTTTGATCGTTCGAAAGCCTCGGTCATTCTCGGAGTCACCGGTGCACTAGAACTCGTCGTCCCCTTAGGTGCTCGATTAGGCCATCCCCATTGGTGGAAAGCTCTTCGAGAAGCGGGAGTCGAAGATGATGTCGCTCGGGAAGTTGTTAGAAATATTTCTGAAGGCTATGTCGATTGGCAAGAAAATTCATTCCCAGGCTTATTGGGCAATGTCGTTGCAGGTCGCATTGCCAACAGATTAGATCTCCACGGTACAAATTGCGTCACTGATGCCGCATGTGCCTCTTCATTGGCAGCAGTGCACTTAGCATCAATGGAATTGAAAAGTGGACGTTCAGACATGGTCATCACCGGCGGTGTTGATACGTTTAACGACATTTTTATGTACATGTGCTTCTCGAAGACTCCTGCACTCTCCGCGACGGGCGATGCTCGCCCCTTCGATGCAGATGGAGATGGCACCGTCCTCGGCGAAGGCCTCGGAGTTCTTGTTCTCAAGAGGCTCTCGGATGCGGAACGTGATGGAGATCGGATATA
>JAACCY010000056.1 GCA_009937185.1 Planctomycetia bacterium
GACTATGCACGCCAAGAGGTTCGATTCTCGGACTTCTCAAGGCATCCTGTCATCACTCGAGACCTGAACTTTGTGGTTTCCGAAGATGTTCTTTGGCGCGATATTTCGTCTGAAGTCGATGCTGCTGATTTGGATCATCTGGAGAGTCGCCAGTTCGTCGATATGTATCGGGGTAAACAGGTGGCCAGTGGTCACAAGAGTGTGACATTTTCACTGACTTTCAGGGCTCCAGATCGGACGCTGACCCATGAGGAAGTCGATACTTCTGTAAATGGCTTAGTAGACCGATTGAAGACACGCCTCAAAGGTGAACTGCGCACTTATTCTTTTTCCATATTTCACCGGCTACCCTGAGGATGACTGATCTTGTCTTGATCAGTCCCTTCTCTGAGTTTATTCGCGTATGGAAACCGGAGTTCCACTGCGGATCCATGGGTACAGAGTGATCACGTCTTCATTGCGCAATCTCACGCAGCCTTCGGAGCACATCGATCCGATGGAGTCGGGATCTTCGGTGCCGTGAATTCCCAAGCCGAATGTTTCACCGTCTTTGAAACCGATCCAGCGTTCTCCCAAAGGATTACCCTCTACGCCATGTGCGATAGGAGCACGACCATCTCGGGGTTGCCACATAGGCTTTTTTTGCATCACGCCTACGACATAGTCGAGTGCCGGCGTGACTTTATCAGATCTGCCGTGTCCTACAGGGAATCCCATTAACCAACGACCATCAATAAAGAGGTCTAGTCGGAAATCACTCTTATCGACTTCGACATGGACTTTTCCTGACAGAATCTTTAGACGTTGCTGAGGATGTATGACGTCATTACGAAGGCCGTTCAATAACTTGATCGCGTCGACCGAAGATTTGTGTCTTTGGGCAATCACGGAGAGGGAATCTCCTGAAACAACCGTGACTGTCTTGCAAACCTCTGGGAATGACTTACTTGAAAATATCCAGGTGTTCACGAGGTTCCACAGTTTGATCCTGATAGGGGTTTTTGTCTCGAGATCGGGGGCGGCTACATAAGCTTTAGAGAGGAGGTCCCAAGATTGGAACGCACCAGCGGAGGTGTCTTGATTCAAATTTTCTGAAAGTATTTCTGCCGCAAATCCAAAACCAGGCGTCTGTGCACCCTTTTCAAAAATTGATTGAGCAATGGTCAATTGGTCAGCACCACTGGATTCTTGAAGAAGTAGTTCATTCGCTAAGTCACGGTTTGGCTGAGCGGGGTCTCCTTGACTCAGTGTTCTCAGGATTCCGCGGGCTTCACCAATCGATTCAGGTCTTTCAGAGTTAAGTAACAACTTCGAAAGTTCGAGCGAAAGGTTACTGAATAAATCGGAATCAGGTTCGACATTGGCCAACTCACTTCGAAGGATAAGAATCTCCTTATCCCTTGAAGAGAGAGAGGTGGAGGGTTGTTCTTGCAGCGGCACTATATTCGGAGGTTGTTGAACCATCTGGGCTTCGACTAAGGGCGAGGCGTCTTCTCCTGAAACAACAGTCTTTACCGAATTGTCCTCATTAGGCAAAGTTTCGGAAGCATTCCATTTTTGGTAGCCCCAGTAGGAGCCTGCAAGAATGATGCTCAAAAGAATGAAATTTCTCATAATCCCCCCAGGAAATTCTTTGTACCAACGTCAGAAGTTCTCAGTTCATGAAGTTCAGAGCACAGCAGTCGAAGCAAACTGTTATCTACTCTGATCTCAATATTTTTCTCTGACCCACACCTGACAGAGGAAAACTCATAGAGACCTTTTCACTCTTCAATACGGTGTGGTCAACAGCGGCGAATATCCCAGCTGGGATAATTGCCGAATTCTCATTCTATGCTCCTCGAAGCAGGGAAGCCAGAGCACAGCCCTGTTCTAGCCGAGGATCGTTTCTACTGAAATTCTGGAGAGTTCCACCAGCCAGTCGGGAAAGAGCCCGACAATAATAGTGGCAATCCCACAGACTCCAACTGTGAACTGAACACCCCAGGGTGCAGGAATCAGGTCGAATGAAGATCTCGGATCCCTAAACCACATCGCGACCACAGGTCGCAAGTAATAGTAAACACTGACGAGGGAGGTCAATATTCCAATGATGGCGATCTGGATAAAGCCTGCACCGATCGCATCGCTAAAGATCATGAGTTTGCCGATGAATCCTGCGGTCAGAGGGATTCCTGCGAGTGAAATCAGAGCGATCGTGAAACCGAGTGCCAACATGGGGCGACTCTTCGCCAAGCCATTCAGGTCACCAATGTTATCCCTATCTGTAGATACACTGAGCGCCGTTAAGACACCAAACGCCGCCAATGTGGTGGCTGCGTATGCGCACAGATAGAAGGGGAGACTGGCTCCAATGGAAAGATCGTTTCCGGAGAGAGCGACCACGACCGGAATCATCAGGTATCCACTGTGTGCGATTCCTGAATAGGCGAGCATCCGCTTGAGGCTCTGCTGATTCAGCGCTGCCAAGTTTCCAAGAATCATCGTAACGACAGAGAGAGCGACAAGAATCTGATCGAGATATGCGCCTCCACCGGAGTGGTACAGGAACCGACACAGAGCAAAGAAACTGGCTGATTTTACCGCGACAGCCATCCAGCCTGCGGCGAGCACAGGGGCTCCTTGGTAGACGTCAGGAACCCATGAATGGAAGGGGACCACGCCTACTTTGAAGGCGAAGCCGATCAGGACCATCAAGACGCCGACGGCAAACAAGGCATCTGAACTGGCCCCGGAAGCGGCGATATCGGAGAGCGACAGTGAGCCACCGGAAAGTCCATAAACAAGAGCCATGCCGAAAAGCAAGAATCCACTTGAGAATGCACCCATGACGAAATACTTGAATGCGCCTTCACTGGCCGATTTATTCTCTTTGAAAAATCCAGCCAAGACGTATACCGCAAGCGACAAGGTCTCAATGGCTACGAATATTGAAACAAGATTCGTCGCCTGACAAAGGAGAACCATCGCTCCTGCACTGAAACTGATCAGACTGTGAAATTCTGCTTTGTTGTTACCGCTACTCGAAAGATATCCACCAGACATCAGAGTCACGAACAAGCTTGTAACGATGATGACACCGGCGCCCAGACGTCCAAACAGATCGTCAGTCATCGCTCCTGCATACAGCTCACCGGTAGAAGCCAAGGTTCCTTGGACAAAGAGCGAGGCAAAAGCGACGAGTGCTCCGGTCACTCCGATCATCGCCAGATGAGTTTTTTCATGACGAGAAGTTTTCGAGGTGTCCCCGAGATCAGATAACAGCTGGATCAGGCCGGTGATGAACAGGAAGCCTGCAGGAAGTACTGCAAGGATTTCCGCTCTAGAGAGGCTCAGTGGTTCCATCTTATCTCCCTAGTTCTGCAGTAACTGGACGTAAAGACTCAGCGTCGGCTCCACCAGATTGGTGAAGGAGGACGGGTAAAGTCCCAGCCAGACCATGAGGACGACGAAAGGGCTCAGGTAAATGATTTCTCTCAAATTGAGATCTTTTACCTCTTTGTTGGCTTCGTGAACAACCGGTCCGAAAAGGAACGCTTTCACCATCTTGAGCATGTAAAGCGCTCCAAGGACAACACCTGTTGCCGCCAGCATTCCCCAAAGAGGATCTGCTCGGAAGGCTCCAAAGAGAATCAAAAATTCTCCAACGAATCCATTCAATCCGGGTAGGCCGATGCTCGACAGGACAGCGATGATGAAGAACACAGAATAGACAGGAACTACGCTAGCAAGCCCGCCATAATCAGCGAGATCACGAGTGTGTCTGCGTTCGTAAATGATACCTATCATCAAGAACAGCATTCCTGTCGACAATCCGTGATTGACCATTTGAAGTATTGCACCGGTCAGGGATTCCACATCTGTCATGAAGCAGGCAAGGACTACGAACCCCAAGTGACTGACCGATGAGTATGCGATCAGTTTCTTGATATCCGTTTGCACTAATGCCATGCAGGCACCAAAAATGATGCCGGTGACAGCCAACCAACAAAATTCCTCACGAAGATCCATGGCGGCATCGGGGAAGAGTGGTATCGCGAATCTCAACAATCCATAGGTTCCCATTTTGAGCAGAACCCCCGCCAAAACCACGGATCCCGCGGTGGGGGCCTGAACGTGAGCATCGGGGAGCCATGTATGGAGTGGGAACAAAGGGACCTTGATGGCGAAGGACAATGCGAAGGCCAAGAAGAGCCAGAATTGTTGGATTACATCGAGCGGGTGCGTGGTCTTTAGACGTTCCAGTAAGAGGGTCAGATCAAAAGTTCCGGCATGGTTGTAGAGATACAAGATGGCCAGGAACATAAACAAACTGCCCACCATCGTATAGATGAAGAACTTCAGGGCCGCATAAACACGGTCCTTGCCTCCCCAAATACCAATTATGAGATACATCGGAACCAGCATCGCTTCATAGAAGAGATAGAAGAGAACCAGATCGAGAGCCACAAATGCACCGATCATACCCGTTTGAAGGAGCAATAATGCAATGTGGAATTCCTTCACCCGGTGATCCACTGCTTTCCATGTGCTCATGAAAACGAAGGGCATGGTGAAACTGGTGAGCAGGATGAGAAGAATTGAGAAACCGTCTACACCGAGATGGTATGAGATTCCCAACGATTCTATCCAAGAGTGGTTTTCCTCAAGTTGCATCACGCCCACGCTGGAATCGAAATTTCCAACCATGATCAGTGAGAAAAGCAATCCAAGGAAACTCACCATGAGCGCTACTTGACGGATGAGAGCTTTGCTATTGCTGTCGATGAGGGCCAGCAATAGAGCACCGAAAGCCGGGGTCAATGTGACCAGGCTGAGGATCGGCAGATTGAAAGACTCCAGTTCGGGAATCATTGTGCTCCTGCTTTCGCCATGGAGTTCAAGAGGATGTAAATCAAGACGAGGGCTCCGCAGCCGAAGGTCAAAAGATAACCGGGTATGAATCCGGTCTGCATTCTGCGGAACAACTCACCGAGACCTCGCACCAAAAGTGCGGAACCGTTGACGAGTAGTTTGTCGATAAGGACCTGATCAATCAGGGTATGTAGCAGTTGGCTGATCGCTTCAAAAGGGCGAACGATGACCGCTGCATACATCTCGTCCACGTAGAACTTGTTTTCGGAAAGCTTTCCGAGGAATGCTCCCGGAGGACTATTTCTGAATGCCGCGGGTAAGCCACTTCCCTTGCGGTAGAAGAGGAAGCCCACAAGCAATCCCGCTCCAGCGATCGCGAGACTGATTAACATACTGGTGAATTCGCCAGCATGAAGAGCGACGAGCTCGTCTTTCGTGAGGTCGGTAGGAGACACATGGAGTCCTGTAAAGTGACCCAGTATCGCATGCCCACCTAAGAACTCTGGAACATTGAGGAATCCGCCAAGTGCGCTGGCAATGGCCAGCACGAAGAGGGCAAATCCTATCCAACCACCAGGTTCGTGAACTTTACCTTCGAGTTTTTGATCGACCTGACTGTCTCCCCAAAAGGTCATAGCGACACAGCGCATCATGTAGAAGGCCGTCATTCCTGCTGTGGCAACAGAGACATACCAGAAGAGACTCGAAAGAGTGTCTCCCTCCATGATTCCTGCCTGGTATCCAGCGAACAGGATTTCGTCTTTTGAGAAGAATCCTGCGAGTGGAGGAACTCCTGCAATGGCAAGAGTTCCGATCAGGAATGTGATGTGAGTGAAGGGGAGTTGCTTGCGCAATCCGCCCATCTTTCGCATGTCCTGTTCGTGGTGCATGGCATGGATCACTGCGCCTGACCCCAAGAAGAGGAGCGCTTTGAAGAATGCATGGGTGACCACGTGGAAAAAGGCCGCGGAGAATGCACCCACGCCGATGGCGAAGAACATGTATCCCAGTTGGCTTACTGTTGAGTAGGCCAGAACCTTTTTGATGTCGTTTTGGGTAAAGGCAATGATGGCTGCCAGTAGTGCTGTGCAAGCTCCAACCACGGCGACAATACTCAGCGCCATCGGGGCCGCTTGAAAGAGTGGCATCAATCGACAGCATAGATAAACGCCAGATGTCACCATCGTTGCGGCATGAATCAATGCGGAAACGGGGGTGGGTCCTGCCATGGCGTCTGGAAGCCAGACGTAGAGAGGAATCTGCGCACTTTTTCCGGTTGCTCCGATGAAGAGCAACAAGGCGATTCCGGTGATGACACCCATACCTGCAAAGAGTGATCCTTCGAAGGTTTCAGAGGCGACTTGGTTGAGGTTGTCAGCATTCACTAATGCGGCTAAATCCAGAGTGCCGAAATGAATCAGACAAAGGAACATACCCAATAGGAATGCCAAGTCTCCGATTCGGTTAACGATGAAGGCTTTCTTACCCGCAGCGCAATTGGCGTCGTCTTGAAACCAGAAACCGATGAGGAGGTAGGAGCAGAGTCCTACACCTTCCCACCCGATGAAGAGGAGAAGTAAATTATCCCCTAAGACCAGAAGGAGCATGAATGTGGTAAAGAGATTCAGGTACGCAAAATAGCGATGGTAGCCCGGATCACCTTTCATGTAGCCAATCGAATAGAGATGGATCAGTGATCCGACTCCTGTGATGACCAAGCACATGACAGCACTGAGGCCATCGAAATGGAGCGCAAAGGGAACTTCGAGAAGTCCATCAAGCCAGATCCAGGGGAATCCGTCCCAGTGAAGGGCAGAGACTCCTGTATCGGATACGATTTTTCTCCATGCGCCAAAGGCGACAGAGAATGCCAGTAGAGGCGCGACCGAGGCCACGATGGATACGGTTCTGTTTCCCATTCGTTTTCCAAGGATTCCATTGATCAGGAATCCGAGAAAAGGAAATAGCGGTATCCATAGCAGGTTACTGTCCAATTCTTCCCCCTCAGCCGCTCAACCGGCAAAGTTCGCGAAGGTCGATCGTCTTCCATCTTCTCCAGATGAGGAGAAGGAGTGAAAGCCCGATCGCGGCCTCTGCGGCAGCAACTGCTAGTACCATGAGTGTGAAGATCTGTCCGCTGTGTTCGCCTGAAGGGGTGGAGAGTGCATGCACTCGACCAAATCCGACGAGAGCGATATTGACGGCGTTGAGCATCAACTCTAAAGACATCAGAACGACGAGAATGTTCCTACGTGCCAACACTCCGTAGATGCCGATGCTGAAAAGTAATGCGCTGAGATAAAGAATTACTGGAAGACTAAACATCCTTTACCAGCCTTTCTTCATCGTTCGAGCCCAATTCAACAGGAGCGGGTTTTGTTTTCATCGCGATGTGAACTGCGCCGATGATTCCCACCAAGATCAGGATAGAGGCGACTTCGAATACGAGGAGGTGTTTGTGAAACAACTCGTAACCAAAGGCCTCGATCGCTCCATGAGTCTGGGCCACCTCGGGAAGATCGGGAATAGTCCCGGCTTCTGCAAGGGTGGAGACTGTCTCGGAGTTGCTGATTCCAAAAGTGAGTAGAGAAAACACGAGCAAGGCCACGCCTGCTGCAAAAGTTTTCTCTGTAAATCCACCTTCTTCAGGAAGGGAATCGTCTCTTGGATTGATCAGCATGATCACGAAAAGGTAAAGGACCATGATGGCACCCGCATAGACGAGCAACTGCATGAATCCAAGGAAGGTCGCATCCAGCAACATGAAGATTCCTGCGACCATGCCAAACATGACGATCAGGAATAGTGCTGAATAAATCGGGTTTCTTCGTGTCACCACGAGGAATGAGCTGGCGACCGAAGAGGCCGCCAAGATCCCGAAAATCAGATGTTCTAACCAACCACTCAACTTTTTGCCCCTATCTTCGGGTCTTTGCTCTCACGTGGAGATCAAAGGGAGAGGAGTTTTTCCTTGTTGTAGATTTTTTCACCCCTGCTACGTGAGGGGATGTTGTAGACCGGCGTCAACTCAATGGCGTCACAAGGACATGCTTCTTCGCACATGCCGCAGTAAATGCAGCGCATCATGTCAATGTTGAACAAACGAGGCCGTGTTTCTCTATCTCCCCAAGGTGCCTCTTCTGCAACGATTTCGATGCAATGAGCAGGGCAAGCCGTGGAACAGAGGAAACAAGCGACGCATTTTTCTCGGCCCAGCTCGTCTCGCTTTAAGCGGTGCTCTCCCCGGTATCCCGGAAAGGGTGTCCGCTTCTCAGCTGGGTAATGGATCGTATTCGGCTCGTTGCGAAGTATGTGAGAGAGCGTGTTCGCCAAACCCTTGATAAGGGGCATGCCGAAAGTCGCTTTCTCACGCGGCTCCGTTGTCGCCGTTTCGGGTTTTTCTTCGGGAGTCTCTTCGTGGTTTGCCACGGTTGACACCTTTCCTTTATTTTGCCGATCCCTACCAGGGGAGCGGGATCAACCAGTTCCAGCCGAGCACTCCAGAGAGAGCTGTCAGTCCAAGGTTTAGCAAGGACAAGGGAATGAAGACTTTCCAGCCGATTCCCATCAACTGGTCATATCGGAATCTGGGAAGCGTCCAACGAACCCAGATATAGAAGAACAACAAGACCAACAATTTGCTCATGAAAATACCGATGGAAAGAGCGATATCGCCCAATCCCGGAGTCGTTGGGATCTCTACCCAAGGAAGACTCCAGCCACCGAGGAACATGGTCACCATCAATGCTGACATGGTGATCATGGCGACATATTCACCCATGAAGAACATGGCAAATTTCAAACCTGTGTATTCTGTGTGAAAACCTCCCACCAATTCGGCTTCACATTCTGGAAGGTCGAAAGGGAGTCGGTTTGTTTCCGCAAATGCTGCAACAAGGAATATTCCAGCGGCCAGAGGCTGTTGGAATATATTCCATCCTAGTGTTCCTGCTAAATGCTGCTGGCGAATGATGCTATTGAGGTCGACGGTCTCTGCTGTCATAAGAATTGCAATGATGGAGAGTCCGAGTGCGACTTCGTAACTGATCATTTGCGCGGAAGCTCTCAAGCCTCCTAGCAACGAGTACTTGTTATTGGATGCCCAGCCACTAAAGGCGAGTCCGTAAACAGAGAATCCACCTATTGTCAGAAGGAAGATCACTCCGACGTCAAAAGAGGCGACCTGAAGATCGATGCCTACCGGGATGACGGTGAAAGCTAGGATGGCAGGTGCATAGACGAGTGCTGGGCCCAAACGGTAGATCCATTTGTCGACACCTTCTGGTGTCAGATCTTCTTTGAAAGCCAGCTTGATGACGTCTGCCAAAGGCTGAAGAAGTCCCACTGGACCGACCTGGTTAGGGCCGATTCGGTCTTGAATCCAAGCGGCGAGGCGTCGCTCAAAGTAAACGAGCAGCGGCACGATTTGGAGGACCGCTGCGAAGATGACGACTGCTCTGAGAACAGCGAAGAAAACGTCCATGAGCGGTGATCCAGAGTCGCTCAAGATTCACCTCCTTCACTTCCGACGGCGGCCGGTTTTTGTGAGAGGGGAGTTCCATGATCTCCGAGACTGCTATGGCTATGACCCTCGAAGGCAGCGGACGACTCAGAAAGTTCTCTGAATACACCTGCCGCTGAAAGGCTGCGCGAACGCAATTCCATGTGAGCCTGAACTTCTTGGAGAATGACGAGTTCGGATGGGAAATTCTGGTCGGTGAGGGATCGACACTAGCGGACTCTTTGAGCCCTACCGTCTTCATTGATCCATACACCTTCTTTTTCGAGAGGGGCGGTTGCTGGCAGAACCAGCTGAGCTCCCTCAGTCCATGACCCCTGTTGGGTGGCACAGACGACCCGGTTCTTTGCAGAGGAGAGTGCGGCATTCAATTCGGCGCCTGCGCCATCGAAGCCATGACCTCCCACAAAGGCGACGACAGTGTCTACGCTTCCGGAGGTGACGTCGTTAAGAAGTGTCGAGGCGGCAGATCCGAAGATGTCTGCGCCAAATATTTCTTCAACACCTTTGCGATTGGGATATTTTGCAGCACTGATCGTAAAGCCTCCGGGGAAGCTTTCTTCAGTTCCGTCTGCAGGTAACCAACCCGCGACCCGTGATCCCGTCATGGAGTCCGCAAGTTGCTTGACCAAATGAAGTTCTTCACAAGTCATAAATGGATCGACGAGGAAGCCTGTTGAGGAAGAGGACTCCAGTGTTTGCTGAAGTGCTTTACTGGCTTCCGCAGGCAGTACGGATCCTTCTGTTGTTTGTGCAGTGACCTGTCTGCTGTCAGCGTAGAGGTGTCTCCAGCCATAGCGACCATGGTCACACATCCACCATTCGTTGACGTCCAAGTTTTCTCGAGGCATCAGTCGTTTCACGAAACCATCGAGTGCTTCAACTTCAACATTGCAACCGCGAGAGCAGCCTCCGCATACCGAAGTGGTGCGATCCATGTTCCAACCACGTGCTTCGTATTTGAAATCGGTAGAGATCAATGCACCCACGGGGCAGATATCGACGGTGTTTCCAGCCATCGCGTTATCGATGGGGATTCCAGGGAAGACGTCGACGACCGAACGATCTCCGCGTTCGACAACGCACAGTTCACTGGTGCCACTGATTTCGTCACAGAATCTCACGCAACGTGTACACACGATGCAGCGATTCCCCCAAATATCGATGGTGGGACCCAACTCTTTGGTGTGCCGAATATTTTTATCTTCGACGAATCGACTGCGATCCGGACCATGCTCGTAGGAGTGGTCCTGAAGAGTGCACTCGCCGGCCTTATCACAAACGGGGCAGTCGAGTGGGTGGTTGATCAGTTGGAACTCCATGACCGAATCGCGTGCATCGACTGCTTTTTCGCTATCGGTCTGAATCTCAAGTCCCTCTGCAATGCGCTCGGAACAAGAGATGATGGGTTTCGGTGATCGGTTACTTTCAACCATACAAATCCGGCAGTTACCGGCAATGCTGAGACCGGGGTGGTAACAGAAGCAGGGAATCTCGATCCCATGGACCTTGGCGGCCTCCATGATGGTCATTCCCGATTCGTTTTGGACCACTTCTCCGTTAAGGTTCCAGCTGATGAGTTCGTTTGATGTATCAGACATGGGTGGCGGCTCCTCCCGTGGATGCGGGGTGTCGTTTTATCCATGCAGGGCTGCCGCCGTTTTCGATGGCGGCGACAAAGTCCTCGCGGAACTTTTTGACGATCGATTCCGCAGGAAATGCTGCGGCGTCTGCAAGTGCACAGATGGTTTTTCCAACCATGCGGTCGCAAACTTCTGTCACAAGATCCATATCTTCCATTCGACCTTCACCAATAGCAATGCGGTGAGCGATCTTCTCGAGCCAGCCGGTGCCCTCACGACAAGGGGTGCACTGACCACAAGATTCATGGTGATAGAAGCGCATGATATTGAGCAAAGCGTCCACCATGCAGGTGGTTTCGTCCATGACGATCACTCCTGCAGATCCGAGCATCGTTCCTGCCGCAGCAAGAGATTCGATGTCCATATCGACGTCGCATTCATCTGCTCTCAAAACGTGAGCAGATGAACCGCCGGGTATGACCGCTTTGAGCTTCCGACCTTTCCAAACACCTCCAGCATGTTCATCGATCAATGTTCTCAATGAAATGCCCATAGGTAGTTCGAAGACACCTGGTTTCTCAACATGGCCACTGACGCAGAACAGCTTCGGTCCCGGTGATTTCTCGGGGCCGATCTTTCCATATGCTTCAGGACCAATCTCTAGGATGTAAGGGAGATTGGCCAAAGTCTCGACGTTGTTGACCACGGTGGGACACCCGAAGAGACCTTCTACTGCAGGGAAAGGTGGCTTGAGTTTAGGTTGTCCACGATCTCCTTCGAGAGACGAGAGCATGCCCGTTTCTTCGCCGCATATGTATGCACCTGCTCCACGGTGAAGTGTGACGTCCAGAGTGAAGTCGCTACCGAGGCAATTTTCACCAAGGATTCCCTCGGAGTAGGCGCGGTCGATGGCGTTTTGAAGGCGATTCGCAGCGAAGACAAACTCACCTCTAATGTAAATGTATGCGTGGTGAATCCCCACAGCCTTGCAACAGATGATGATGCCCTCGAGAAGAAGATGCGGGTTCTTCTCCATAATGAGGCGATCTTTGAAAGTGCCAGGTTCCGATTCGTCAGCATTGACGGCAAGGTATTTGGGTTTGTCTGTGTTTTTGGGGACAAATCCCCATTTGACTCCCGTTGGGAATCCTGCTCCACCACGGCCTCTGAGATTCGCTGCCTTGACGGTCTCAATGAGATCGTCCGGTTGCCAATCGTGAAGAGATTTACGCGCTTGCTCATAACCACCATTCTTCTGGTAGAAACTGAGCGAGTGGCATTTGTCTTCATGGATGTGCTGGGTGAATATTTTTCGGAAACTCATCAGGCACCACCCTTTCCGGCTTCGTCACGAAGTTGTTGGATCAAGGCGTCCACGTCTTCAAGAGAAAGTCCTTCGTGGTAATCGTCGTTGCACTGGATCACAGGAGCGGTGTCACAGGATCCGAGACATTCGACTTTGGAGAGGGTGAAAAGTCCACATTCGGACGTTTCGCCGGTTCCGATTCCGAGTCTTTCGGTGATTCGCTGAACCACGTCGCCGGCACCTCGGAGAGCACATGAAAGAGTACTGCACACTTGCAGATGATATGTCCCCACTCCTGCGCGTCGGTAATGGGTGTAAAAGGTCACCACACCAAAGACCAGAGCAGGTGGAATCTCCATCAGATCAGCGACGTATCGCATCTGGGGGACTCCCAACTCGCCAAACTCAGATTCCGCGATCCTAAGAGTCGGCAAGAGAGCTGCCTGTCTCGTGGGATAACGTGTGAGGAGCCACTCGTATTTTTTCATGGCTTCAGATGAAAAGGCCAAGGTTTCAGTCACGATTACCTACCGATCCAGTTCACCAGCGATGACGTGAAAACTCGAAAGTACAGCCACGGCATCTGAAATCATTCCGCCTTCAACAAGGCGAGGAAAGAGACCGTAGTTGTAGAGCGAAGGTGGACGCACACGCAGGCGGTATGGCGTATCACTGCCATCCGAAGCGATGAAGAAACCCAGTTCGCCACATGGGGCCTCTGTGCAACTGTAGAGCGATTTCCCTTTTTCAGGGCGAATGCCATGACCCAGCATCACCAACTTGAAATGGTGAATGAGGGATTCCATGTCGTTATGAACCGCATCCTTTTTCGGAAGACTGGTTTTGAAATCGTCATGAACGACCTCGCCTTTTGGCAAAGTCGCCATCGCCTGTCGAATAATCTCCAAGGACTGTTCGATTTCTTCCATTCTTTGCATGTAACGTGAAAAACTGTCGCCTTCAGTCTGCAGTGGCACTTTGAAGTCGTAGTTTTCATATCCCAAATAGGGACGATCACGGCGAACGTCGACGTCCAAGCCACTGGATCTTCCAATGGGACCGGTCAAGCCGTAGGAACGTGCTTGTTCAGTGGTGACTTTTCCGACGTCCTTTACTCGATCAACGAAGATCTTGTTATTGAGGAGCATTCCATGAATCTCCTCGATGATCGGTGGGAACTCATCCAGGAATGAGTAGACCAGATCAGGGAAGAACTCGGGAACGTCGCGGATGATTCCACCGACCCGAGTCCAACTTGTGGTCAATCGTGCTCCACAGACGGCTTCGATGATGTCGTAGACCAGTTCACGTTTCTCGAAGGACCAAAGCATGACGCTGAAAGCACCGAGGTCCATGCCCTGCAATCCGACGCAAAGGACATGGTCAGCGATTCTGGAGAGTTCGCACATGATGACGCGCAAAGCCGCACAACGAGGAGGGACTTCGATACCGAGGAGTTCCTCTACAGCTACTGAATAGCCGACATTGTTGTTGATGGCAGATAGGTAATTCATGCGATCGGAGACAGTGACCCACTGTTGATAGGTCATGTTCTCGCCCAACTTTTCGAACCCTGTGTGCAGGTATCCGATTTCCACGTCGGCCTCGACAATAGATTCACCTTCGAGAGTGAAAATACTGCGAAGAGTTCCGTGAGTGGCGGGGTGTTGGGGACCAAAATTCATCACCATGCGGCCTTCGCCGTCGTCGTCCGTAATGGACGAAACGGATGAAGGACGAACACCGGATCGGTGGTCCTTCCAACCCTTCTCGAGTTCTTTCTCGAGAGTGGCAGCGCTAGGGACGGGAGTTTCGCGGCCGCTATTCTCTGGGTTTGGAGTCACGACGGACCTCCTCGATGTAGTCGGGGGTATGCATTTGTCTGCCGATACTTGTGGGGTAAGGGCTAGGTTCTTCTTCAACCATACGATCGCCGCGTGCCACGACCTTCGGGAATTGACGACGTTCGTCGCGCCCCTTGAGGGGGTAGTCTTTCAACAACGGGAAACCTGGAAAGTCTTCCGGCATGAGGAAGCGACGCAGATCGGGATTGCCATCAAAGACGATTCCGAACATGTCATGCGTCTCTCGTTCTCCCCAACGTGCGGAGTCCCAAAGGTCGAAGACAGAAGGGAGCGATGCCAACCGTTCGTCGAGCCAGACGTGAAGTCTGAAGAACGAATGATTATTCTGTAATGCTCTGAGCATGTAGACGACTTCGAACCGTTCAGGAGCATCTTTACCCAGATGATCTATTGCGGTGACGTCGACGAGAAAGTCGTAGTTTTGAGACAGTCGAAAGTGCTCCAATAGCGTGCGTTGATCCACAGCATTGCAGCGCATGCCGACTTGTCCTTGGTGTTCGAAAATCTCGGAGATTTTCGACTGAAGGTCGGCTGGAAGGGCGTCATAGGCAGGGTGTTGGGTACTCATCTCAACTACCATGCTTTCCACTGTCGAAGCGGTCTTCGCCGACCAACTCCTGGATTTCAAAGACCGCATCCAGAAGAGATTCCGGTCTCGGTGGGCAACCCGGTACGTATACGTCAACCGGGATGAACTGGTCGACACCCTGGATGAGTGTGTAGGTATCGAAGACGCCTCCGCATGATGCGCAGGCACCCATCGAGATCACCCATTTGGGTTCAGGCATCTGCCTGTATATTTTTTGAAGTACCGGCATCATTTTGAGGGAGATTCTTCCACTGACGATCAGAAGATCTGACTGTCGTGGCGAAAATCTTACAACCTCTGCACCGAACCGGGAGATGTCATAGCGGCCTGAAAATGTGGCCATCATTTCGATGGCACAGCATGCCGTTCCGAATGGCATAGGCCAAAGTGCATTTTTCCGGCCCCAGTTTACTAAGCCGTTGACGGTGGTAGTGAGGAATCCCTCACCTCCAATGAGGCTCTCTAATCCCATTCGAGAGCTCCTCTCTTCCAGAGATAAACCAGACCCCCCGCGAGAATAAGCAGGAAGACACCCATTTCGGCAAGACCAACGATTCCCAGTTTCTTGTAAACCACTGCGTAGGGCAGTAAGAAAACCGTTTCGATGTCGAAGAGGATGAACAAGATTGCAACCAAGTAAAATTTTACTGTGAACGGTTCCCTTGCACTATCCAGCAGAGGAACACCGCATTCATAAATCGTTTCTTTTTCTGGGTCTCGTCTGCGAGGGCCCAGCAATTCCGAGAGGAGTAATAGCACGACCCCGACGACGATCGTCAAAATGATGAAGATCGTCAACGACAAGAGGTCGAGATTGCTCGCAGCCACGGATGGCCACATGATGCCGGAATTCAGGAGCAAGAATGTTGGCACGATACCTCCTGGGGGGATTCCCCTATGGATGCCCTTTGGTGAGATTCTAGATCAATGGAGAAGTCTTGGAAGCAAACTCCCACGAATTCCACGCTTAATAATGACAGTTTTTTAAAGTTGGGATTTAAGTGGAAACTGAACTGGGGAGACGTTCCATCAGATCGAGGACGGCCGAGCTGGGGATGCTCCCCACCGGGGCAATGTTCCAGCCCGGGATGGCTAGATTTGGAATCCCCGATGTGTGCTGTATCAAATCGTCTTGGAGCGAGCAGAGAATTTCTAGAGACCGATCGAGGCCATCTCCATGAGGGGCTTCAGAAAGAACTGTTTCGACGCTGTCGGGGACTTGGACCCCCAAATACCTCAGGAACGCCAGATTAGAGGCTTTTTTCACGGGGCAGAGACTGATGAGAAGGGGTGTCGAAAGGAGTTCAGGCTGGTCCTTTGACATGGAATTCCACAGCTGGATGATTTCATCGGGTGAAAAAACAATTTGGGTCGTGAAGAAGTCTGCTCCCGCAGACA
This sequence comes from Planctomycetia bacterium, assembly GCA_009937185.1. GTDB lineage: Bacteria > Planctomycetota > UBA8108 > UBA1146 > UBA1146 > UBA12191. Next base: position 16,115 of record JAACCY010000056.1, read on the forward strand.
CCTTGGCCGCCATTCGTTCCGTCTCCGAGATAGGGCTTCCAGAGCGTTCGGGAATACAAATATTTCCGATACGGACCCCAGAAGAGCCTATATGGCTCTTAAAAGCCTGATTTGCTTCGGAAACGCTGGGCCCTGGCCAAGCAAAACGGTCATGAGGGGCCCCGACGAGGACAATATCCCGAATACCGTACTCACCGACCGTCTCGTTCAACCAATCCAATTGTCGTTCGAGGGGGGCGTGGGCAACCACATGATTGATGATCACGGGAAGCTGGAATTGCTGGCGAATATGACGGGCTAGGATACGACCATCGAGGCGAGAAGAGAAACCACGAGTCCTGACTCCCCGTGAATCTCGACTGTCTTCGTCGTGGATTTCGGGGATATTGATCGCATCGAATGCATTGCTCGCCAAGAGTCTTTCGACTCGGCGAAGGCGCTTTTGTAATCCCTCGTCGCCGCTGGACAAGGTGGGTGGAACGACCTCAAGGATCGTTGCACCTTCCAATTCCCAGGTCATATTCGACCCTTCCCCCCGGAAGAAATACGAGTAACTTTTCAACTTAATGCGTGACTGATGCCTCGAGGTTTATCCTTGGGCGGCAGCGAATCTTTCGCTCACAACGTTCCAATCGACCACGCCCCACCAAGCGGAGACGTAATCAGGTCTACGGTTTTGGTAGTTCAGGTAGTAAGCATGCTCCCAGACATCCAAACCCAAAAGGGGAGTACAGGTGCAGTCGACCACGCCTGTCATCAATGGATTATCCTGATTCGCAGTGGAACAAACGCACAGATTGCCGTCTGTCGCCATGCCAAGCCAAGCCCAGCCACTTCCAAAGCGAGTCATCGCTGCGGCTGCAAACTTTTCTTTGAATCCGTCAAGGCTTCCGAATGCGGCATCGATGGCTGTGGCGAGGTCTCCTGAAGGAGCGCCTCCTCCGTCTGCACTCATGGAACTCCAAAACATCGAATGATTGAAGTGCCCGCCGCCATTGTTGCGTACCGCACCTCGAACCGCTTCGGGCAGTTCCTGAATGTTGCGGCAGAGATCTCCGATGTCACTGGAGATCAGATCGTCGTGTCCAGCGAGAGCCTTGTTCAGGTTTGCGACATAAGTGGCGTGGTGTTTACCGTGATGAATTTCCATGGTGCGTGCATCGACATGAGGCTCGAGTGCATCCAAGGAATATCCCAGATCTGGAAGTTGGAAGGACATCGTCGTCTCCCCCTGAAAATCAGGTTTGTTAGAAAGTGGCTGCTCCATGAAGTTTGTCGAGGCCTTTTCCCGGGAGCCACTCACCGGAAAGGCTTGACCAGATGTTAAGCGGCGAATTCAACGGCATCAACACACTTAGAGTATGAAGTCCTGACGAAATGCAAAGAGATGAAGATCCGTTAGGCGGGATCATCAGACAGACGAGATTACAGACAGACGAGATTAC
>JAACCY010000235.1 GCA_009937185.1 Planctomycetia bacterium
ATAATGCTGCGACTTTTGCCCTTGAGGGGCACAGGTTCCATCTTTTCTTTTCGGATACGGTCTTCGAGTTGCCGTGCTGTTTCATCGCCGACCACGACTTCTCCTGGCTGCGCGACTTGCGACTCAAGTCGACTAGCAGTGTTCACAGTATCTCCGATAACTGTGTAGTCTCTGCGGTCCGTTGACCCGATGTCTCCGACGGTGGCAATTCCCGAGTTGATACCGATGCGCATCTGCAAGTCGGGCCATTTGGGATGTTGTAGATTGAATTTGTCGAGATAGTCCTGCATAGCAATGGCGGCCTGAACAGAACGTATCGCATGATCTTCTTGCAAGTCAGGCGCACCAAAAAAGGCGATAAGAGCATCTCCAACATATTTATCGAGAGTGCCATCTTGAGCAAAGACTTCCCGAGTTAGCCCATCGAACAAAGCATTGAGAAGCTCGACGACGGCATTGGCGGGAAGTTGTTCTGACAATGTCGTGAATCCCACCAGATCAGCGAATAGAACCGAGATCTCCAAGTCTTGTGAGCCCAGAGCGGCTTCACCGGCGATCACTTTATCGACGACATTCGGCGAAAGTCGACAAGAGAGTTCTTCGCGTCGACGCTTTTCCTCTGCAACAGACTGGGTCAGGCGAACCTGTTCGAGGGCACTGCTGACCATTAATCCGAGGACGCTGAGGATGTCGAGGTGGTCCTTCTTGAGAGGTTCTGTTTCTGTCGTGCAGTCGACGTAGATGATGCCCAAAACTTTGTCCCCGGTAATCAGAGGGGCGCAAAGTGCCGACAAGATGCTCATCTGAAGAATGCTGTGTGCGGCAGACAGGTTTTCCATACTTCCCGTATCACGGATCAACACAGCGCTGCGTTCCTGAATCACTTGATCAGCGATGGTGCGAGAGAGCTTCATCACGTCTTCAGGGTTAGCCTTTTCAGAGCGTTTTTCGGCTACGGAATGCAATTCTCCTTCGTCGTCGATCAGGCTCACAAAACCCCGATCGACCGGGAGTGACCGAAGGGCCAATTCGATGGCGCCTTCTGCCACCTGTTCTAGATCTGATCCGGTCAATAATGTTTCTGCTGCGTCTTTGAAAAGTTTGAGAGCGACGCCTAGGTCTTGTGCCTGAGATGTCTGAGTGCTGGTTTTTCCGAGATCGAGTTGCCAATCGTCGATCATCAGAGAATCGAGAACGCCTTGTTGAGGGAGATCGTCATTGATCACGGCAGAGTTGGAGGAAGCGTTTTCCCCGTCAACAAGAACGGAAATACCGCCGAGGCGAAAAACTAGACCCCTTCGCAGAGGCATGCGATCCACTTTTTCTTCGCCGAGGTAGATTCCGTTGCGACTCCCGACATCTTCGATAAAAGGCTCCCCGTCGACGCTGAAAAGCCGTGCGTGGTTTCGGGAAATAGTTTCGTCTTCCACGGTGATATCAGACGCGAAGGTTCGACCTATCGTCATTTCTTCACCCCGGTAGATGATGTGGTGGTCACCTTGGGAATCACGGAATCGGAGTGAAATTGAAGCCTGCATGCCTTTGGAGTCCTTTTCTGAGACTTATCCTAGAGGATTCCGGGCGTGTTCGGAACGGTTTGAGGAGCGACAGAGGGTGACTTCAGCGGCAATTCCCCGGTTTCCTTGCACAGTGGGGGTCATATTCGTACGATTCTAGATCGGACCCGGTCTGGGTCGCTCCGGTATGAGGGTCTTTCGTCAGAGAGATCGGACGTGCCAGAGTGGCGTTCCGGTTCCGGTGGTGGATCGACCCTGATTCCCTGGACGGCACGGAGTCGTCGGAATCGGGATATCGCCACCCTTGAATCCAGGCTGCACATCAACAGTGTGGCGAACGGAGATCGACTCGTGAAAAAGAAAATCCACCCGGATAATTATCGCCCCGTTGTCTTCCAAGACAAAAACGCGGAGTTCTCATTCCTTTCTCGCTCGACCGTGAAAACCACGGATACCATCAAGTGGGAAGATGGCGAAGAGTACCCTCTCTTCAAACTCGATATTTCGAGTGCATCTCATCCTTTCTACACCGGTAAGTCGACTTTCATCGATGCGGCCGGAAGGGTAGAGAAGTTCCAGAAGCGTTTCGACTGGAAGGAAGGCAAAGCTTCCAAGTTGATCTCTGCTGCGGAGGAAGAATCCAAAGCCAAGCATCGCGAGATGCTCGAAGCCGAAGAGGCAGAACGCAAAGTCGCCGCCGAGCGGAAGTCTGCGCGTGAGGATCGCCGGAAGGCCATCTTGGAGCAGAAGAAGAAGAAAGCAGAAGAAGAAGCCAAGGCCAAAGCGGCCGAGGAAGCAGCGGCGGCTGAAAAGGCGGCTGAAAAGGCGGCTGCAGAAGCGCCTGCTGAGAAAGCAGAGGCTCCTGCGACTGAAGCTCCTGCGACTGAAGCTCCTGC
>JAACCY010000057.1 GCA_009937185.1 Planctomycetia bacterium
ATACGTGAGGTTCCTGAACTCCGATCGTCACCATCGAGAGACTTCGATCATTCGAAGACCACTGAGAACAAACCTGATCGAGTTTCAAGGTGAGTAGTACAACTAGAATCAACTCTCAGCTACTTCTGGGATTCCTCAACCCCCACAAGTAGAATGAACCCTACTCAAGTGGATTTTTTTCGAAATGGGTGCCATGACAGATCAATCTTCCCAGGACATGTTCGATGACACTTCCAAAAGTTGGGCCCGGGATGAACCTCGCCTTCTCTCCGATTGGACCGCCCGGCCATTTCTCTTACAGTGGTCCACACCCGTTGCCGAGAAAAGAATCCTCGATATGGGCTGCGGCGAAGGCTACTTCACCCGCCAGTTGGCGAGATCTTCCTCTGAGAAAGCCCAACATTTGGAGGGCATCGATATCAGCGCGGGGATGATTGAGTTGGCGCAAGCCAACGAACAGCAAATTCCACTGGAGATCACATACTCGGTGGGATGCGCCACTGATTTCAAAGCACAGTTGAGTGAATATGATCTGATCACCGCCGTCTTCGTCTACAACTACACAACCGTCGAGCAGATGCAGCAGTCGATGAAACGGGTCTATGATCACTTGGCACCAGACGGCCACTTCATCTTTTCACTACCCCACCCTGTGAACCCTTTCATGGATTCGGGAACTGACAGTTTTCACTTTGAAAGATCCGGCGGCTGGTTCAGCGGTCGGGACCAGACATTCGAAGGCCGGATGGCTCAACGGGATGGCTCGGAAGTCTCGGTGCGGTGCCTCCACAAAACTTTTCAAGATGTACTCGACGGTTTACGCACAGCAGGATTTACCCATTTCCCCGACTTCCGGGAACTCGCCGTCACTGAGAAGATGATCGCTGAAGATGAAGATTTCTTCGGTCCACTTGCGGACCTTCCCCTTCATATGGCCTTTAAGGTCGGGAAGTAGACGTCATGACCCGAGCACCGTGGACAAATACAGATCTTTCCCAAAGACCTCAACATTGCCTGACCTTCGATGAAGGTATCGTGCAGGAGCTTCAACACTGGCAAGAAACCTGCCCGACGATTGTCGATGACGAAGTCACTCTTGAGCATGTATCAGGGATGACCCGACTCGCCCAGCTCGCTCAAAAAACTCGAGCGGAGGTTTACCACGGGAGTGGCGTGGTCAGAGTTTCAGCCCCTCCGGAAAGCGCTATGAGTGATAACTTGCTACGAAGGTACTACCTCGCCTTTGGTGTGCATCTCGGACAACCACTCGGCAATTATGGTCGACTCTACGAAGTCAAAGATCGGGGAGGAGACTACACTAAGAAAGCCATTCCCGTCAGCCAGACCAAAGCGGCCACGGGTCTGCACACCGATTCGAGTGCCGTCGATGTTCTCCCCGACCTTGTCGGATTGATTTGTATTCGCCCCGCTCCCGTCGGAGGCGCTTCTCGCATTGCATGCGCACTCCTGGCTCACGAAAAACTCTCTCGAAATTTCCCTGAGTTATGCAGGATTCTTGAAGAACCGCACTATCGAGATATCGTCACACCCGGTGCTGATCAGAGTCAACGATTACGAAATCGCTTCCCCGTGTTTGAGGTGACCGACACCACCAAAGGTCCCGTTTGCCGATATATGCGATTTTGGATCGAGAAGGGTTATGAGAAAGCAGAAATAGAACCACACTCGCAATTGCAAAGTGCCCTCGACCAATTGGATAGCACTTTGGAAGAACCCGATTCAGTCGCCACCTTTACCTTACAACGAGGTGAAATGCTCTGGGTTCACAATACGACCACGCTCCATGACAGAACCGCTTACGAAGACGATCCGAGTGCTCCTCGATTACTTTTACGTCAATGGGTCTGCGGCTGATCAGAACCAAAGACTAGAGGAGTTGAGTCGCGCCCTCGTCGGACTGCCCCTTCGTCAGGGCCCTGGCGTGTAACCAATCCCAAAAACCAGCACGAAGAGTTAATGCCTTTCGCATCCCTTTGAGCAAATCCCTACGTCCCTCCGACGTCGCGGCGTAGTGCTTAGATATCTCCATAAGAGTTTCCTGATGGTGGTCATCGACTGCTGCATGCAAGGGGAAGAACACCGTTTCAGAAGGCGGCACCTCCAAGACTTCCAAAGCAGGAAGGAAATGCTGGTACATGGTACTGACAACATTTTCGGTACCCAGCCCCAGCGCTCCCAGGGCTTCTGCTGTAGATCCTCCGGAAAGAACACCGAGAAACATCTCTCTCCAGCAAACCACTTCCACCGCATCTTCTGACAATGATTCTTGATCGACTCCAGCAGCTAAACAAAATCTTCGAAATAATACAGGATGAGGAATCCCATCGATCCACTCCTGCTCGACCCCAATTTCTGCGAGTTCTTCCATTTCTTCGCTCTCATAAATACCTGATTCCTCCGTCAGGTTTTCCATCAAAGCAGATCGATGTTCCGGAACCTCTAATCTGCCGATGACAGTGGTGAGGTAACGAGGAAAATGTGACGAATATCCCAGATATTGACGAGCGAAATCAGCCAGAGCCCACTTCATATCTGGAAGAGATCTATCTCTGAGAGCAAGAAGGTAAGGATGGTGAACAGCTCGATGTGAAGTCGCTTCGGTAGCGACACCTTCGAGAAAAGCATCGACCTCTTGGCCATCATGGGATTCCATATGCGCATTTCTGCGCTCCTCAATGGCGTGCACGAAATTAAAGAGTGCCTCAGAATCTTCAGCAAGAGAGCGGAGTAAATCCTGACGCTGCACAGCAACAAAGGAACATGATTCCATAGCCCGGACACTCGCAGTACGAGGGCGCTTCTCAACAAAGGCCACCTCGCCAAAAACATCTCCAGAGGAGATGGTATCGACCACTTCTCCTCCACGAAGAATCTCTACTTTTCCCGATTCTAGGTAGTACAGGGTTTCGTCAAACACTCCTTCCTCGATCAGAAGATCTCCTGCGGAAACTTCACCCGGAGTCCCTGCCTTCTGAATGGCTTGGATCGCTGATTTTGAAAAACCCAATTTGTACCTCCTCAACTCTAAAATCCTACAGGTGCCTGCAAGGACAGATATTTTACGAGAGTGTTATTATTCAAGAGCATTTCATTGCAAGATTCTCACCCTGCAAGCCCGTATCAGATTTACATGAGAAAACCCCAGAAAATCGGACGCGGGTCATTTATTGTTTTTTGATTTCACTCGGCGGAAAGGATGAATCCAACTGGCAAAAGCCTGTGGACTTCGGCTCTGAACCCACACGCGACCTACCCCAGAAAATCTGAGCATGATCTGATCGCCAAAAAGGAAAGAACGTATCTTTCTTCCCGTGGTCAAACGGTATTCCAAGCTAGGATCCCATGCTACGGCGTAACCATTATCCACAGTATAATCGCCAGAGACCTGAGCAGTTTCTTCCCAGCCAGCATCAAAAGCGTCATCGACATCACTGCCAACCTTTTGACCTGTAAGAGAAACCTCCTGAATGTCTCCAAAGGCATTGAAGAAGAGTGTTCCAGTTCCCGAGCACTTTAGGATAAACAAACCCTCATTGAAAAATCCTCGAAGGCCATCAAACTTGGTATCGATCTTGATGTCTCCGATGGAGGCCAAATAAGCCCCCTTCTGCAAGAAGACTTCTTCGCCATTCAGTTCGAGGGCGACGATAGATCCGGAAGGCCCCGGAGCCAGAGCCAAACGAGAACCCGCTTCTTCAGTGGTATATGTGTTTTGAAAGAAGGATTCCCCACTGAGAAAAGAGCGCTTCAATCCTGCGAAAACGCCCCCTCGGGTCGAAGTTTCCATCTCGACTCCAGGGTCCATCCACGCCATCGACCCCGATTCGGAGGCAATGCTATCTCCAGGATTGAGTTCTACTTCGAGGTAGGAGTATCCCGGTTGACATTCGATACGATATTTCATGAGTTACTCCCTCTCCGGTAACAACGGTCCGAGTCTTCGCCCAAACCCCGTCACATCGTGAGTCTGCACGATCAATTTTCCATGCCCCTCAAACTTCATGACAAAGCCTTCTCCTGAAAGAAAACTCTGCGTCAGAGAATTTGCGGCTTTGGAGATCTTGTATTCCAGAGTTTTTTCGTAGGCGATGAGGTGCCCTGTATCGAGAGTGAACTCTCCAGAGACTTCAATTTCACGCAAGGCTTCAAATCCACCGACTAACGCCTTACCCACTCCTGACAATTCGAGGAAGAACAATCCTTCTCCACTGAACACATTGCCGAAACCTTGAAATCGAGTCTCCATTTCCACATCGTCACCGCCGGCAGCAATAAATGAGCCTCCGGAACAAACCCATGTGGTCGAACCATCTAGCGAGATGGTCTTCATCTCTCCTGGAAGGACAGGTGCAAGACCAACCTCACCTTTCTCGCCCGGTCCTACCTTGTAGGTACTCACGAAAAAAGACTCACCACTGAACATTCGTTTAAGGCCACTCATGATGCCGCTCTTGCCACGGCTGCGTGTACTCACATCTATATCAACATTTCCGGAAGCACGAACCATCGCTCCGGATTCGCTGAACACTTCTTCTCCATGTTCAAATTCGACCAGAGCAGATTGGAATGCGCCCGTTTCGAGGATATTGAATTTCATCGATCCTCCTATGATCTGAGGAAGGGCGTAATCCAGCCCGCCGTGCCTGTCAAATGTCGGGTCTGAACCCAGATTCTCCCCCGACCGCTAAATCGCATCACTAAACCCTCTCCTGAAAAGAGAGTGCTCTTCAGACCCCCTGCACCTTCAAGATTCCAGTCGAGAGTATTTTCCCAGGCGAGGACATGGCCATTATCGATAATCAATTCGCCGTCCAACTCTTTTTCAACGACAGCACCGTATGCACCGAAGAATACATCTCCAGAACCGGACGCCTGGATGAAAAAAGCCCCTTTGCCACTGAAGAAGGCTTTGAGGCCGCCAAACTGTGTTCTCATATCGACACCGGTTGTGCACGCTGTAAAAGCTCCTCCAGAGATGAGCAGCCCTTCAGAAGTGACAGGAATCTTTACCAAAGTTCCGGCAACGCAGTGAGAAAAAGCAACTTCCGAGGGCCCAGTTGCCTGATATTCATTGATAAACATGGAGGTCCCACCAAGGACCTTGCGGAACAAAGAGCGGAAAAAACCGCCCATTAATTTCGCTCGAAATGAAACCGGACCTCGATGCCAATTCATGGCGCCAGAGGCGGCATGAAAAGAATCACCCGCTCCGAGTTTGGCACGGGCCTCTCCAAAGTCGGGATTCCCCTTAATCTCGAATTCCATCGCCCCCAACCCTTCTCTTGATACGTATTATCGTGCCACATCAGTCGATCACGCGAATAGATACAAATCAAGCCCCGGATGTCTGTTGAACCCGGGGCTTGAAGTGAGTCATGAATAATCGGGAACGCTCCGAGTCATTATCGAGAGCGAATTTCACCGCAATAACAGGCTGATGTCGGAACCACGTCAGCATGCTTCCAAGCCATCTGAAATGCTTTGCGAGTCATATCCGCTTCGTCACTGCGTCCCTGGCCTTCCAAAGCATTGGTCAAACCAATCAAAGCCCAACCATTGGCTGGATAATGCTCTAAGTC
>JAACCY010000058.1 GCA_009937185.1 Planctomycetia bacterium
GATTCCGGGGTTCGGAGTGGCGGGCATCGCCGGAGTGGCTTCCATCGTCACTGCGATGGGACTCTCTTTTCAACCCGCGAACGAAACACTGGACCTTGTCCAACTCAGTGAAGACGGACTGAGTGTTCTCGCTGCTCTCGTCGGTGGCCTATTGTCGCTTTTCCTTATCAGTTTCGTTTTACCCGGATCCAGAAGGTCGACAGGATCAGTCATTGATAAATCGACCCTCGCCAGCGACGACCAGTTTGAATCAGCACCCGAATTTTCAGGGAATCAGTTAATCCTAGGGCAATCGGGAACAACCCTCGAACCGCTACGTCCTGCAGGTAAAGCAGATTTCGACGGCAGCATTGTCGACGTCGTCTCTCAAGGCGATTACATCGAAAAAGGCACACCCATTGAAGTTCTGGAAGTCGAGGGCAACAGGATTGTCGTTACAAGTAGAGAGGATCAATAACCATGGAATGGTGGTTACTTTCCATGCTCTGCCTAGGCGGCTTGGTAATGATCTTCTTAGAGGTCTTCATTCCTAGCGGAGGTCTTCTCGCTATCTCGGCTCTGCTATGCATTGGTTATTCCATTTGGGAACTCTACCTTCAGGGATACACAATAGTTGCCGCGCTCTGTGCTGTCTTGACGATTGCATGGTGTGTATTCCTGTTTAAGTTTTGGCTACACAAAGTCGGCCTCAACACAGATTTAGCAGAATCAGACTCTATCGGCGACGACGTCAAAATGTCAAAAGACATGATTGGGCAAAGAGGTCTCGTTATGACAGATCTTCGTCCAGCCGGGATCGCTTTGATTGCTGGCAAGCGACTCGACGTGGTCGCCCTCCAGGGATATATCGATAAAGGTGATTCGATCGTTGTCATCAAATCTGACGGCAATCGAATCGTAGTTAAGAAATCAAATGAACAAGAAACCACTGACTGATGACCGACATGGTCTCAGAGTGGAAATAGAGGACATCAGATGACTCATTCCTTTTTGGATCTTCAGCCTATCTTTGCTCAGGTCGCAATGCCCTTGCAAATCGCAGGCTGGTTCGTTGTTGGCATTCTTGCCATCATTCTCTTCATCTTTTTCATTACCTTTGGGCGATTGTACATTCAGGCTCTCTCTTCGGGTGTCCGGATTGGAGTCCTTGAGTTCATTGGCATGTGGTTACGTAAAGTGAACCCTCGCCTCATCACTGATTGTTTGATCATGGCCACCAAGGCTGGGCTCAAGGATGTTCAAGCAAATAAGCTCGAAGCCCATTACATGGCGAAGGGCAATGTCCAGAGAGTCACTCAAGCACTTGTCGCCGCGAGCAAAGCGCACATCAATCTCAACTTTGATCAAGCTGCAGCCATCGATTTGGCAGGACGTGACGTCCTCGATGCTGTTAGAACAAGTGTTCAACCCAAGGTCATCGATGCGCCCTCAAAAGATCAAGCACGCTCAACGGTGGACGCTGTTGCAGGAGATGGTATCCAACTGAGAGCGCGAGCACGCGTGACAGTTAGAACCAATCTCGGCCGACTCGTCGGTGGAGCCACCGAAGAAACTATTATCGCTAGGGTTGGTGAAGGAATCGTCACAACCATCGGTTCTTCGACGAATCACAAAGCAGTTTTGGCAAATCCTGACCTGATTTCAAAAGCAATCCTCGAGAAGGGGCTCGATTCAGGAACCGCCTTCGAGATTCTTTCCATCGACATCGCGGACGTGGATGTGGGTGAGAACATTGGAGCAAAACTTCAGGCAGAACAAGCCGAAGCAGACAAAAGAGTCGCTCAAGCTCAAGCTGAGAAAAGACGTGCTCTCGCTGTGGCGAAGGAACAAGAAGAGGTTGCGGCCATCGCTGCCAATAAAGCAGTTCTAGTGTTAGCAGAAGCAGAGGTGCCAAAAGCAATCTCAGATGCATTCCGAGCTGGAAACTTAGGCGTGATGGATTACTACCGCCTCAAAAATCTCCAAGCCGATACCTCTATGAGAGAAAACTTGGGACATGATGAAAATCCGACTGATCCAAATCTAGATTCATAAGGACCACTCATGGAGAAATTGATTCCAATTCTGTTATTTATCGTCGTTCCGCTGATCAATAGGATCGTGGAAATGAATAAGGCTCGTGCTGAAAAAGCGACTGCTGAATTGAAACGACAGGATAGAAAAGAAAGAAGAAAACGCAGGGCAGATCGTCAGAGATCGAAAAATCCCACTCAAATTCAGGTGAATATCGAAGACGAATCTCTGGAAGAGATTCTCATGAAAGATCAGCCCCCCGAGTTCAACGATGAACTGCGAAAAGAAGCGGAGGCACTGGGCGTCGAATTAGGAGGTGGCTGGCAAACGGTAGAATCACCTCAAGAGGAGCAGTTTCAGGCAGAATTGAGCTCTAAAGAATTGAGCTCTAAAGAATTGA
>JAACCY010000059.1 GCA_009937185.1 Planctomycetia bacterium
GGGAACTCGACATTCAAATTTGTCAGGCCCAATGTGAGTGTCTTAAATCGAGATGGCAACTGCACTGCGAGTGTCGGCTCGATTTCAAGAATGACGTATTTACGATCATGGCTGACCGTCGGACGTACCTGAAGTATCGATCCAGAGTTCAGAATACCAATCACAGGGTTAATCACAGGAACAACACCGGTCTGGTTGACTTCGGCGTCCTCAATGTAGGCACTTTGGTCGACGACGAGTGAGTGTGAAATCTGCGTGTTGAAAGCTGTAACTCTTGGAGCGTCCAACTTCTTGGTTCGTTGTGTCTTCTGATTCGCTTCGAGAATAGCTTCGAGTGCATAACTATCCAGCACGTTGTACTGAAGAGCGAATCCACCGGTATCAGAAAGATTGAACGGTGACACGGATGATCCGAGAGGCAATGAGAACGCGTTATAAACGGCAGCACGAACATCGATCTCACCCTGTGCGTCTACGATCTCGAATCCTGACGCGATTTGGGTCCCCGCTCCGTCGATGTCATTGATGGGGTTTGGCAGGTTTGAGTTGAAGGGGATTCCGTAATCCACTCCGATCGACTCCAAGAAGTTATCCTGAAGATCGATAAAGCGACTTTCCACCGTCACCATCACTCCGGTTGATTTACGCAAAGCGTCGAGCAACTGGATCAGTTTACGGTGATTTTTAAGCGTGGTATTGGCAACAAGTTTACCATTCTGGAACTTGACAGCTTCACCATCTGGCTCGCCATCGTCGCCGTAAAGAGCAGCAATGACCAGTTCTACTAAGATATCGCTGTCGAGTGTCGTTTCCTGAGAATCTTCTTCTCCACCAATGTCGAACAAGCCTCCGGCTCCTCCTTCATCTCCATCTTGGCTCGATTGAAGAGCCAGCTTTGGAGCACGGAAGTCGGGTTTGTCCTTAGTGATGTCTGACACTTCATAAAACTCAAGGAAGATGTCATTTCTCACAGAATCAGAAGGCCCGATGAGAACGGCTCCCGAACGAATGATGTATGAGAATGGAGGATCGTTACCTTGCAGCACTAGGTTCAGAACGTTTTCCAATGGAAGATCTGAAACTTCTGCCAAACGAACTGTGCCATCTCCGCCTTCGAGGGCTTCAGAAGCTTCCTTGGTCAGCACGAAGTTAATTCCAGAAAGATCTCTCAGGAACTGAATGACCTGCTCAAAGGGCTCGTCTTCAAACTCAACGCTGGCAACACGAACCTTGAGTCGTGAACGAATCGTTTTCTCCTGCACACTCTCAACAGCAGAAAGGCGATCTTCAAGACTCTGCTCCTGACGTGAGATCTTCAACCACTCTTCACGAGATGGAAAGTTGAAGATGTTTGTGTAAGGAATCTCAGATTCTAGCTGACTCAAGAAGGTGCGATCCCACTCCAATGTGGTCTGAAGCCCCGTATCAAGAATCTCATAGAGATGACGGAGTTCAGCCGCTTCACGGCGAAGAGCTCTGACGTCTTTGCGGGAAGGATCCAGTTGAAGAACCTCGTCGCAAAGAGTAATCACTCGCTCATAGTCACGCTCAGAGAAGAGACGACGTGCTTGGCGGAGGATTTCATTGATCCTGTTTTGGACGAATGAAACGGAACGAGACATCTCGGCTTCGGCTTCCGAGAGGATTCTCATCTCGCGCTCACGCTTCTCCGTAGCCTCAAAGTCATTCTGCTGGCGGATCGCCTCTTCCTGCGACTGACGTGCACGATTTTGTAGATCGCTCAGGTCGTAATCGAATGGGAACCAACGAATGCGCTCCAAGACTTGATCAAAGACAGAGATGGCTTTATCGAAGTTCGCATCGTCGATGGCACGACGACCGGAAAGGTATAACCGTTCCAGTTCGAAATTGTCTTGCTCAAGACGAACACTCTTCTCGTCCACCATGCGGCGCTGAAGATCTCGAATGTCTCCACTTCGATCACTGAGCAACATCAGAACAGTATCGAGAAGCTCTCGAGCGTTCGTGTTACTCGGATCAAGGCGAACCGCCTCTTGAAGCTTTTCTTCAGCTTCAATGTAGCGCAATTCGTTGATCAGTTTCTGAGCAGCATTCACAGCTTGCTTCGCAGAGCCAGACCTGGCTTGGTTCTCCAAATTGACGTCCCGAATCAAGCCATCCACACCAACTTCTTGGGCAATGGCCGGCTGTGCGGCGACGCAGAGGAGCAACAGGGCCATGGCTAGGGTAGAGAATGGTATTCTCGCCATGACATTTTTCAGCACAGGCTCCCGGAGGGTTATCGACATCGATCTCTCCTTGCTTTTCGTTTCTCGAGATTCACTCATGGGTGATTCGTGTTTCTTCTTGGATGCCCACCTAGGGTCATCCGCCGATTTTTTGCTTTTCAAATTCTTCCGAAGAAACTATCTCCGGAACAGGCCTGAGGTCCACCGGGACCGAGACCTTTTTTTTTCAGCGATCGTCTCCGCCAAATAGACCCCCACCGGATGGGCGCTTCTTTTTGGCTTTGGCGGGCTGACTTTCCTCTACCGACTCCGGTTCACTTCCGGTTTCGTCGGAATCTTCTTCGTCCCCACCCGATTCAGCAGGATCACTATCAAAGTTATCCCAACCACTCGGAGTCAAGGACAGCGGTACGTCATTGTTTTTTAGGTAACTTCTTTTTCCTTTTGAATTCCTCAGCACTACGACGCGACCATCTGCAGTGTCCTGGATTCGTTCAAGAGCGAAGCCAGTACCAAAGAGATCTTCCCCTTTTTCACCCGCAGCAGGCTCTGTCACCACTTTTGCGGATTTCTTGGAGGAACCAGAATCCCATTCCCAACTCGAATACTGAATCGTGGCACGCCCAGGAAGGAATTGGCCTGAAGAATCAAGGCGACCCACCTGTGCTCCACTGACCTTCCAGGCCATGTTTGCAGGCATCAACACTGATCCGGTCGCGACTGATTCCTGCTGATGAGATCCATCTTGCGGAAATGCCATTTGATCCGGCCCCGTCGAGGCTTTTGTGACGATACGGTAACTGTATTCGCGACCCACTTCTAACTGGTTTGCCTTTATCGAAAAGGCAGCCCCTGAACCGAAACTCGAGAGATTGGTCACTTTAGCCCAATCCATATCTCCCGTCTTCATTTCGAGAGCACAAGAAGCGATCTCGCAATTCGTGAAGAGAGAATGACGCCCCGTAATCTCGTGGTAAGTCGCTTTAGAATCCGCATCTCTAATCACCTGCACACCCGAAATGTAAGCAGGCTCTAGTGAGGGAGGAATCATAATGATTCTCTTGAGAACATCGAGTCTGGCAGGTTTGCGATAGAATGCCCACTCGGGGATACTCGCATCCCCACTGATATTGTAAGCACTGAGAACTTCGTTGTGCACTTGAGGAATACTCAAGTCACCAAAGTCTTGGTTATCTCTGTTCAGCTCAATCTTCTCGTTCGCCTTACTAATTTTGGAAGAGTATTCGCTTCCGGGATCACTCACCAAGAAAGGGAAAGTGAATCCCACCAAAAGAAGCAAAGAAACGACAGCGATGGTGATGTTATCTATGTTTTGCATCGACTAGCCCCGTTCCTCTTCAGAAGGTTCCATGACGGCACCCTCGTGGACTTCCATCTTCAACATCAGGAAGACTGCAGGCTCTGATCGATCCACGTCTTCCTTTTTCATTTCTTCCACGATATCAAACAAGAGTTGGCTCCTGTCCTTCGTCACGACCAACTGGTCGATCGAATAATCAATGAAAGTATGCTTTAAAATCTGGTCGACAAAAGAAACCGACTTACTTGCGGGAATGCGCAGTTTCAAGACCACCGGAAAACTTTCCGAGTCAACATTCTTGTTACGAGCAGAGCGGCCTGACTTCTTGTCCACGAGAAGCTCGACGATCGAGGTCCCGCGAGTATTGACAATGAGGTCCACCAAATGAAACTGAACTTTCCAACGACGTTCGTAGTTGACAATCTCATCGACATTCGAGATGTCGTCCTGGATCTCAAATGGCAGTTCTGCATCATCCGTTAGCCCAGCATGACGACGGTATTTTTTCACAAGGAAATCAAAATCGTCTCTATACCTGGTAGACCATCCACTGAGATCGTCGCTCGCTCCTTCTTCGAAGCGGAACTTACGGCTCGTGTAGAATTCCTCTGCACGATCGATCTCTTTTTTCCAACTTTGAAGAAACTCTTCTTCCTTATTGATCAACCTCTGCGTGGGTAGCTCCCGATCCGTTTTCTCAGAAAACTTATCGAGAGTCCGATGCTTACTTTTCAGATCAGCGGAAACGGAGTCATAAGCCTGCATTTTGGGTAAGACCAAAAGTAC
>JAACCY010000236.1 GCA_009937185.1 Planctomycetia bacterium
AGTCCTCTATCGCCCACCATCTTCAAACATTGATCCCACTGGTGTTTACGACACTGGTGGGTTTTTTCAATTCCGTCAAAAATGGTCGAAAAACACGTCCGCACTCAAAACGGCACTCAAAACACGTAGGAAACGCGTACCCTGCGAATGGCTCTTGTTCGATTTTCTCCGTTTGTCCAATCGGTCTTCAGCGTCATTCAGAAACTGTTCCCGAAGTTTCTGGAACCGCCCCTGTTGAGTCCTTTGATTTTACATATCTATAGACAATAATGAACCTCTCAAGGAAATCTGGAAAGAGAGGCGCGATGAAGACCGCTTTACTTTTACTTTTTCTTTTATTGATTGGCTGCGGAGGTCAGGAAATCAGAGACCGATCTCATGAGATCAGTCTCGACGATTTCGATCAACTGTACGAACGCTTCCGGGCGATCACCGGACTCCCCGAACGATCCAAGAGTGGCACAACAAACAAAGTCTTGATCAACGGGATTCTCTATGTGGAGGACATTGATCTGGATCCCAAAGGACCGGTACTCAAACCGTATGCTTCCTTTTATCAGCTGGAGGCGATGGTTGACTGGATGGAAAAAGAGAAAGACAATTACGACAGCATCGAAGAGTTGATCGATCGGGCCGGAAAGCGCCATCTCTTCGTGGATGGCTGGATCAACTAGCCCGTCAAGGGGTGAATCCTTCTTCCTTTTGACGAAGAAACACTCTGGCCCTCTCGGATCCGATTCGTCCTGCACTGCTACAACACTTCATGCTGAAAGGAGTTCTGCATGGCCAGGTTCTTCTACTGGATCGGCTTGATCAGCTTTCCATTTCTTCTGGCGATCCCCTTTGTTCTTGGAATCGTTGAGATCCTGTTGTGGTCGGATGTTCTGGAGCGGCGCGACCTTGACTTTGGATTCTATCTTTTGAGCATCCCATTGATGTTCATCGTCGGCTGTATCTGCTCTGTGGTTATTCACCGTACCTTGAGCAAAAACAGGATTGACTGACCGGGATATCACAGAAACTTATTTAATACTATACTGAGTTTTCTCTGTTGACTAATCGATTCATACTCCTCACAATTATCGCCACTCACACTCATTTAATCATTGCGTGATGGAAGGGACGGGTTATGGAGGGCTTGGTAATCATCTGCCTGCTCGTGCTGATCGCTGTCCCGGTGATCATTCTGGTGCAAATTGCGGAAATCAAAAAACTCTTCAAAGAGTGGATCAATTACCAAAAGAGGCAGTCCAGAAAGAAATTGGAACAACAGTGGAGTTCACCTCCGCCGGCAGATCCCCAACCCACCGAGAACGATGCTTTCCTGAGGGAAACTCTGTCGTCCCTGAACACTGATCCAGCCACTGACTCGGCCTCCACTGACCCGGGCTCTACTTCTCCTGAAAACATCTCGGAGCCTCCCGAGATAGACACAGAGGCGGCTGCGAAAACAGATGCCCCAGGTGAGCCGGAAGAATGGATGGAACTGGACGATCAGGAATCGGTGGAGGAACCATCCAGCTCTGAAGAATCTGCCGAGGCTGCAGAGCCTGTCGTATCTGGAGACTCGGAGAAACTCCAGAATGCGGGTCCCAAAGTTTCCAGATTGAAGCCTCTGCCCGCCAGAAGACCCGAATACAAACCCTCGGCTTTTGAAGTGGCCACCCGGGAAACCCTTCAGAAGATCAAGAACTGGATTCTGGTCGGTGAGGAAAACGCTCCAGACAAGGGCTCCATGGAAAATGCTCTGGCCAGTCAGTGGTTGATGCGGATTGGCATCCTGCTGCTGTTCGCAGGTGCGGCCTACCTGATGAAGTATTCCATCGACAACGACCTGATCTCTCCGTTACAGAGGGTTTATGCCGGTTTGTTCAGTGGACTCGCACTGGTCTTCGCCTCCCACAAAATTAAGGAGGGCCCCTTCACCCTTCTGCGATACGGACTGATGGGAGTGGGCGTCGGCATCCTCTATATCGCCAGTCTCGCTGCCACCGCGCTCTACCAATTGATTCCGAACACTCTCGGCTATGTGGCCATCGGTGCGGTCAGCACACTGGCAGGGCTCCTCTCCTATCGCCATCAATCACTGTTCTTGGCACTCGTGGGAATTCTGGGGGCCTACACCACCCCCCTCGTGATCGGCATACAGGGAGGAAGCGAGACCAGCAGTCAATACTACGCCTACCTGTTCTTCATCTCTGCGGGAGCACTTTTTGTGTGCTCCAGAAGAGACTGGCCACTGTTGATCCTGACCTCTTTTCTTCTCCATTGGTCGCAGGTCATCGTCCTGTTGACGAAGGTTCAGGATGCGCAATGGACACAGGCCCTCTCCTTCACCATTGCCTACTGCATCGGATATTCGACGATCACTTTTGCCCGACATCTGCGATTGGGGACCACCACGACCTTTATCGATATGCTGATTCTGGTCCTGAATGCCGTGGCGTTTACCATCAGCGTCTCGTATCTGGTTCCCCTGCGCCACGAGCCCTTCTACATCCCCTTCTACATCTCTCTCGCCACTGGCGGAGCCTCCGTCTTCTACGCCATGCATGCCTGGTTCTGCTGGAAAACTCGACGACTCGACTATCCGATTTTTCAGCTTTTCTGCCTCTTGAGTGGTCTGTTCGCGTTGATCACCATCCCCAATCTGATCTCCACGGCATGGATGACCTCCACCTGGACTTTGGCAGGGCTTGCGCTGTTGATTCTGGCTTCAAAAAACCGCAACGCCCTGCTGGGAAGAGTGGGCTTCTCGCTCCTGCTTCTCGGGGTCATCCGATTTTTCCTGATTGATCTTTCAGAGTGGTACTTCGCGGATTCTTGGCGCATTCCTGATTCATCCGGAGCTGAATACTTCATGAGCTTTCTCAAGCGTGCCGTCGGAGTCGCATTGCCGACCTCGAGCATGATCTATGCAACCCTTCTCTTCCTACACCAGAATCCGATTCCAGAGTTTGGAGAATCGGACTCCCCCCAGCATCTGGGAACCGGTTTCTTTTCCATCCTCCGGATTCTCGCTCTTTCAGTTTTTGGGGGGATCATGCTGCTTGAAGTCTTCTTCAAGCTGTCACTGATCACGGGAGATCTGCTGACTTGGACTCTGGGCGCCACATTGCTCTTGCTTGTTGCCCACGTGGGCAACTGGGTTCTCTTTGGTGGACAGTCCGACAGTTTCAAAAGATTATTTGACTACACCTGCGCAGGTCTCGGAGCGTCGATCCTGATTTATATGACCCTGGGAACCGACGGACCGAGTTACTGGTGGATGAATATAACCATTTTGACCATTCCCCTTGGCATGCTTGCCGCAATTCCGTTGTTGAGCCCCGAGCGAATCAAGCCTTATCTCTTTCTCGGAGTGACCTCCTTCATCACCATTTATTTGGCGACCACTGAAGAAGCCTATCATTGGCTGGAATTCGTGTATCCAGGGATGGAAGACGGCGGCAAAACCATCGTCATGATTTTGAATGCCATCGGTCTGTTGATCCTGGGGTTGAAGAAACAGCTGTCCACCCTGCGAATAGCCGGATTGCTACTGATCGGGATCTCTATTCTGAAGATGTACTTCTTCGATCTGAAATCTCTGGAAAACATTTACAGGGTTCTGTCACTCGTCGCCATTGGCCTGCTTCTGATCGTCGGATCCACCCTCTATCTGAAAGCCCAATCCGCCATGGCAGTGAATCAACCCCCTAAGGAGAAAGCTGAGGAGTGAATTCATCCTGTTCAGAAATTACAGGGAAGGGCATATGAGCGGGCCATCATTCGGGTGGAAAAGTATCGCCCTTTAGGCTCATGGGGTTCTTCGGAGTTCAATCGGAATCGTTTGATTTTCCGCCCACGGAAACCGTCACGATGACAACGAACCAGATCATCACCAGGAAGTAGAACAATTCGATGTACCGTAACTTCCAAAGAAATCTATTTTTGATCTCTTGAGGAACGAAGTATTCGAGATAGGCCCAATGCGTAGCATAAGCGAGAACAGCTGTAGCTATGATCCTAAGTAGCCATTCGATGGAAGTGCGAATCTCTATTCTCCTTCCTCGGCAGAACTTTGTCGACGATACAGATTTTCGACGATCTCTGCATGTCGCTGATGCAATATTTCCAGCATCGATTCGTATCGTTCCTCAGTCTCACGAAGTTTTTCCTGAAGTCGCGGATAATCGCGGTAACGCTTCCAGACCATCGCAGGCCAACAAAGGGTTCTGTAGATCAAAAGACCTGAATACTTCATCGAACGTCCTTTAGCCTTTCTCTATATCCCCCTCAAAAACGGGGATTCGACGAGTCTGAACCCCTGTCAGAAATTCGCCTTGAAGGGTCTTTATTTCGATCCAGCAATACCCTGCATTTCATGAGAATAAAAGTCCCGGGTATCACCATGGTTATGATGGCATTTTGTTAGGGAATGGGAAGGGAGCTCCATGAACCCCACTCGGTGGAATGACGATTTTCTATGGGACTCGGAATCTGCTCGCATCTATTGCGAGAGTGGACTCGACGTCAATGAACGCAATGAACATGGAATGACTCCCCTCATGCTTGCTGCAGGAAGTGGCGCAGAGCTGGATATTCTCAAGGTTCTCGTCGATTCAGGGGCTGACATCAGAAGTCGCGATGACGAAGGCTGGACCCCTCTCATGCTCGCTTCTGTCCTGACGGACTCCATAGAAAACATTCGATTCCTCATCGATCAGGGGTCAGAG
>JAACCY010000237.1 GCA_009937185.1 Planctomycetia bacterium
ACGATGGATAGCGGTTTGGGAGATCCACCCGTTTCAAACGTGGTTGTCGTCGGCGGTGGAAGTATCGCTGCAACAGGTGTTTCAGGTGCTCTAGAATTCACCGGAACGACAACGAATCCATTTAATGTCGGTGACTGTAATGCAGATGGTCTTACCAATATCGCTGATATTGTCTGGACTCTTTCCGAGTTATTCCTGAGTGGGCCGACTACGAATTGTGAGATTGCTTGCGATAGTAATGATGACGGTTTCTACGATGCCGGCGATGCGATTTATACTGCCAATTACGTTTTCCTCGCTGGTCCTGCGCCGGTGGGACCGACGAATTGTGGAACGACACCGGGACAAACGCCGGAGGATTGCGTTTCCAGTAATTGTGTACCCGATGGGGGACCGGATTTCTTGACCTTTGAAATCGATGTTCAGCCTATGTTGACGGCGAGCTGCATGCCTTGTCATACCCCGACAGGATCTCAGGGAAATGGACCTTCAGCGGGTCTCCTATTGACTGAGAATGCACTTGGAAACATTCTTGGAGTCGCCTCTGGAGAATGCAATATTCTGAACCTCGTGACTGCCGGTGATTCCTCTGGTAGCTGGTTGTTCCGCAAGATTGCCGGAACTCATGTTGACCAGGATATTTTAGATCTCGGTTGCTGTGCTGATACAGACGGAGACAGTGAACCTGATGGCTGTGGACAGCAAATGCCCCGTGGATCATTCTGTTGTTTGGATCAGACCACGATTGATCTTGTCGAAGCATGGATTGACCAAGGAGCGAACTAGTTTTCTCCCATCCGTGATTCCAGTGCCGAGAGCGGATTGATTTTTGGCTCTGGAAGTTGACCCCCCTGAAACGATACGTTTCAGGGGGGTTTTTTTGATGGGGGATAGAGTTCGTGACACTTACATATTGTTAATGCAGACTTCATGATCTTCAGCGGTATGGAAGTTATTTATTCGACAGAAGGAGAGCAGATGTAAGAGGTTTTATTTGTCAAGAGTCTTCAATATGAAAGTACCTTTCGGTTTTTGTTATCGCCGGAGTCAGTCTGATGGCGATACAAGCATTACTTAAGGGGTTGTATAACATCTCATCTTGTCCATATTCACGACCCGTTTTTATTCTTATGATCATGGCATTATCGGACCTGCTGTAGTTGAGGAAAAAGAGCGTTAGAGAGTTCTTTCTTCGACCTACTATTTTCGGCAATCCGATTTTGGGCTTGTTCTGAAAGAAATCTCATCAACAGAGGCGTCTCCCCGTGAGTCATCCGGAAGAGATAAAGTTCTGTTACGAAAAAATGGGTGCGTGATTTCTATCTCGGAACTTAATGAATGAATTTATGTGTGATTTAGAAACTATTGTTGTCGTCATATAACTTTTGAGGAGGGTGTAATGATGAAGACTTTTTCAACCATGTTCAATGTGAGTCATGGGCAGCGGTGGCTGATCGTGGCATTGATGTTTACCACTCAATTTGCGTTGGCGGGTGGCATCATCGATAGTATGAGTGCCGGTAATACGACTGTGGATTCCACCGGTGGTGGATCTATATCCGTGTCTGCAGATTCTACTGGGGATCTTCAAGGATATGTAATTTCCTTGAGCCATGATCCTGCAGTGATCACGTTGACAAGTATTGATATTTCGGGAACGGATACCGAGAATGCTGGCGCTGAGTTTGTGATTCCCACGACCTATGCAGATGGCGGAACTTTGGGAGTCGTTCTTGATTTTAATGCACCCTACGATGGGCAAGCGATCAGTGCGGGTAACAATTTGACCTTGGGGAACTACAACTACAGTTGTAACAACAGTGTTTTTTACACTGAAGGCGACGCTGCTCCGGCTGCTGAGGTCTCAGCCATCACTTTCGTAGATGCTGTCTACGGAACTCCAGCATTGAGCAATGTTTTTGTTATCGCCGGATTATCAGTGAACCCCAATCTTAGTGCTGGCTCCTTCACTTGCTTGCCGGTTGCGATCCCATCTGAAGATACCGAGTTGTGGGTTGAGGCTGATTTTGGTGATACTGGTAACAACGCTTACCAGGGTCAGACCGGAGATCTTTGCTTTTACTATGCAGATGCCGACGACAATATTCAGGGTTTCACAATGACTCTCTGCTACGACTGTGACCTGACCATTGGATCCGAGTGGGAT
>JAACCY010000238.1 GCA_009937185.1 Planctomycetia bacterium
CAGTATGGGGAATGATGAGCCGGAGTCGCAAAAAGCGAAATAGTAGTCAGAAGTTAGCAGAGGGTAATCTTTCACAAGATGCCTTCATGCTCGTGGTTCTGGCATGTACAGCCTACTTTTTCATCGCGCTTTACAGCCAATATTCTGTGGCTGCTGGTCAGAGTGAAAAGAATGTTTGCGGGGCCTTTGGTGGGTTTCTCGCAAGTGCTCATTTTGCCATCTTTGGAGCGGTCACGGGTTATGTCTCGGCGATAGGTCTCTCCGCCCTGACTTGCATGCTCCTTTTTCAGGTGAAGGTCGAGAAGTGGTGGCCCCGCGTGTTGGGGGTCAGTCTCTTTTTTCTCTCCCTTTGTATTCTAGAGTTCCGTTTTACCGAGGTATCGCTGATCCCCAATTCCGACTATCGGGGTGGCATCATCGGCACCTATACCGGTCTCTGGGCCGTCGACGCCTTGGGTGTGACGGGGACGACCATCTATTCATTCTTGACGCTCTTTCTCGGATTCATGTTCGCCACCGGAATGCCAGTGGCTCAATTCCTTCGAGTCTCTCTCGCCTTTTTGGGTGGCATCGTGGCTCGTTTTGGAGGGAAAACTCCTGACTTGGCCCGCAAGGTTGCAGGAAGTCTTGGTAGTGCGAGTGAAGCGACCAAATCCACTCTTTCACGACTCGCAAGCGCTCGGCCGCAATCAGAGGTGACACAAGAAGAACGAGATCTTCTGGTGGGTCAGGCGGATGCTGAAGAAGAGGACGAAGAAGAATACGAAGAAGAATACGAAGAAGAAGATCCGATTCACGGTGAAGAAGAAGAGTACGAGGAAGAAGAAGAGTACGAGGAAGAAGAAGAAGACGACGACGAAGACGAAGAAGACGAAGACGAAGACGATCTCCTCGCCGAAGATGAGGAGTACGAAGAAGAAGAAGAAGAAGAAGAAGAGGAAGAGGAAGAGGAAGAGGAAGAGGAAGAAGAAGAAGCTTCTTTCCCCAAGCGCGTCATTCGTCTGGGGCCCGAACAGTCTGAACCCGCTGTTGGAGTATACGAAGAGCAACTGACTTTTGACGGAATCTACGCACCACCTGCCATCTCTTACTTACAGGATCCCAAAGAAGTCAATCACGAAGAGGGTCGAGAAGAACTAGACAAGGTGGCGACCAAGATTGAAGAGACGCTCAGGTCCTTCAAAATCGAGTCTAAAGTCGGCAATGTCCAAAGAGGCCCCGTGATCACTCAGTACGAACTGAGCCTCGAGCCGGGTGTCAAAGTGAATAAGATCGTGGGTCTTTCCGATGACCTCGCGATGGCACTTTCTGCGCAGAGTGTCAGAGTTGTTGCTCCTATACCTGGAAAACCGACAGTTGGAATTGAAGTTCCTAACAAGCAGCGTGAATCCGTAGTTCTCAAAGAGTTGTTACAATCGAGAACTTTTGCCGAATCAGATTTGGGATTGCCTCTACTGCTGGGAAAAGATGCTGCGGGTGAACCCATTATTGCGGATCTCACTAAAATGCCTCACCTTTTGATCGCTGGATCCACAGGGTCAGGTAAGTCCGTCTGTATCAATACCATCATCGTTTCGCTGTTGATGACACGATCCCCGGATGAGTTGAAGTTGATTCTTGTCGATCCCAAGATGGTGGAACTGTCATCGTTTGAAGACATTCCTCATCTGCTGACTCCTGTCATCACAGATATGAAGAAAGCGCCAGCAGCTCTTGAATGGCTCGTTCGAAAAATGGAGCAGCGTTATGAATTGCTGTCCAAAGTAGGAGTGAGAGACATCAAGGGCTACAACGATCTCGAGCATGAGGAACGCTATTCGAGGCTGACCGAAAAGGTGAGTCATGAAGAGGCAGATGAAGCTCCCAAAAAGTTGCCTTATCTTACTATTATCATCGACGAACTCGCAGATTTGATGATGACCAGTTCGAAAGAGGTCGAGTCTTCCATCATTCGATTGGCTCAGAAGTCCAGAGCCGTGGGTATTCATGTGATCTTGGCGACACAAAGACCTTCTGTAGATGTCGTGACAGGATTGATCAAGTCGAATCTCCCTTCCAGAATTTGTTTCAAGGTCGCGAGTCGTATCGATTCGCGAACAGTGCTTGATCGTATTGGTGGAGACAAGTTGCTCGGTATGGGTGATATGCTTTACCTGCCACCGAATACCGCCTTGTTGGAACGTGCCCAGTGCACTTATGTCGACGACAAAGAGATTCGGAAAATCGTGAAGCATTTGCGTCAGGATGCCAAGCCTCAATTCTCCAAGGAGATCGACAACTTCCTTGAAGGACGGCAAGAGGGAGCGAGTGGCGGAGTTCCTGGTGCTGACGATGAGCTCTTCGATCAAGCGGTGAGAATCGTTCTGGAAACGGGACGTGGGTCCACAACATTACTCCAACGTCGCCTCGGCATTGGATACACCCGTGCTTCTCGGATCATGGACGTGATGAGCGAATTTGGAATAGTGAGTAACTTCAAGGGCTCTAAGGCTCGTGAGGTTCGTATTTCGCTGGAGGAATGGGAAGAGATGTCTTCTCAGTCTTGAAGAAAATACTCTTTATCGATCAGCGAAGTATTTTGAATGGAGAAGGGAATAATGATGACAGAACTGATTCCTTATTCCATTTCACCACTCGTGATCGTCTTGGCGATTATCGTCATGTCGGTGCTGATCTATTTTTTGAAAAACACGTCAACCGGGCGAGCTGGTATTCTCGCAGGGTTGATAGGCTTTATTGTGTCAGCGGTGGCTGTTCTTACCGGTACTGGAGAATTGAGATATGAACTGATGTTGCCCTTGGGGATTCTTGGAGGATTATTTTCTGCAACGATTGCCATGTATTCAGTAGTTCTATGTCGTAAGCCAGCAAGGAATTAACCTCTCAGTGACCGTTATATAGGTAAGAGAGAGTGCGTTCTTTTGAGGCATTATTTAGTTCTGTATCATATCGAATTAGCACGTCATGCTCATGTCCTTAGGACTTCTTCTATCCGCTTCATTCTATCTAATACGAATGATAGAGGTATGGGTGTTGTTCCATCATCGAACCGCTTTCCGTGGCGACGATGCTGCTGATCGCTCCATACCGTATGATGAGTACCTTTCCGAGATCGAATAATTTTCGAATTGGGAATTCAAGGACTTACATAGCATGAGGTATATTGAAATTGGGATATGAATAAATATTCAGGCGTGCTGACTCAAAAAGGGGAGCATTCGATGATCTGTTTAAGAAATTTTGTTCTTTCTTGTATGACAGTTTTGGTTTTGCTTTTTATTGGCTGTGCGGGACCTGCTAAAGCTTATCAACAGTTGGGTGTCGGAAGTGATTCCTTAAGTTTGGGCTGGGCTGTTTATCCAGATGAAGGATTCGGAATGCTCGGTTCATTGCAGAGTACTAGTTTAGAAAACTCATTCACCGGAGAATCAGAGACCGCGAGAGGAATCCAATTGGGAGTGACTCGTAAAGTGAACTCTAACTGGGGAGTGCCTGCGGGGTTTAGTGTGATCAACCACGAGAATGATTTCGGTGGTTTTAGTTTCCCCGAAGGGGGTTGGGTTTTCGGAGCACAGTATTTTACCGAAAACGGTTACACTCTCGGAGTTCAGGCTGACACGACATCTAATGACGCACTTTTCATTCTCGGAATTGATGATCCATTATGGTTGATCAGTGCGATCCTAAATGACGATGACGGAGATGATCACTAGGCTGGCGTCGGATGATCAAAAAAAAAGCCCCTTTCGAGTTATCGAAAGGGGCTTTTTTTGATTCGAACAGTTCGCGGACTTCAGGGACAATTTGACCCAACGCACTCAGTCAGCAAGTCAGGAGTTCCATCGGGCTTGCAAGAGTCCTCAAGGCGGAATCCTCCACCAAAGAGACCACTGAGTAGATTGACTGCATCCGCCAGATTTACGCTACCTGAATCATCTACATCGCACGCATCTGCACAGGATGTGTCAAAGTTTCCAACATAGAGATAATCGAGCAGATTGATGGCATCAGTCAGGTTACAGGAGTTGTCCATGTTGACGTCTCCCCGCATCAAGCCCGGTTCTTCAGGAACGGAGGGGTCGTTGATGGTGACGGTGATTTCTCCATTGCTCGAGATTTCTCCAATGCTCGAACCGAAATCTCCAAAGGCAAAGAACGGGAGGGTCACTTCCATGGGAGTCATTCCGGCAACACAGGTCAGTCTGTAGATTTCATTTCCATAAATCGAACTACTGAAAGGAGGGGTGTTCCAAAAAGCCATGAGGGCTGTGACTTGGCTAGGAATGACGAAGATGTCACATTGGCCCGTGGGGAGCCAGCCATTGGCCGCCACGAAGGCGTTGATGGCTGCACCCGTGTTCATCGAAAGGAACTGGCAGTTGCTGGGGGAGTTGCTATTCAGAGTGAGCGACCATTGAATCACGGGATTCGGATTGTCGAACTGGAAAACGAGATCGAAAATTTCTCCAGGTTGGACGCTGATATCTTCACAAGTGATCCCTAATTCAGGCCCCGGAATGGGGAGGGGAACATTCTGAGCCTGAATCGCGATCGGGGAGATTAGGGTTATCACGAGGAGCCTCGTCGCGGTCAGTATCGTTTTCATTCGGCACACCTTGCATGGAGCATTTTTCCATCAGTTTTTCGGGTTTTGATTGAAGTCTACAAGTGAGACATTGTGGCTTCAATCATAAGAATAGATTGCTCCAAATAAGGTGAGACTCCCTATGAGGTCGATTTTTATTTTTCCCAAAAGAGGAAGGTGTTAAAGTAACTCGCAAGACCCGCTTCCCTTCTTCCGGAAAGAAAACTTCATGCGTTCCTCTCAAACTTCCGTGAGCTTCGGCTTCTTCATGGTCGCTCTGGCTTTCCTCTTTACTCCTGTCGCTTCGGCGCAAAACGTTCCGTTCCCGATCCCGATGCCGGCTCCTGGATCTTTTGATAATTGCCCTGGGGACTATGGATTTTCCATCGCTAACGTCACTGTTCAACCCGGAGAAATTTTCGAGCTGGTTTTCTCTTTGGACAGTACGAACCCGATTGGTGTATTCGACTTTGCGATCAGTTCACCTTCCCCGGCAAGTTGTCAATTCCTGACGACTGAAACCGGAGCAGGGCTCGAAGCCTTCGTCGATGCTAACGGTTTACCCGGCCAGTGTGATATGTTCACAAACCCGGATCTCATCTATGCTTTCTGGAGCGCATACCCTCTTTCGGTTTTGTACGACAGCTCCATCTATGGAACCGAG
>JAACCY010000060.1 GCA_009937185.1 Planctomycetia bacterium
CAAATTTCCATCTCTGAACAGTTGCCAACCGGAAGTTCCGGGGAGTGAAGTCCAATCCAAAAGAACAGTACTCAGATTAGTAATACTCCTAGAACAGGTCAAAGTCGTCGTAGGAATAATCACTGCTGAACAAGCCGTCGCTGAAGATGCGATTCCGGCACGCACTCCGGTCACAGAATAATTCAGTGATCCTTGACCAGGATCTGTGTCTGTGAATGTCGTACTCGAACCAGAAATCGTTGCCAACAACGCTCCTGATTTACGTATTTCAAGTCCTGCTTGAAGATCGTAATTCACAGGGTTCGTCCAGTTGAGGAACACTTCAGCCGCTGTTCCTGCTGATTGAATCTCACAGGTAAGATCTTCAGGGGCTTCGGTCGTAGATGGGATAATGATCACACCTTGAGCAGAAGAGATTTCTGCAGCGAGAATTGCTCCAGTATCCGAAATGATTCCATTATTGGACCAGTTCGTGCCCTCGATATTGAGACCATCAGCAAGCAAAAACTGAGCCTCACCAAGGATACTTGGCTGAGCCTGCATGAGTACTCTTGCGATCGGCACCTCTGTACCCGCGGGGATAAATCCGTTGATACTCATCTCGGCTGCAATCAAACCCAAATTGTCATCGATGCTGACTGTCACGTCGACGCTTCCGAAGGGGAAGGTCGCTGTATCAGCAATCAAATCGGTGGCGAGTAACAATGACTCGTCGAAGTCCATGGCAATCGTGAAACTAGAGAGATTATCTTCGAAGGTCGCAGAGATCGGAATCTCGATGGTCGAGGAACCTTGAGGAAGCGTCAACTCTGACGGAACCATAAACTGAAGTGCGCTCTGTTGCTCATCGACAACTGCAAGAGATCGATAGACGGCCAAACTCGTCGCAGAATTATCTTCCTGACGAACCAATACGTCTGTTCCGTTATCTCCATCAGTATCAACCAAGAGAAGACGTGCCTCTGAAGGATCTCCTTCAAACGGTAGCGGAACAACTTCCGAATCTCCCAGCTCCTGTGAAAGTCTACGGATCAACA
Organism: Planctomycetia bacterium; assembly: GCA_009937185.1. Lineage (GTDB taxonomy): Bacteria > Planctomycetota > UBA8108 > UBA1146 > UBA1146 > UBA12191. The sequence goes on from JAACCY010000060.1 coordinate 1,038, forward strand.
CTAGGGGATCAGAAGAATCTTGGATGATGACGATGTCATCGACGTGAGCCGGGTTTCCGTCCACCTCTGTGACCGCAAGGTCCAACACAGGCCCACCGGTTAACAATGGAATACCGATCCAGTTTGTGGGCGGGATTCCTGCAGGATTGATATGGACGGAAAGACCTGAAGCACCTGGAGTGATGGCGTCGAGCCAACCATCTCCATTGACATCACCTGCGACGATGATGGAGACCGGTGCTGGATCCAAAAATGCACTCTCCAAGAAAGTCGCATTGCCAGCGCCTCTAAGAAGGACTCCCACACCTGCTGAAACGAGCAAGTCAGTACGTCCATCCTTGTCAAAATCATCAACGACGAGAGAATCTACCTGAGCCGGCATAGGAAGAAATCCTGTTACCGCAAGAGCAGAACTCAATTCAAAGGTAAAGGGATCGATAGTAATCGTATTTTGAATGATTCGAATGCCGTCAGAACCGGTACCCAATAGGTCTAATTGTTGATCTCCATTGAGTTCGGCCACCGCAAGCTGATCAAAGACGAGTCCCCCCATGTCTGAAGGCTCTCCTTCTTCAACAAGGACTTGCCCAAGAACCGTGATCACACGAATGGTTCCGTCCAAACAGGAAACCAGCAATTCTGAGCGACTGTCACCATCGATATCCGCGACAACTGCGGATGCGGGCAACTGATCCAATTGAAATTGAGACTCTACAGTCCAAGAAGATCCCTCACCGGAGGCACCACGCTTCAAGAGTGAGATTTGGCCAGAGTCATTCAGTGTCAGCATTTCTAGGCCCGTATATGGCAACAGTTCGCCAAGATCGGCCAATATGAGCCCTTGATCTCCGACTGCAGAGATAGGCTCACGAGGCCCTAGCCCACCTGTGGCATGGCCGAGGGAAGACCTGAATCGAGCAACAAAAGGAACCAGTTTACGGGGAGTCTCCTCACCGGACTGGGTCTGGGTGACCAAGTTTGAATCAAAGACGAGTTCGATGTCTTCTCCGGGATAAAACGGAGCTTCACCTCCCGGAAGAATCACCTGCATGACGTCAGAGATTCCTCCTGATGCAGAAGGATATGCCAACTGTACTGAACGTATTCCGGTCCTCGACCCTCGCAATGAAACCGATCCGTTTGCACTGCTGATTTCAAAAGGCAGATCGAAGGTAGCAGTAAAGGAAGGGCGTCTTGAAACATCCAGAGAACCCGTTGGAGGATCCAGTTGTATGAGAGAGAACTCTCCCGCTCCTGTTTCAAAATCTCCTGCACCGGCTCCAGCTCCCGTAGTCGTGAACTGGATCGAGATAGGATCGATAGCGATGTAGACAGAAGTTTTAACACCATCTGTAACGCTGACGGTCACAGTTTCACCCTGCTGGAAGGGAACTTCAGGTGTCAATATGAGGATACGGTTATCTTCATTCAGTGCGCCCGCAGCAGGATGTGGCCCCGACAAACTACCCTGAATACTCCAGTTTGCTGGATCAGTGGAAGACACTGGATCCATGGCAGTTGTGAATGCAACACTGATCGTTGTGGCAACATCCACATTCACGGCACCATTGGCTGGACTCGTAAAGGGAACATCGGGAGGTTGAGTACAACCCGAAACTACCAACAAGATCCAAGTGCAGATCAGAGAGAATGAATTGCTCAACGTCTTTTGATCGTTGGCAAATACTGAAACTGTTTTCTCGGCGATCATCATCGAAGCGCCTCCATCGTCACTCTTTTGGAATCATGTCACGATTCCTCACCTAAATTGCCGAACAGAGTATTCGACACACTCGCAACAAACGAACACGACACAAGGCGTGCTAATTCGTCACTGACGATGAGGGTTCCGGAAGGATTTTTGGACTGACCTGGTGGTTGCGTGATCCCCGAGGTTAATTCCATCATAGCGGTCACCTCTCCATCGTCAACTCTCCACATTGGGTGTTCCGGGTAACTGAATACATGCGGTATATCTTGCCCGATTCTCTCTTTATCCAAGAAAAATGGCCCGATACGGCTGTTCCGTATCGGGCCTTCCCATATGTGTCCTAGTTATCTTGATCCTAGATCAGGGACAGTATGAAGTCGCTTCACAATCTGCGCCTTCAATAGTTCCACAATCCGGCCATGGAGCACTCGGAACCGGACCACTCAACAGACGGTAGCTGATCACGAAAATCGCGTCGGCAGCGTCCATAAAGTCGTCGTCATTGGCATCACAAGCCTCAAGGCAAGTTCCGGAGGGACCTCCCTGGAAGAGATCATTCAGGATCCAGATTCCGTCGGCGATGTCGAGATCGTCATCACCATTACAGTTACCACGAATGAAAGGAACGTCTGGGGGAGCGTACTGAGGAAACAGTGTTACTCCACCGTCGAGTAGGTCAGCTTCGATTGAGCCACCACCCACAACGACTACGTTTGCGACGGGCGGACTTCCAAGTCCATTGTCCCAGGAGAGTCCTGTAGACGTTGGGTCGAGCAATCCTGCAAGTGCAGCTGCATTGGCGCTATATCCAGCATTCAAAACAGCAGTTTCAGTATCAAAGGCAAGAGTGCTCGCCCCTGTGAAACTGTAAACCACCCCAATGGTCCAACCGTTGGCAAGTAGATTTGTTCCCGCGAAGTCCGGATCGAATCCAAGATCTGAGTTCCAGTCAATAGAGTCGATAGACATCAGGGAATCGTCATGAGACAGACCCATCGAGAAACCTTGGGTTTCACTCGGAAATCCAGGGTTGTCAGGGTTTTCAGTAATGCTGGGTGTCGCGGTGAAGGAAACCTCGCCGGTGTTACCGTCGTAATCTACGTCATAGTTACCCGCAGAGTAACTAAAGGGAGGAGGCCCGGCGACCAGTTCAACTGTTCCAGAAGTTTGATTTGGTGTTACAGACTGTCCTGCAACAACAACAAGAACGTCGACTGTAGGGCTACCCAAAGTGTTACAAAAATCGACAGAAGTCGTACTTCCTGCAGCACCCACGAGCTCGTAACTGGCAACATTCAACTCAGTACCCTGTGTACCGGCATCAAGAGCGGCACAACCTGTGAAACAAATCACAACTCCAACAGTGAAACCGGTACCGGCGTCAACGTTGACCTGGTTGAAATCTGGAGCTGATCCATTCTTGACAACAAGAGTGCCGGCTCCATCTTCGACTGCTGTCAAACTCAGCGCACCACCATCATGGCAGGCACCGAAGGACCAACCCTGAATGTCGTCGCCGTTGTTATCGAGGACCACCTGAAGATCAAGGGCAGAGCCTGGAGCTCCGGAACCACTTGTGATCGACAGATCGTACTGCTGCCCAAATGCTGGCGCACTGAGAAACAGCGCCATGACAAAGGGGAGGAAAAACTTAAAGGTGTTCATTTTTTCTCTGCTTTCTTACTTTAAAGCTATTTCAGTTGATTAAATCCTGTATGAGTCCACTAGTTACAAGCCGCTGGAAGAGCACAATCAAGTGCATCGTCAGCTGTCGGATCTTCACCCGCACTGTACGGACCTGGATCCGGAGTGGGGTTTCCAAAACTGAACAGGAAGTTAAGCAAGTAAACAGAGTCAGCTAGGTTAATGATGCCGTCGTCATTGGAGTCACAAGCGTCAAGGCAAAGCGCCTGGTAGCCCTGGAACTCTGTAGCAATAACTGTGGCAGCATCCGCGAGGTCAACCTTTGTATCCGTATTGCAATCTCCACGAAGGAATGCAGGAACAGGGATAATCTCGTATGTTGCACCCAAACGCTCAAACTCTTGGACGGACTCGTAGTTGATAACCGCAAGGTTATTGATTGCAACCATTCCGTTACCGTTGATGCCGTCACAGAAATCAATGCTGAACGTGTCACCACAAATGGCTCCACTATCAACCTCAGCATCAACACAAGCGATTAAGAGCGGAGTAGCCGTAGTGGGAAGCTGCTGATTCTCGAAGGGCGGCAATGCGTCCATGAGAATACCAGCGACAAGCTCGCGTCCGTCACCGTCATTGTCATCATTGTCGATCTGGTAGTGCACGAATTCGGCACCCAGTTCTTCAGCAATGGAGCCGGCGATACTGAAGGTACCGTCAACTAAAGTAAGATCATCGTAACAAACAGCGAGCTGAACACCCTGAAGGTTGTCGTTAGGGTCACTGTAGAAGAAGCAAAACTCGATGTCCTGACCTGGGAATCCGATTCCACCATTCGTACCGGTCTCACCAAAATCACGCTGACCAATGTAGAAAGCGGTATCAAAGACTGGAGGAGGAGGTGTCGGAAGAATGGACAAGCTACCATTTTCGAGTGTTGGACTCAGGGAAATACCTCCAACAACGATCACGTTGTCAAGGGCAGGGCTACCCAATACGTCATCCTCAAAGGTAAGCAATGTGGATTGTGCCGGCTCAGGATCTTCAATATCAATCTGTGAAGAATAGACGTAGGAAGCGATGTGATTATCGTTTCCTGCGGCAATGGACTGGCCTTCAAAAGGAGTTTCGAAGTCGAGAACAACTCCGAGGGTTCCACCCGTTGCATAAATCTCAGAAACAACGAGCTCTGCACCAGCTGAGTTTGTGGTGCTACCAAGATTGATGCCTAAGAGGTTAACAATTGCCGGGTCATGTGTGATCGAGAGAACGAATCCCTGTGCATCACCACTGGAGTTCGAAAGAAGAACTCTAGCAGATCCACTTCCGTCAGAGTTGATCGAGGAATCCTCGATACGCATCGTGTCAGGCGGAGGAGGAAGAAGAGTCAGGGACCCATCATTCAATTCCAGCCCAGTGTTCGCATCGATACTCTGTCCGTTCTGGACAATAATGTTCGATAGCGGTGGGTTGTTCAAAACACCATCTGAGAACGCAATGGCAGTGTCGGTATCGACAGTGACAAGCGAAAGAGGTGTCAGGGTAAAGGTAGCGATCTCAAGCCCGGCTCCAGCAGGAATTTCCTGCCCGTCAAAGGGAGCTGTAGCATCGATTACGACACCAAGAGTAAAACCAGCACCCAATGTTTCGGGGACGATGAGCTCAGCGCCGGCAGACAGGGTTTCTTGACCGGCACTCACATTACTGACAGCCAGCAAGCTGGTGTCGTAGGTGATTGCCAGGACGAAACCCTGAACACCTGCGTCTGCGTCCATCAGGACCGACATGGTTTCTGGTGCCAATCCCGCAGTTGATCCATTGGTAATGGACAATGCGTTCTGGGCAAAAAGGTGGGATCCAAACACGGTGAAAACCACCGCGAACAAAGCGCTGTAGAGGCGCGAGAGACTGCGGTTCATCACTACTCTCCTCGTCTCGAGGGACACTTCGGAGGTTCGTCTGGAATCGACAGAGCCTTCCAACTCTACGGTTCCTTCGGAATGACTCCGAATAGGGGGAAAAATTACAAGTGTTAAAAAATCCGAAATTCGAGCGTTTGGAAACTCGGGGGAGCTTCGTAAACACTTTGGTCCCGGATGGACAATGCATGATTTGTCGTGCAAGAAGAGGAATGGACAGGACTGGAAGATCCTGTGGATTTTGGAGTTCAAGAACTCCGGTGCTGGTGCTTCAAACTTACTGACAGTCCTCGAAACTGTCTACGGCACATTTGATTTTGATCTCTAGGGAGTGTCCTTCCCCCCCCTATTGATATTCAATCACCGTAATCTTCTGAGCATTTAAGGAACTCTTTACCGTAATCAAGGAATGAATGCCGAAAGAACTCTACAGAGACTCCTAGACTTCGTCTTCAATAAAGACCTTGAGAATAGTCGCGCACCTTTATCCTCGATAAATTTCCGGCAAGTATTCCCAACTGAGAATCTGCGACGCGACTTCCATAGATCGAAAATCGTGTATGAACAAGTTTCAGGACACATCGTGCGGTGTCTTTTTCTGAAGCGATCTCATTAATTGAAAATGGGGCCGGGATGATTCATCCCGGCCCCAAAAATGTCTCTACTGACTGACTTCAACTCAACATTGAGTCTGTTTCTGCAAATCAGGGACAGTAATTAGTCTCATTACAGTTAGCACCTGACACGGCTCCACAATCAGGGAACGGTGCAGAAGGCATTGGACCATCGAGGAGACGGTAGCTGATGATGAAGATTGCGTCTCCAGCATCGTACTTGGCATCTTCGTTGGCATCACAGGAAGCAACACAGTTTGAAGCGGGGCCCTGATTGAAAAGGTAGTTCAGGATCCAAATTCCGTCTGCAATGTTGACCTTGTTATCACCGTTACAGTTACCACGAACGAACGGAATATCGAAGATAGGCTCAAGGGTTACGCTTCCATCATTCAAAGTCGGAGAGATGGAGGACCCATTGACCACTACGACATTGTCGACCGGAGGGGAACCCAATGTGCTCGTCCAGGTTAAGGGCGTTTCGATCGTATCGGTCCCAGTCAATGCTCCTGCAACAGCGCTGTAGTCAACAGAAACGACATCCAGAAC
>JAACCY010000061.1 GCA_009937185.1 Planctomycetia bacterium
GATCACCATTTTTTGACCTTCGGCATTTGCAGGAATTGGAGCGAGAGTCACCATCCAAGATCCGCTTCCGTCTGCTTCTCCTGTCACTCTCTGACCGGCAAACTCCACCGTCACCTCAGTGCCAGGGTCCGCAGTTCCCCAGACTGGCAACTCAGTATTCATCTGAATAACAGCGTGTGAACTAAAGACTGCAGGAAGATCGATGGCTATTGCATCTGATTGTCCGCAAGTGATGGATAAACAGAGAATCAATAAGGAAAGGGCCGACTTCATCGATGACCTCCAGCGATTGGGGATAAAGAGTGATCACTCCAGATCCTCACAGCAGAAAGTCAGTAGGTCAAGGTTGCTATTGGAGAGCATTCTCCAAAGACTGAAGCCCCTTCTCCTGCAATTCAGGATAGAGAGAGTACTCAAGGCCTAAAGATTCGGCAGGGGACCACACCACGTTCAAGAATCCTAGTTCCTCGATTTTTTGTTGCCATGAGTCTGGAGGTGTTTCTCTCCAAAGAAGATATCCTGAAGATTCCCCCTCGAGTTCACTCAACCATTCAAAACTATCTGCTGGAGAAACTACTTTCATCGTCTGGGACAATCTATCCATGAGATACCCCCATGAAGGTTCAGTGACCCAAATACTTTTCTCTTCTTCAAGAGAAAGAGACTTCCACCGATTCGCCCAATCTTCGATACGTTCTTTGACGGGATTCCACTGGGCCACCAACCGCGATTCTTCTGTCGGCAACATTTGAATCAACCGTGCCAAAATCGCTTCACCTTGTTGAAGAAGAAGCTCGGGGTCGAGCCAAAAATGACCATCTGTTCCTTCGTAAGAGCGCTCTCCTTCGGGACCGTGGCTGTGCGTAACAACCCCAGGGTATTCCAGCCAGTGAGACCTGATCGTCCGAGACAAATCCAGAGTTGAGAAGGGAAGAGAGACTCTTTGCGACCACTTCTCTAACATTCCACCATTGATAACGATGAGGTCTGCACGAGCCAAGACAGCCAATGCCTGATCATCAGGATTCCACGTCTCTGGCGAATCTCCAGCAGGCAGTAAAGGCTCCACAACTAAGAGGTCTCCACCGATAGCCGAGGTGATCCACACATGAGGGGATAAGGAAACAGCAACGTGAAGAGGACCTTTTTCCTCGGCTGCTCCTTTTTGACGATCCTTGAGATCAGCGCTTCTTCCGCTACCAGACTCACACCCGGAAGTGGCCAGCAATATGGCTAATAGCCCTAGACTTAAAAACAGATCAAGGAGACGCATCAAACCCACTTCCGGAATATCAGAATGTCGGCAACGAACCCGAGGCTACCCAAGATATCGCGGCACGTGCCGTTAAAAAGGCCAAGGAGGCTCCCATTCCCACAACGATGGCGATTTCAGTAAAAAGCAATCGGGCAACAAATCCTCTGGGTGCTCCTAATCTCTCCAATGTCTTGACCTCTCGCTCCCTGACCTTGACGTCGAGAGTCACTATCAATCCCAATAGAATGATGGTCGCTAACAATACGAGGAGCGAATTCATATCCAAGATCACTTTTGCCTGCATGACGATGCCTAACAACTCGTCCAACTCAGACTTGCTATCGAGAACGAGAAGCTCTTCATTGCGTCTCAAGTTTGATCGAGCGAGCGTCAAACCTTTGTTATTCGGTGCGTCCACTAGTAATGCTGTAAGAGGAAGATCGTCAGGGTCTCCATGGAAATGAAAACTTCCTTCATTTTCTGGAGTCACATCAACGGCTTCCAGAACTGCAGCATTCATCGTCACGTTGTCACTTTTGTTTTCCATTATCAGATGGAAATCGATTTCAGGATCAACTGCGATATGTCCATGTCCCTCACCCGCCACCACCCATGACGTTTGCAAACTGACAAAGACGGCTTCGTCATCGGGGGTCCCAGTGGGTTCTAATACTCCACGTATTTTTAGAACGAGAGGATATCCTCCGCCTAAATCATAAAGTTCTTCCGAATCGGTAGGAACTTTATCCCCTATGGTAAGACCCTGCTTCTTGGCGACGGCACTTCCGATGACTGCCTCAGAGAGTCTCTGTGGCCACTGCCCAATTCCTGCCAATTTCAGATTTCTATATGCGAGATAATCAGGCGTCGTTCCCACGAGAGGATGATCTCTTACGGTCCCTTCCAAATGGATGGGAACCGGAGTCACCCGACCCAACTCCGCCACCTCTCTCGCAATTTTCATCGGTATTGATTTCTCTACTTCTCCTCTGAAATACA
>JAACCY010000239.1 GCA_009937185.1 Planctomycetia bacterium
CACCGTCGTCGCGGGAGCATTGGCAACAAATCTGAAGCTGTGCATTGTGCTCCAACGAATAGCGTTGGCATTCACATTCTGCGCTTCCGTTTCGGTAGACCAGCTCAATGTACCGGCACCCTGATTGGCCACCCAGGCAGCATTACTGTAAGGCTCTCCACTGTGATAAATCGGATGGGTCGCGCCCAAACCGTTCAGGGTCACTCCACCTGCAAGAGGGAATTCGAAGGACCTGACGTTGCGGGTCGAGTTCATGTTGTAGATCGCATACTCGTATGCGAACTGGCCGCCACCGAGTTCAGTCACTCGGTATCCGACAATTACTAGTCCATTATCAGCATCGATCACTTCGGTAAGGGTCACTTGAGGATCAAGATCTTGCCATGCTTGGATTCCCGGCTGTTGACGCTCGGTCGTCCCCAAAAGGCTCATGTTCCTGTTCCCTGTCGCTCCAAAGGAAACGGCACGGTAAGAGCAATTGTTGTTGGCGTTTCCTGCAGCAGAATCATCGACGGTCACATACTGGCCCTCGACAATAAATGTCGCTCCTGGGAATGCCACAGGATCGATGTCGTTGGTGGCGACTCGAAGTCGCTTTGAGGTCGTATCAGCAATAAGCCCCGAATTGATGATGGGGTACTGAAAAAGACCATTGGCAACGTCGAAGACTTCCGAGCGAGGACCCAGTCCTCCCTGTTGTCCATTGAGACCCGAGGAATAAGGATCAGAACAACCCACACCCAGCAAAGATCCAGTTCCCGGATTGATACAACCGCAACCGCAGATGTTACCCGCGAGAGCTAGGAACCCGTGCTTCAACCAACTCATCCCAATCTGCTCAAACCTGCCATCATGAAGACGATACAGATTTTGACCGATCACCGGATGTTCATTGGTAGACGAAATCCAAAGAAGAGGTTCCGTACCAATGTTGCAAGAAGTTGTTCCGACTGAGTATGCATGGAATCCACCTGCTGCACCGTAGTTACTCGTGCCAACCAGGTCACCGATGATGACATCTGTTCCTGATCCGCCTAGGCCCCCTCCGGGGTCGCATGGCTGTGCCTGAACAAAACTCGATTGAACAAGAGAAAGTATGACACTCAGGAAAAGTGCTCTCTTTAGGCCACTGTTTTTCAACATTAGATCGATCTCCTAAGAATTCGAAATGGTCGATAAATTCGACGAAAGATTTTTCAAAATACCCACAAAACTTCCCCACTCAAATGTTAGGAAACTGAATACAGGTTCCTCTATTCTATCACTCAGGTCATCCTCGCTGTAGATTGTGTGCAGGGAGTTAGATCATTATTCCAGTCTCCTGAGTCTTCCTCATAAAACCCCGAATATCCGGCCGAGATAGGTATTATTTCTATTTATGGGATTTCTCCCAGCAAAAGCCTTCGGCGACCACCTCGGAAATAATATCCGGATGAGGATATCCCGATTAACTTCTCCGCCTCAAAGAAGGTCAGAGTCTCCTTCAAGAAGGACAGGATCTCCTTAAAGAAAGACAAGGTCTTCTTTAAGAAAGACGAGAGCCGAAACATATGGCTAAAAAAAATCCCGGCTCTGGGATCAGAACCGGGAATGATATTTATGGTAGCGGGGGCAGGACTCGAACCTGCGACCTTCGGGTTATGAGCCCGACGAGCTGCCAACTGCTCCACCCCGCGACAATTTCTTTTACTCAGTCAAACGGTGACATTACGTAATCCAACGCCTCTGGTCAAGGGAACGTGAACAACAAAAAACGATTCCGGTAAAATGGCTACGACCGAGATACAAAATCATCCACGAGAGAAAGCAAAGTATTGGTTTGTTCCATGGATACAGCCCCCATGTGACCAATTCTAAAGGTTTTCTCCTTCAAATCGCCATATCCATTTGAGAGAAACATGTCATGTTCCCGGAGAAAACCATTGAGATCTGCGATGGAGATTCCCCTCGAGTTATCGATACAGGTGAGCGAAACAGACTCATAGCCTTCTTCTGCAAAGAGTTTGAAAGATCCATTCGCCCACTCGCGAACCCGTTCCGCTTTCTCCAAATGAGCACCAAACCAGGATGCCTCATCTGCCAGAATCATCTGTAATCGATCCTTTAGGGCCTGCATCAATGCAATCGTTGGAGTACTTGGAGTCTGGTGCTTCTTCCAAGATTTATGCATCGCCAGGACATCAAAATACATACCGCGATTCTCGACTTTCTCAGCCCTCTCCAAAGCCCGTTCCGAAACGGCGAGAAGAGCGAGCCCCGGAGGAAGAGCCAAAGCTTTCTGACTTCCCGTCACGAGATAATCAATAGGAGGAAGACTATCCATATGTATGGGAACAGCTCCCGCACTTGTGATGGCGTCCACCAACAAAAACACATCGGGGAATTCAGCGACAACTTCAGCAATCTCAGCGAGAGGATTCATCACTCCCGTACTGGTCTCATTGTGAACGATAGAAACTGCATCAAAATCGCCTCTTGAGAGTTCTTCTCTCACCAATTCCGGCTTTACAGCTTCACCCCAAGGGACATCCACCCGGGTCGCATCTTTGCCATTACTGACACAGACCTTGTAGAACCTTTGGCTAAATGCGCCGTTCACAAAGCAAAGAACCTTGTCCTTCACTCCGCATCGCGCGGCGGTCTCCATTCCCCCAGTTCCGGATGAGGTCAAAATGAACACCGGATCTTCAGTACGAAACAACCGTTGAGAATTGCGGTGCAACTCCTCACCCAGAACTGAAAATTCTGGAGCACGGTGACCAATCATAGGACGCAACATCGCCTGCATGATGGATTCCTCGACCTCCACTGGGCCAGGGATAAACAAGCGGGGTACTTCTCTTCGTAGTGAACTCTCATGAGTCGCTGACATTAGACGTCCTCCTCATCAGTAAAACGAACCACAATTCCCGTAGAAATCTTGGGTTCGAAAAATGTAGTCTTTGGCGGAAAAACTTCATGGACCATGGTTCTGGCCCAAAACTCTTCTCTTCCCACAGGAGGAAGCAAACAAAGCAGTCCATGGTCATGCTGAGACAGGAGCTCGCGAGCGACATTTTCTTCGTGCGGAGTAGCCGGTGCCCCCAGCCCTTCGAATTCAGATATCACATCGACAAGTCTGCGTGCCAAGGTGGGCTTCTCTGAATCAGGTCGAGTCATCAAATTGATGGAATTACCATTTCCCAACACAATCTGCCAAGGCTCACCCTCTCCATCGTCCAGAACCTCTACCAACTGTTCTGCGACGGTTTCTGGTGAGACCCCTACTTCCGGAGACCAATCCCAAATTCGATGCGTGGGCCGAATGTGAAGGCCTTCTTGATGAAGGTCTCCTATGAATGCCAAGACGAATCCACCTCCGCGAAGTTGATCGTCATTCGACAACTCCATCGCTGTCGTATAACGATGGTGACCATCCGCCACGGCCGACGGCATAGGTTCGAGAACCTCTTCGATGGCTTTGACCTGTTCGGGGTCATCAATTCTTCTCAGAGTGTGCACGTCGCCCCTCCAGTCGGGGCTCTCGAAAACCAGATCTCCAGAGTCTGGGCCGGCTCCAACGCTCTCCAGAGCTTTTTCCAAGCCTTCACAACTCAACTGGACGACACCGGTATCAATCGTAGTGAGGCGGGCCTGATCCACCAACCTTGCCACGGTATGGGTTCGGATTTCTTCGTGTCTCTCGACGCCTTGTCCCCAGGGCAATGCTTCGACAACAGCGATGACTCCCTGAAGATTTGACTCGCCACCTTCACTATTTTGGTAGCGAATACCATAGCGATAGATGGCTGGCTTCTCTTCGCGCTTGATCGTTCCCGATTCCACTGCTTCACGCATCGAGTTTCCGCACTTACGGAATACGTTTTCATCCGGTTTTGCAGAAGGGTCATCTCCAAGAATCCATCTGACCGCATTATGCGGAGAAGACTCTAGAAGCTGAGCATGTAGTTCCTCCGGAATCACATCATATGGAGGACAAATCACTTCACCCGGATTAACGACAGATTCGTTGGGGACAAATCCTCGAAATGCTTTCATTCTTGGCATCGGATCACTCTTCCAGGTTTGCGTAACAAATGTTTAACGCTTGAAGTGCATAAGCAGAAGCGAGGACAGGGTCCCCCTCCCACCATCGGTCAACAGGATTACTCCACGAACCGTCTTCACTTTGTCGAGAAAGTAGTGCGGAGGCGACTTCTTCTGCCCACACATGAGCGATTCCTTCACCATCGACAAATTCTTTCTGACCCAGAACTTCTAAAGCTCGAGACATGACTGCGAGGTAATAGAAATACCCTGTTTGACCTCTCGCAGGCTGCAGAGGAGTGGCCATGCCGGGGTTTTCTTGGACAGTCCAATTATTTGCAATCCAGTCGATGGCGGCTTTCAATCTCGGATCGTCCTTTTTCAGCCCCGCATAGATGAGCGATTTGACCGCCGAATATGTCATCGATCCGTAAGAAGAAAACGTAACCACTCCATTTTCATCGGTCTCTTTTCCAGCCTTCGATTCGTCTGGATGATAAAAGAATCCCCCATCCTGGCTAGAACTCTTGCTCTTTCCATCAAGGACGTCATTACTCGCTTTACGGTTTTGGCAGCGAGAAATAAATACCGTGGCTCTTTTCCAAACTTCGGAATCCTCGGAAAGACCCGCGGCTTTTAATGCTTCCAATGCCAGTTGGGTATTACTCATATCCGGACGACGGTCACTCCCGTAACCAATGCCTCCGTACGACCCCGTATGTCTTTGACGATCAAAGGCAAGAGGACTGGAGTCTTCGGCACATTGCAACCCAGCGATGTAATCGCGCATTCGAGCAACTTGATCAAGATAGCGTGGAGTTTTTCTGTCAGCATCCAGTGCCGTCAAAGCCAACACAGCAATGCAAGTCTTGTAGTTCATCAATCCTTGATCGGGTACGTAAACACCCCCGTCTTTTTGTTGATGATCTAACAATGATTTCACAGCGGAAGAAATAAATGGACCATCTTCTTCCCGATAAGCTCTCGGAGTATCGGCAAGCGACTTGAGTACCATTCCTGTGATTCCAGGATCACCCATTTGTGATCCCCACGACCCGTCAGGCCTTTGGTAATCGATCAACCAGTTCGCCCCGCGATCAATGGCGGATTTAATCGTGGCCCGGTCGAGTTTCTTTTCTCCAACCTGGGCGACAAGATCCGTGGCTGTCAGTCCTTGCGCCAAGGCCAAAACAGCGATGACAAAAGTAACTTTGACTGTAATCCCGGAGATCCTCCGGGAGAGATTTTGAATGTAGCTAATAAACTTCACTATCGATCCTCTTCTGCTTCGTCTGCGGGTGAGGCTTCCAACTTCGGCAATTCCATTCTCACAGCACTGGAGTCAATTTCAAAGGAACGCGCTTTTCGCAATATCACCCTGACACTAGGAGGCTGATCTCTTTGATCATTTCGACGCATCTTCGGTAATACATCGCTATATGCGAAATAATCGCCGTCCGTATAGGGTAATGCCAGAGGATTATCGAGGATTGCCCAAGGTCTATGGCTCAATGAAATCAACTCCCCGGTCACCCTCGCCATGAATTCTTCTTTGGGTGGAGTCCCCTCCGGAGCACTCGGCGGAGGATCGATCGTCATGAACCCAGAACCTGTAAAAGCAAATCCACAACGAGCCATCTCTCTTTCCATAGGTGCATTGATCATGCAATTTTCGGCACGGATGGTTCGGATCAGGGTTCTTCCCTCAGCATCTTCAACTGCAAACTGAAGGAAAATGACGACACGGTCACCGTCATCGAGGGGGCCAAGGTCTCTATTCGATTCTGGACTCCTGCTCTCTTTTAAGTCGAGGAGCATGAGTGCTGTCTGAAAATTTGCGGGATCGCAGTCCACAGCGACCAAACACTCATGAGCGTTCGCACTCGGCAGATTTACAAGGTATTCAACAAATCCTCCGGACAGATTCATGAATCCATCGAGATAGATCGTTTTTGTCTCCGGTTCAAATTGAATGCTGCCGACCTTGACCGTCTCTGAGGGGACCGGTTCGGATCCTTCGACGACATCCACAGGTAATCCGTAGAGAGCTCCCGCAATGATGGCGAGAAGACAACTGGTCATGGGGTTCTACTCCGTGTCGGTTCTTGAGAACAGGATCCTCAGGCACAAGGAATCAGTTCTGTTCGCTCTTCCTGTTCAGAAAACTTCTTAAGACTCAAATAACCTGACGATTTGGACTCCAGACAGGCTCGTGAGGACATCATCACCTATATGGCCCTTGTCTCCAACCTGCAAAAAGCAGAGATATACCTTGGCCGACTTCCATACAGGACGCTGCCCCTCTATTCCCGGTTCCGGCAACCGTTACCCTCTCTGTAAGGCCGTATCAGCCCGAAGATCGACCTCAACTTGCACTTTGCGGTCTCATTGTTTAGCCTTCTCAGGTCATAGCGTGGTCGTGAGTCCGGCATCTGCCCGTCGCTTCATCACCCAAATTGCCGACATCAGGGAAGTTCTTCACGAAGAAGAGAGAACCCTTTCAGAGCTCGCCCGACAACCGAGGCGAAGTGGAGTATTGATTCATGAGTTCAAAGTCTGATACCGATTCAGCAGCGTCTTCCTCCACGACATGGAGCGTGGTGGTTGAGGTTTCTGCAGGCATCCTCAGACTCCCTGTTGCACGCATCGACTCTAGAGAGGTTCTTCTCGATTCAACGATTCGCCTTCAAATTGGGCAGCGTTACGAATTGATTGTCGAACGTCCTGACGGGCACGCAGAATTGATTCATGCTGAGGTTTCACAAAGAAGCGAAGCGGGTCTTCTCCTCCGTTGGAATCCTGCACACCCCCGCGAGATCAGTGCACTGGAACGCCTCTTTGTTGATAAGACACCCACTGCTTCTGATTCCGGCGATTTGGAATCCGCACTTCGATCCCGCTCTAGGTTGGTGAGAACCTCTGCCATCGCTGCTCAAAGAGACAGCGTCAGAGTCCTCAATCTTTCAGCAATAAAAGAACTGATTCAGGCTTCTGTCGAGGAAACGATCCGAGAAAGTGGCAGATCTCTCGATGAAAAAGAATTACGAAGATTGCGGGAAGAATCCGAACGAGGCTTTAAGGAACGACTTGCGGAATTTGAAAACGAAAAAGCTGACCTTCAATCTCATATTGAGACTCTGACGGCCCGGATGAATCGAACACAAGATCTTCTGGGTGCCGAGAAAGAAAGAGAAGTAGAACGGGATCGGTTCACTCTTTCTGAAGAAAGTCTGGGACGGCTCGAAAAGACTCTGGAAAAAATTGTCCAACGAGCCACTCATGGAGAAGATCTCGACCCTGCTGTCGAGCAGGAGTTGCGTGCTGTCGTCAATCAATCCCTCGATCTGGAACGATCCAAGGCTCGCGAGAGAGAAGAAACGGCAAGAAGCGAGAACATCGATCTCCTCGAACGAAAAGTGAAGAGACTCGCTAAAAACCTTGACGATGCCCGTAATCAGCGTGACAGCGCACTGGAAACAGTCCGCCGTGCAGAGAGCCGTGACGGGTTCCCCAATCCCCTTCACACAGGTGTCTCTCTTGTATCTCCCAGTGAAGACGGTTCCGATAGCGAGAGGCGTCGTGCTCTTCTCGTAGATCTGGTCTCAGAAAATCGTCAACTTCGCGAAAAAATTGTGCACAATGGCTCTTCGGAAAAGAAACAAAGTAATAATAAGTCCGTCGAGAAGGATCTCGCCTGAGATCGCTTCCCGGCAATAAGGAGGACACCCCCATGAGTGAAATCGTATACGTGGGAATGGACTTGGGAACGAGTAGAACCTCGATCACCACGTCGACAGGTATCCGGACCACTGTTTGGTCATATGTTGGATACGCCCAGGATCATGTAAGTAAAAAGCTTCTCGGTGGCCGAGATAAAGTGTTCGGTGAAGAAGCTGTCGAAAATAGAATGTCAGTGAATCTGGTCCGTCCACTCGACAAGGGAGTGATTCGCGATGAAGTCGATGCCAAACGGGCCACTCGTGACCTCATCGAGCATATTATCGAATTGGCGGAGATTCCTTCCGGTAGCACCGTCTACGGAGTCATTGGAGCACCTGCTGAAGCCAGCGTTGACTCTAAGGCTCACATCCTCGAAGCCGCTTCAGAGTTCATGGACAGCATCATCGTCTGTTCAGAACCTTTCTCTGTCGCTTATGGACTCGACTTTCTCGCCGACACACTCGTCATCGATATCGGTGCAGGAACCGTCGACTTGTGCAGAGTTCACGGAACAATGCCCAAGGCTGAGGATCAGAGAACCCATCACTTTGGTGGAGATGCTATCGATCAGAAACTCTTCGACCTGATTTCTGAGAAATACACGGAAGCGCAATTTTCCACCAACATGGTTCGTGAGATCAAAGAGAACTTTGCCAACGTCGGACGTCAGCACGATTCAGTGCTCGCAACCTTCCCGGTAAAAGGTAAACCAACAGAATTCGACGTCACCGATCAAGTTCATGAAGCATGCATGGGAATCGTCCAACCGACAATCGAGGCACTTCAGGACCTCATCGCCACATACGATCCAGAATTCCAACAGAAGATGCGGAATCACATCCTTCTTGGTGGAGGTGGAAGCCAGATCACAGGCCTCGCCCGTGCCATGGAAGAAGCTCTCGTTGAATACGGAGGCGGCAAAGTAAAGGCTGTTGAAGAAGCTCAATATGCAGGTTCCAACGGTGCCCTCAAGGTGGCACTAGACATGCCCATCGAGTTCTGGGAAGAGTTTGTGAACAACCAGAAAGCTTAATCAGATCGTTCCTGATCAAATCAAAAAAGGGTCGTGAGGAGATTCTCCTCACGACCCTTTTTCATGAATAAAAGCAATCCCACAAACAAACACAAATTCCACTACAAGGACTGTGCTTCCTGATTTCTGTTTTCTACAGGGGTACTGTCACCGGCAAACCATGATCTGATATTTTCGATCTGGGATTGACGAATAGAAGGCATTCCCTCCGGATCAAACCCCAAACTTCTTGGAAGCAGTCCTCGACGTTGAAGAGCACCCCATGCTGCTTGGCGTATTCCTTCTTCTATATCATCGAGGGCATCCGTCAAACTCCTGTTGGAGCTCGATCTTTTGTCATCTGCAAAACCACACACGCATAAAAATCTAACTTCAGTATCCCTCTCATTGGGATACCGATCTTCCAATGCATCGAACGCTTGAGAGACCCCCAGCGAAAGTAGAATTGAGGCCGCCATTCTTCGAGCGGTCACCGGTCCCTCCTGAAGCACTGTCATCACGAGGGGAAGAGAGACTTCACCAAACTCAAGTAGAGCTGTTTCGATAAGATCATCATCGAGAACATTGCCTTCAGCGAGCATGGAGGAGAGTGTGGGCAATGCTCTTTGATCCCCTTCTCTTGCCAATATCGTACAGATCACTCGCTTGGTACGAGCCCCGATAAAAGGATCCTGAAGTTCAGCCACTAACAGATTACGGGTGATCACTGGAGCTTTTCTCAAACTCACAAGGATTCGGTCTAAAGCATGCTTTTGAACTTCATCATCGTAAGCCCCTAGATTAGGGATCAATGTTGTACTTCGAATGTCCTTCAGGATGTCTTCCCGACTTTCCTGTGGAACAGGACCGGCACAGCCCCCGAGAAGGATGGCTCCTAGAAATAGTGGAAGGACCACCGACCCAGCGGAGAGGACATTGTCATGATTCCACCTGACAACGAGATTCCACCTGACAATACCAGGGCGAAGAGCTAGAGCGTGTGCTGGAATCATGGAAACTCCGCTATTTCATCGGCCGAATGATTCGGAACTGATGTTATCAAAGCCCCTGAACGGGCCGACTCTTCGATGTGTTCAGATCATCCCACCGTTCATCCAGATCCTGGAGCCGACCTCCCAGTTGATCGAGAGTCACGGTTCTCTGACTAAAGGCTACAAGATCATCTTCAAGAACCCCCAGAGGTATCTCACCACTGGAAATCGTTTCCTGAAGTCGAACAGTTAAGAATGTGGCAATCGCAAGGAAGTCCACATTCTTCTCAGCCAGAGCCGACAATAGTTCTTTGTAACCAAGTTCTGAAACGGACTGCGTGTCGGGATAAAGAATCAAAAGTTGATCTTCCAGTAGATCCCTGAACTTGCCATGCTCCTGCTCAGTCCTCCCCAAAGACTCCACAAAGAGTGCGAAATCTTCCAAATCATCTTTCCCCAATAGCTGCAGGAGGTCGATGGTTTTATCGGACAGATCTGTCTCGCCTCGCATCAGTACAATATCACCCTTCTCGTAGAAGGTTCTCAGTTTGTCGAAGGACAAACTGACGTGATAGGGACTAGTAGGCACAACGATTTCCCTGCGTGGAGAGACAACATCGTCATAGGTGAGATCTGGATTCAAACTTTTGATGTTTTCAACGAGGATCGCCGCCGCCTGGAAGAAGAGTTGCCTCTCTTCCTTGGACCAAGTGACCACAGACTTCTCAGGATGCCTCAACTTCAAATAGCTGAGTTGTTCACTCGCCTCCGGAAGGTAATCCTCAAAGATTTTCAATTTACTGACCAGTTCTCGCTTCTTCACGATGCTCAAAAGAGTCAGATCGAGAACGTCATCACGAGAGAATCCCTCTACAGGGGTCCTGTTGACCGGATCCAAGCCAACGAGATCTCTACCTTTAAGAATGTAGCGATCATTGAACAACACACTGTTACGTGTGTCGAAATGGCGACTCTCTTTGGGCGTAGAAATCGGATCGACTCCATCTTCAGCAAGAATGTGCGGAGTCAGAACAATGATGATCTCTGATCTTTGCTTCTTAGAACTTTTGCGACCGAAAAGATCGCCGATGAGAGGCAAGTCACCTAAACCTGGAATGGAGTTCTTTGAATCGAACTCACTCTCCTTGATCAGTCCACCCAGAATGAGGGGGCGGTGGTTCTTGACTCTGGCCTGTCCACGGAAGTTACGAGTGGCAACCTGTGGAATACCCAATAGATCTTCTGCGAAAACCTGCTGCCTACCCTGCAAATTATTTACAGTGATATCTATCAGCATTGAAACTTCGTTCTCGTCGTTACCACTGATACGAGGTTTCACGACAAGCGTCGTACCGATATGCTCGGTGCCAACCTTGTTGACGTTTTCGACAAAGTTTCCACCGCTGACATCTCTGACAACGTCAGTCGAAATGAAGGTGGGAATCTTTTCGCCCAAATGCAGTTGGCTTTGACGGTCGTCCAGTGCATACAGTTTTGGTCGTGCCTTGATAATGGCATCGCCTTTTCTCACCAATGCATGAACTCCAGCAAGAAACTGGGAAGAAAGCGCTTCGGTGGTATCGTCGAAAAGGAAGGACAAACCCGCCTGTTGAATCGGATTGAAATTGTCACCGATATTCTGAATGGCCTCGCCAGGCAAAGGCGAAGCGAAATTCACAACAGAACTTCGCTTTTCAAAGGCCAGAGTATCAATACCCAAATCGGTGAGAGCGTCTGCTTCCAATTCAATGATTTGGACTTCGATCATTATCTGGCGAGCAGGAACATCGATCATCGCAATAAATTCTTCGATGCGCTTCACGTCTTCCGTCGTTCCCACCACTAATAACCTGTTGCGAGATTCCGTCGAGGGTGACTCTTCAAAAGTCAGAGACATAGAGGAGTCTTCTATTCCGGTTCCCAACCTCACAGGAGGCAATGAGATCGGATCGACATGAGGGATTTCCAACACATATGGAAACTCTGGTAAATCCCATGAATGTAAAACTGTTTCACTGGCTGCTTCATACCGTGAATAAATAGCTTTTTTGTATGTTCGAGTGATGGTTCTGTTGCCTTGTTTGACAGAGTCATTTTTGACTTCTTCTGTCCGGTGATACACCTGACATACTTTACTGGCTGCCAGAGCTTCAAGAACCAGTTGGAGTCCCGCATATTTCACAGTGATCGACTCTTGCTTCAATCGGCTGCGGATTCCCACCAACTCATATTCCCTGATCGTCCTGATCAAGGCTTCGGTAGTCTCAGGATCCGCATTGAGCATCAAAGAGTTTTCCCTGTTCGGTAACTGGGAAATCACTCCTGATTCGATGTATTTGTTCAGATCTGGATAATTAGAAAGAAAACCAAACACTTCTTCACCTGTAGAGTGAAACAACTCCACAAAAGTGATGTTTGGAACTTGGGCTTCCAATGGATGTAAATCTGCGGTTCCCAAACCGGGCACGATAGGAACGACCGCCAATAGGAGGGTGGCAATAAACAGAATAATATTGCTCTTGGGCCAAGCCATGGTGTTCCTCGACTGTGTATGTACCCCGGACGTGTTTACTTTTCGACAAACGAACCTATTGGAGACGTTTGATCGTAGCGAAGAGTTCCCGACGCCAGAAACAAGATCCAGAGTCAGCAAGTTATTATGATCGGCGCACAGATCTAGCCTCAGCCCCTGTCTCACAGGGGCATTCCAACTGGTCTGGTAACTGATAGTACTTATTATCGGCACGTCATCTTCCATTCTCAACCAGAACCCAGCCACTCCAGGCGGAAACTTGATCATTACCAAATTGTCGCTTAATCGACCTGCAAGCGTCTCTCAAAGCCTCTGAAGCCATTTTTTGATCTTTTGCAGCCGAAATTATCCCCCCAATAACCTCCCGTGCCACCGCATCTTCAACAGGCCAGAGAGATCCTAGGAGCCCATCACAACCCGCTTCGAAAGCCGCTCCAGTGAACCCCGCCAGATCATCCGCACCGACAGCACTTGCCAAAGCGGTCTCGCAACCGGTGAGCAAAATAAGTCTGCAATTGGCCAGAGGAAGACGAGCCAATTCTCTCGCCTTGAACTGTCCACTCTCGCTCTCGACACTTGGCGAAAGGAACAATTTTGATTCCAGAGGAGCTCTCGGATCGAAATCTCCGTGGCATGCCAGGTGAAGAACTTGTGCGTTCCCAACCTCGGCAATCAACGATTCCACATTAGCCGCTGATCCACTGATCACTTTGGATTCAGGGATGGAACGACTCACTAATTTCCCCTCTTCCAATGCTCCTGGAAGACGAGGTCTATCTATCGCTTCGGGATCGACTAGCGATAACCAATTGCGAGAAGGTAGTGAGGAGAGTTCTCTTTTTGCCGCTCGCAAATTCGGGAGCATGCTCCATGAACAATGATCGAGGAGCGATCTCCCGTCCACCGGCAACATGCTCCATGGCACACGGCGTAGATCACCTACGGGTATCAAAAGAAATTTATCCCCACTCGGAGGAATATCATCGAAGACTCTTTTGGAGATCCATCTCGCAGAAGTGATCGCCTTTCCTCTGGTTTGATGAAGATGATTGATATGACCAACAAGTTCACCATTTTCATGGTCGGTGACATCAACGACCCACTCACCATTCCTTGTTTTCCAATTCAATAGATGACGTCCTGTATCCAAGACAACCTGAATAGAGAACTGATCTCCTACAGATTTAGCGATTCTATTAATTTGAAGAACGTCTAACGCAATCTCGCCGGGTCGCCTCATTCTGAGTAATTCACAAGCGGCAAGTGATTCGACAACCTTACCGCTCTTCGCAAGAAGCTCAGCAAGGAACAGTGCGGGCCCTCTTCTCTTAAACATCGCTGAAGAATCTTCCGAGTATCCCCACCGCATCGATTCCACAACTGCGACCGCTAATCTTGCAGAATCTATGGCTTTATCTCGATCTCCGGACACCTCATGTACCCTCGCGAGAGCCAACTCTGTTCTCCAGTTTGTATCTGAATCGCCATTAAGATCTCGCGCAGATTCGATAGCCGCCAATGTATTTGATTTCCAACCTCGTTCGGCGGTAGCCTTTGCTATCTCTACCAATGACATGGAGGCGAGTCGCCTGTCTCCCTTTTTAAGAGCGAGATTCAATGCAGATCTGGCATCTTTTAATGCCCCGTTCGATTCATTCCTGCGCACCTCAGGATCTTGACTTATCCGACCTTCTCGAAGGCGCCTCTCAGCTCGGTCAATTAGACTTCGGATTCTTACGAACGATGACTCATTGGAGATCTCGAACGCTCTAGCCAATTGTTGCTTCGATGGCTGAACGTGAACACGATCAATCTTCGAAAACACATCTAGCACGGATGCATTAAGCCTGTGCCACTCGGCAAGCTGCTCTACATCCATTTCTTCTCTCGAAACAGATTTCAATTCTCGATAAGCAACTGCTGGTTTCCCATCTCTCAGTTTCCTACCCACTCGGTCAAGAATATGAACTGTGGAATCACCATTGGGATACCAGGGAGAATTCTCCCACTGAATAGTTTGAGATAATTGAGTGCTGACTTGCTGGGAATCTATCAATCTCGTGACGATTTCTCCGGGAGGTAAACGTCCAGGGTCTGGACCAAGAACACCTTCACCATCGAGAAGAAGTTTTCCTCGACTACCATCGATCCAATAACTTGCCAAAGTGATTTCTTGCCCCGCACTGATCAATATCACTTCGACAACACGCTCATCTTCTCCAGCGGGTATTTCGATGGAAAAGACTTCTTTACCAACAATAGGGCGATCACTCGTGAGGTGATCGATAAGGAGCGAAACGTCCGACGCATTTGCAGATGAAGTAGGTGTATTACAGAAACCAGTGAAACTAGCGACGAGAAGGAAAAGTACCTTCAGCCCATTCGCATTGAGACGAAAGGGGCCGCCACGTTGAATACGTGCGAAAATAGCCAATAACCGTTCATGATCCGGAAAGATCCGGGACGCTGGCAATTGCGTAATGACGATACTCCGGTGTCGCAGACCGGAGCGGCATTCCGGTCAGGACAGACTATGACGGATTTGATAAAAAACTTCAATGGTCTGCGGTCAGGTACCTCTCGTCTTCCCAGATCATTGGCTCACTAGGAAGTCGATCGAGTTGAAAGCCCGCGACCAAATCTGCGGGACGGAGGCGCGCGCCTCGAGGAGCCCAGCCACACAAATGTGCCAAAGCTCCGATGATCTCTTCAGGAGAGATTCCCTGCCGTCTGTAAAAAGCCAAACTCGTATCTCCGTGACGTTTAGCCAGCCTTTTCCCGTCAGGGCCCACGATAAGCGGGACGTGAATATGTCGGGGAGGAATCCCTCCCAAATGGCGATAGAGCAATAACTGCCTCGGCGTGGAAGGGATGAGGTCATCAGCCCGAAGCACTTCTGAGATACCATCCAGAGCATCATCCACCACCACCGCCAGTTGATAGGAAGGGGTTCCATCTCTTTTACTCAAGACGAAATCCCCATTGAGAACCCCTTCTTCCTGTCCTCTGAAATCGTCGAAGAATGGGATGGCGGGCTCCTCCACGAGTAACCGGAGAGCAGGATCTCTCCCCGTCGCTTCAGCCGCTTCCTCCATACTCCCCCAACGTCCCCGGCAAGTTCCTGGATAGATGGTCTCGGAGGGATGGTCGCCAGAAGAAACCTGTTCATGGGGTGCGCTGGCGGCTTCCTCAATCTCTTTTCTTGTGCAACAACAAGGATATGCCAATCCTGCTGAGATCAGGTCCTGAAGCGCCTTCTCATGCAACGGAAGCCGGTGACTCTGAATTCGAATCTCTTCGTCCCAGTCCAGTCCCAGCCATTCCAAGTCCTCAATAGCAGCCTCTGTGGCACCCGCCTTGATCCTTGGACCGTCCAGATCCTCGATACGAAGCAGCAGCTTTCCCCCCTGTTGACGAATCGAGAGCCAAGCCAGAAGAAAAGATCTCGCATTACCCAAATGCAGAACCCCTGTTGGACTCGGAGCCAATCTCCCCACAGGAGGCTTGCCCGGCAATGATTCCCCAATGTCTGCCTGGGGGGGCTCAATTTCCGGATTCAGGGACAATTTTCACTTCTCCATCCACTCATTAAGCTCGGCATACAAAAGTCATGACCGTGATCTGACGTGGGTGATATCATGTAGATATGGATCGCAACAGGGTCCAGATCCCCTGATGTTCAACTTGCGGCGTGCGTAAGTCCTTTGGGGTTTAGACGAAAATTTCTAACTGGTAGGACGCTACCGGTGAGGACGATGCCCGGTTGTGGGTGTCACGTCCACGTGAGACTGGGATACTCCAATCCAAGAAAGGAGGTGGTCCATTGATGATTGTCCGTGGCTCTATCAGGAGGTGGGTTCGCTAACCCGTTCCTCTGACGGGGGAGGCGGAGAACCCGCCTTGCTCACCTGATAGAAAACAGGGTCCGGAGGGAATACCCTCCGGACCCTTTCTTCTTTTTTATGCCTTCACTCCTCCGATTAATCTGAATATTCCAGATAAAAACGCCCCATACACCCCCATGTCACTTGTATATGAGTGCCCCATCGCCAAGATGATCATACAGCGGCGGTCATGAGTCGATTCTCCGCATGGTTCCTGAAGGTTAGCGGGTTAAATTGAGTTCTGACACTAAGGCTCGTCTGAAGAGCATCGAAGAACTACTCAACAGAATTCGACATGCCACCCGATTTGATGAACAAAAGGTTCGCCTCCAGAAACTGGAAAAGGTGATGTCCGCTCAGGATTTCTGGGAGGACCGCGAGTCTGCGGAAAAAGTCATCAAATCCATGAAATCTGTGAAGTCAGCAGTTCATTCAATTGAAAAGCTCGCCCAAGGAGTCGAAGACGTTCAGGTACTGCTTGAACTCGCTGAATCCGAATCGGACGAAGAATCCCTCACAGAAGCCGACCTAGAAACACAAAATCTATTAGCCAGCGCTGAGAGCCTTGAACTCAAGACTCTACTCAACGGCAAATATGATCATTCCAACGCATTTCTTGAGATTCAATCCGGTGCTGGCGGTACAGATGCCGCAGACTGGACGTTGATGGTTCAGAGGATGTTTATTCGCTGGGGAGAAAAACAAGGCTATAAGACTTCAGTCATCGATGAACAGCCCGGTGAAGAAGCAGGCTTGAAATCTTCCACCATTCATTTTGTGGGTGATTACTCTTATGGCTATCTTCGTTCAGAATCTGGTGTGCACCGAATCGTCAGAATCTCACCCTTCGATGCACAAGCACGGCGTCAAACTGCATTTTGTTCCGTTCGAGTGACTCCTGAAACAGATCTGGCAGAAGGTGTCGAGATCGTGGATGCGGATTTGAGGATTGATACCTATCGGGCAAGTGGAGCGGGAGGGCAGCATGTCAATACGACCGATTCTGCCGTCAGGATCACTCACATGCCCACGGGAATCGTAGTGCAGTGTCAAAATGAGCGTAGCCAACATGCAAACAAAGCCCAGGCGCTTCGTGTTCTCAAGGCCAGGATTCTTGAAGTTCAGGAAGAAAAACGCCGAGCAGAGATGGATGCCATACAGGGCACGAAAAGCGAGATTGCATTCGGTAGCCAAATTCGCTCATATGTCATGCATCCTTACAAAATGATCAAGGACCACAGGTCTGATCATGAAACCAGCAACGTAGATGCCGTCCTCGATGGAGAACTACAACCCTTCATCGAGCACTGGTTGAGATACCAGAACCGAGAAGAGACAGAATCACAGTGAAAACAGAATCACAGTGAAAACAGAATC
>JAACCY010000062.1 GCA_009937185.1 Planctomycetia bacterium
CGAAGATGCTGCTGGAGACGAAGATGCTGCTGGAGACGAAGATGCTGCTGGAGACAGAGTCATTTATTCCAACGGAAAGGTGCAAGGCATCGCCGTATTAAACGACAACCTACTGAAGCCTCGGCGTTGGTTATCGAGGGGCCAGAGAGACGAAATCTCATCCTAGACAAAGATCTCACCTGATTCCGTGACGATGGCTCAGAGCCTTTCCAGTTTCACGGCGTCGATGACCAGTGTTTTTTTGTGGGATGGTGGAACCGTCAACAGCGACAGCGACAGGATATCTGTCCATGTGAGCTTGGGATCTTTCTTCAGATCTTTGACCAGGTCTACTCGGAAGTGATTCCAGCCTTTTTTCCGAATCGTCAAATAATGCGAATAACAATTGTTTCTGAGAAGTCCTCCGAGTCCTCCGAGTCCTCCGAATCCTCCAGCACCGCCTCCCGCTTGATTTCCACCGAGTGGCTCGGGTCCAAAGTAGAGAACATATTTCCCAAAGTTGTCGTCTTCATTGAAGATCGAGATATTTAAGATCCGATAGTCCTCTACGACGACGTCCTCAAGGCTCGCGAGCGG
Organism: Planctomycetia bacterium; assembly: GCA_009937185.1. Taxonomy (GTDB): domain Bacteria; phylum Planctomycetota; class UBA8108; order UBA1146; family UBA1146; genus UBA12191. The sequence goes on from JAACCY010000062.1 coordinate 577, forward strand.
AAGTCGACCAAAAGCAAAATTTCCGAATGCTCCGCCACCCGTGTTGCCCGCTCCCCATTGCAAAGCACCTTTACCCTCGAAAATTACATCCGGATCTTTTGTGATCCGCGTTTCATTTTCGGGCCAAGCGGCTCTTGCTTTGACTTCGGGTTCAGGAGGGGGCTCTTCGAATGTCGCGAGATCCAAAAACAATTCTGGATAGATGACGTCACGAGTTTCTTTGAGAAAATCCACCAGCGGTGTCTCACCGTATTTTTTCTCAAGATTCATCAGCGCTGACCATGCTTTGCGCCACTTTTCCTTGTCGATATCTTTCTGGACCTTGTCGAGGAGTTTTCCACCACTGCACGCCTTCTCAAAAAGATCGACATGAGATCGAGATGATTTGTCTGCCGTATTTTTTCGGGCAGCCTTGAATGCCTTATCGGCATCTTTCCATAATCGCTCGGAAAACGACTTCACTCCAAGATCGTATTTTTCCTGACCTTCAGGGGACTTAAAGGTCGGTTTTTCGGTATCTTCGTCGGCGAAAGCGATGAGGGGAGTCGCTTCTATTGAGCGGCCTATAACCTGAGGACTGGTATCGGGAACGGTTTGGGTCGAGATGAGAATCGACAATAGAACCAAACTGGAGTTGTACGGGGTCAAGGACATGAAAGACCTGTTCTCTTCTTCTTGAAGATTTGCCGGGCTGCAGGGTCAGTGTGGAAGCGACACTCAGCCGGCTGCGAACGACACTGAGCCGACTGCAAAAGACACTGAGCCGACTGCAAAAGACACTGAACCGACTGCAAACGACACTGAGCCGACTGCAAAATTTAGGAGGAACTGCAACAGCGGTGTCAGTTACCAAACACTAATGAGTGTAGAATCCCGCTCAGATGGTATTCTAGTGCCGATCAAGGGGGGCAATCCAGTGTTGAAAACGAAAAAACGAATATATCAGTCTTTTGTGAGAATCATCTGCCTTGTTCTCATGTGTATGAGTTCCGTCATGACGGGCTGCGGACTCGAAAGTTCGAAACCTCCCCAGAAGAATCCTCCAAAGTCGTCTGTCAAAAAAGTCAGTACTCCTATTTCAACAGTGAAATCTTCTCGTGACAGTTCAGCATCCCAAGGGCTTCAACGTTCCGATCTTCCCGAGTTGACCGAGGAGCAGATGGAGAATGCTGAAAATCTAGTCATGGGTGCTTGTAGTCGTTGTCATTCACCCTTGCCAGCCGATGCTTTGCCACGCCATGCCTGGGAGGAAGTCATCCTTTCTATGAATGGAATGGTGGGCCCGTGGAATCAGCCCGCTGCCTCTGTCGAGGATATTGCTGTGGCTCTCTATTGGTACGAACGAGAAGCCCCTGTTGAATTAGAGTATTTCGAACATCCACTCGAGACAGAATTAGCATTTAAAAAAGTAGAACTGACTCCGAGAGGCCTAGAGAGCGAACGCATTCCTGCGGTCTCGGATATCATGTTATTCAAAGGAAAGCGTGGCGTTCCAGAGGGGATTCTTGTCTCTGAAATGAGAAGTCGCAGACTTTTAGCGATGCCCTATGGCGAACTGAATTCTTCGATGCTTCGACCCTTCATGGGTTCTGTTGATTTCAACTATCCTGCAGCCATCAGTCATGGTGATTTTGATGGAAGTGGTCGACTTGAAATCTTCGTGGCTTCTATGGGAGGCATGAATCCCTCCAATGAAGAAAAGGGTGGTGTCTCTTTCCTGACGCATTCGGAAGAAGGCTGGAAGGTCTCCTCTGTCGGTGTGGATTTGGGTAGAGCTTGTGATATTGACGTCGCTGATTTGGATAATGACGATGACACTGACATGGTCGTTTGTGCCTTTGGTTTTCGTGGTCCGGGTCAGTTGCTCTGGCTCAAAAATATTCAGAATCAGTTCGTTGTCAAAACACTGGATGAACGTGATGGTTTCGTTGCTGCAATCATTGACGACGTGGATGACGACGATGACGAAGACATCATTGCTTTGCTCTCTCAGGAGCATGAAGTATTGCTGCAATTCACGAATGATGGAGAGGGCGTATTCACCGTCAGTGAATTGCTCAGACTTCCACACGCGGCCTGGGGTTCGTCCGATTTACTTCGCGTTGATTTGGACAGAGATGGAGACCGAGATTTGATCTTGGTCAATGGAGATACTCTCGACGATCACACGCCTAAGCCTATTCATGGTGTTCGTTGGTTAGAAAGAGTTGGATCTCAATTTCTTGAGTTGAGGGAAATCTTAATTCTTCCCGGTTGTGAGCGTGCTGCCGTGGGAGACGTGGACGGCGATGGCGATTACGATGTTGTAGGGGCTGCATTCATGCCGCAACTCCCGATAGAGGATTGGGATCGTTGGGATTCCTTGGTTTGGGCAGAAAACCTAGGGAATGCTCAAGCCTGGGATGTGAAGAGCATCGAAAAGGGTAACCCTGTTCATTCGGCGATTCATGTCGATGACATCAATAGAGATGGTCTGATGGATATCGTGACTGGCAACTATGTCTGGATTGATGAGTCGGGGAATTCTGCGACACGCAGAGATTATTTGACAGTCTGGCAACAGGTGTCTCAATAATCCTGAGAGCACATCTGCGACTCATGAGATTATGGCTGAGTAGGAGTGAGTGGGTCTGCGCCTTGTTCTGACGGAGACTCCACGATATTCGTCTGAGTGTCGAGTTCTTGGGTCAGTCGAGCCCTCAACTCGCGCAGGGCCGGTTCTGGCGGATCCACGCTGATTTTTCGTAACAACCTCGCCGCCTGTCGGAGTTCATTTCTGGCGAGACGTACTCTTGTTTCCAAAAGAATAATTAAGTTGTTATTTGGCTCTTGGCGTCGAGCTCTTTGATAAGCGTCCAAGGCTCCAGGATACATTCGTTGTGATTCTAAGAGTTGTCCTAGATTGATCCATGCATTGGTATAAAGAGGATCTATTTCGACGGCTCGTCGAACACAGCGGAGTGCTTCAGGTCCATTTTCTATCACCAGCAACGTACCCAGACTATTCCATGAGGGTGCATGATTGGGATCTGTGGTGGTGGCTTGTTCAAAGTATTTCTTTGCGACAGCAATCTCGCTCCGATTCTGAGCCAGATTTCCGAGAAGATTGAGGGCACGGACATCGTCCGGATCTTGAGCCAGGCTACGCAGATACCAATCTTCAGCGATAGTGGTCTCTTGACGTTGTTCATGGACATATCCTATGGCGACCGGGTCGATGCAGTAAGAAGCCATGAGGGAGTCACTTGGAACAGGGATCCCATGAACGACTGTCGCGATGAAGAGGAAAAGAGCGCCATCTTTCCAGTTTAAGGCTGTTCGGAATAAGCCTGCTCCCGCGAGAACGCAACCCAAAGCGAGGAGTGGAACTCTGTACCTTCCTGCGATAAAGAAGAGCCAGGTCAAGCCTCCTAAGACGACGATAGTGAGAACGAGAGGAAGAGCTTTCGTCAGTAACTCTCGTCGGAGTCGCCATGCCCCAAAAATAGCCAAGGAGATCAAGCCTCCAGAGGATCCCGGTAGCCATGAGAGAGACTTGAGGATCCAACTTCTCTGGGTTTCCTCGACAAGGTTTTTGTTGTTGGGAACATCTCTGGCCGAGACCAGTGCCATGGCCTTGAGGCCTAATCGTTTTATCCAGGCTCCAGGGTTTTCTTGAATCTCTTGAAGGGTCAGAGACACGTAGTGAGCACTTCTTTGGGACGGCTTCTCGAGATGCGCAGTTTTTTCAAGGAGATCATCCCAACGGGGGCCTGCGGCAACAGAGGTCAATCCATCTGAGCCGATTCCTTCTCCTTGGCGATTTCCTATGTAGAGATTGATGCCTCCATTTGAACTGATGGTGACGGTATCGTTTCCGATCCAACGATTGAGGCTCATCACGGGGCTGAGTGTGAGAATGAGTCCGAAAACATAGGCTGCGAGGATGTTCCAGCGACGAGGAGACTCTCGCCAATGTCGGATGGCCAGAATCGCAAAAATAAGACTCAGAGGAAGTGCAACCGCTCGGGTGATGCTCGCACAGCCTGTGATGAAACCGATGGCAAGCCATTGGAATTCAAATGAAGTGCTGGTTTGTCGATCTACTTCTCTCCTGGAATAGAGTTCCCTTGAGGCGAGAGCCACAGCAAGAACGATGAAAAATGAAAACAGAGTGGTATCGAGAAATTGTCCACAGTTAAAAATAGACATCCATGAGATGGAGTGTAGGGAACCCGTCAGTAGGGCTGCACGTCGGCCAGCCCAATCCCATGCCATCCTTGCTAGCAGAACGGTTGCAAGAGAGTCCAGCAGTGCCTGTAAGACTTTGACAATCCAAGCATAGTGCAATGGAACACCTTGGCCTGAAGGGCCGAGGTCTCCCGTTAGAAATCCTACAACGGCTAGAAAAGCGGGGTATCCAGGAGGCTTCCAGAAAGGAGTTCCTGCTCCAGGCCCATCTTTAAGAAAGGCACGTGCCTGGTCGACATTGGTCAGCTCATCTACGAGAGGGTATTTGAATCCGATATCGTGTAGCGACAAGTCAAGAAGAGCCACGATTCTGATCAGCGCAGAGAGAAAGAACAGGCACCACATGATGCGTGAGCGTGTCATTCGCCCTTTCTTCGAATTCGAAATAGACTCGGTCATTCAATACCGTCTTCAAACCTCAACATTCCATCCACCTCCATGATTTGGCGGAAGGAACCCTCCGGTTCAAAATTCCCCAAGAATGTCTTTGAGTTTTTATCAAATCGGTATGTGCGTCCCAGTTCATTGTAAGTACCCAAGAAATTGAAGGTTGTGTCATAAACTTTAAAAATGACTGAGGAGGTTTGTGTTCCTCCCGACGTCGTCGTGAGCTGGACTGCGCCGACATATCCCAACAATTCGTCGTTTTTTAAGACCTTTTGGTAAGTTTCCCTAGAGGGCTTGGATTGAACCGCGAGAGGATCGGATAAGTCTTTTAATTGTGGTGTACCCATGCTGCACCCTGCGGTGATCATGCAGATCAACATAAAGAGTACAGGCACACTCCAACGGGAAGTTATCAGAAAGCCAGAAGCCTTCGAATGAGTGGAATTCAGGGGAGTTGAATTGAGTTGGGGAACTGGGCACTTGTTTGGTGATTTCAAGGAGGCATCCTTTCAAGCATCATTAACGATGAAAAGCCGTTCAGTCTGAAAGGACTTCTCGGAATGTTAGAGAGCCTAGCGGAGTCACAGGAGTGGATCTACCACCTCGTATTGCTCAAATCTTCGATGTTAGGCGCCCTTCTTATCGCTCTGGGTATTCCGGGGCAGTTCTTACCTGTCCTGGTCTCAGGAGCCTTTTGGCTGGTGGCGGGGGATTCTGCCACAGATGAAATGAGTCCCTCAGCCACGGAAGTGGCAGTCCTCTTCAGTCTGGGCATCATGGCGGAATTGCTGGAATTCGTCAGTGGCTGGCTGGGGGGGCGGACGGCTGGATCCCGTTGGCAAGGAACCTTGGGTGGCATGCTCGGGGGGTTTTTGGGAGCCATTTTTGGAAATATTCTATTGCCGTTTGTCGGGGGAATTTTCTGCCTCATTGCCGGAACCTTCGTGGGGGCCGTTTTCGGAGAAAAGATGGCCCCTCAGGAGGGCGGCAACGAACATGCGATCAAGGTGGGTCTGGCTTCAGCAATTGGGCGGACATTAGGCCTTGTGGGGAAATTGACGGTGGTTCTGGGGATTGGATTCTGGGCCATTTGGCGACTGATTTTTTAAAGAAATGACCAGCGGGTTAGTTCCTAGTAATCGCTAACAGACTGCAAAATTTGGTCGAGATGATCGTTTTTCGGCCGTTGATTCGGGAGTCCTTTCCGGTTTGCCCAGAGGTCAACTTGACAGATCTCGGACGGGGGATATCCTTCAACGTCTGGCTTGTACTTTTTGTAAACAAAAGTGCGAGTCACCTGCCAAAGTCCGTAGGACTCCTCAGGGGCCTCGACTGGTAGGGGACGTAGCTCAATTGGTTAGAGTCCCGGCCTGTCGCGCCGGTTGTTGCGGGTTCGAGTCCCGTCGTCCTCGCCAGTCGTGGCCCTTTTTTCATGATTCCCCTCATGATTTGAAGCGCAGTATTCTCAGCGCAGTATTCTCAGCGCAGTATTCTCAGCGC
>JAACCY010000240.1 GCA_009937185.1 Planctomycetia bacterium
GAACAGGTGTAAAACATCATTTGGGGATTCGGCAAATGAACGTGCTCGCCTTGAAGCGATCGCAGGCAGATACCCGGGTCATGCTGGATTCAATTTCATGCTCGGCACTCTTCGACTGGAAGACGGAGATCTTCCATCTGCAGAGTCAATGCTTCTGCGAAGTCTTCAGCTTCAGCCCGATGAGCCTTCTACACTTCTAGCCCTCTCGAGACTTTGCCTCATGAAGGGCCAAAGTGATCAATCTTTAAGTTATGCAGACCAAGCCAAGCGAAAAGCAGCAGGACAACCTGCTGTATATCAGGCAAGAGGACTTGCTCTACAAGCATTGAAACGATTTGATGAAGCTCAACCTGATCTCGAGAGAGGCCAAGGAGCACCGCAATTAAGTTTCCCCGATCCGGGAATGAGCAGACTCGCAGCTTACTACGCCACACCCCAAAAAATGATCAATCTGGGTTCAGACCTTTTGCAAGTGGGTCAACATAACCGTGCTGAACAGCTGATGAACAAAGTCCTTTCTTTCGATGAGAACAATAAGGATGCCCTGAACACCCTAGCCATCGCGCTCCAACGTCAAAACAGAGGTTTGGAAGGCCTAGATAAACTGATCAAGGCCAGGCAGATGGATCCGAATTATTTCCCCACACAAATCAATCTTGCTGTCGCATATTTAGATCTTAATAAACCTGCAGAGGGCATCCGACCTGCAAGAAAAGCCGTACAAATCGCTCCTGAGAATGCAACAGCGCACCGCCTTCTTGGAATGTGCTTTATTAAGACTCGTGACTTTAATAATGCACTCAGATCATTTGAACAGAGCCTAAAGCTCAGACCTGATGATTTCGAATGTCATGCTCCTGCCAGCGAAGCGGCCCTGTTTCTCAATAATAATGAACGGGCTCTCTATCATCTGGAAAAGGCCTCAGCTCTTCGTCCTAATTATCTTCCAACTCAGGTCAATACGGCACATCTCTACATCAAACTTCGAAAATTTAAAGAAGCAGAAGCCTTGATAAAAGACTTACTCGCAAAATCAGGGGAACACCCTAAAGTCATCGCCCTTTACCAATCACTTCAAAATTCAATGAAAACAGAGGGGAAGTCTCCTTGATGCAAATCATGATGAGAAATACACCCAATAAAATGAACCGCATTAGGCTTTGGGTCACAACATTCATGATCATTGCGACCCTGACTTCCTGTATCGGCAAGAATGAAGTGAGCAAGCCAAAGAAGACTCAGCAGGGTCCTCAGAACACTCCTGTGTTTCGCCTGTTAGAGAAAGAATCTGGATTTGATTTCACTCATTCTCTCGGCACCACTAGGAGATTCTGGATCCCTGAAACGGTGACCGGCGGGGCCGCCCTCTTCGATTACGATAACGATGGGGATCTTGATATTTATTGTGTTCAAGCAGGTGGAGATTTGGGCGGCGACCGTTCAGACGCTCCTGGAAACCGTCTTTTCAGAAATGATGGGCAACTCAAATTCACAGATGTCACTGAATCAGCGGGTGTTGGAGATCAAGAATTTGGCCTAGCAGCCACATGCGCTGACATTGATAGAGATGGAAACGTCGATCTCTTCGTCAGTAACAGAGGATCAGATAAACTTTTCCTCAACAACGGTGACGGGACTTTCAAAGAAATCGGTGCCGCTTCTGGGATGGACAAATCAGGACTATCCGCTTCCGCAGCATTTAGAGATCTCGATGGCGATCGTCTTCCAGAATTGTTCGTCACCCAATATGTCCTCTGGAGTAAAGATAAAGAACTGAACTGCGGGACAGGCATCGGTAAAGACTATTGCTCCCCCAACAACTACTCGGCACCTGCCCCCGATAGACTGTATAAAAATTTAGGCTCAGGAAAATTTGAAGACATCTCTGAAAAAGCGGGACTCCGTAAAGTCTATGGAAATGGCCTAGGCGTCGTTTTGGGGGATCTCAACAATGATGGCCAAGTCGATATCTACGTGGCGAATGATGGATCTCCCAATCAATGGTGGAAAAACGAGGGCCAACTCAACTTTAACGATCATGCAGTCAGTGCTGGCTGTGCCGTCAATATGAACGGCGTCGCTGAAGCGGGTATGGGAGTTCAGGCCTCCGATATAGATGACGATGGCGATCTAGATCTCTTCATGACTCACATTAGAAATGAAACCAACACTTGGTACAGAAATGACGGAGGGATCTTTACAGATGCCACTATCGTTTCGGGAATGGCGAGGACGAGTCGTGATTTCACGGGATTCGGAATGGGGTATTTCGATTTTGATTCCGATGGTTTCTTAGATCTCTACGTCGCGAATGGAAAAGTACTTCGTCAGAGTAATCCGACGGATGGTACCGATCCGTATGTTGAATCGAACCAGCTCTTCAGAGGCTCACTTGGGGCTAAATTTTCTGAAGTGTTTCCTCGCGGAGGAATCGACAATCTCAGCGCAATGACTTCAAGGGGAGTCGCCTTTGGAGACCTTGATAACGACGGAGATGTCGACCTACTCGTCATGAACAGCAATGGGCCTGCTCGAATCCTCATCAATGAAGCCGTCCCCCAAGCTCACTCGGTGACGCTGGAGCTGCTCGATTCAGAAGGAATCTTTGCCGAAGGCAGCAGGATCAAAGCTAAATTGGGAGACCGAACCATCTGGAGAATGGCCACCCGGAATTATTCTTATTGTGTCGCTAATGATCACCGTCTTCACATTGGACTCGGAAAAAATGCCCGACTCCAAGATCTCGAAGTCTTCTGGCCCGACGGAACATCGTCGTCTTTTCCTGTGATCGAGCCCGCCGGTGAAGCTGCCCGGGCTTCTCATAGACTTCAACAGCCGTGAATCACTTCATTCACCTGCCCTGACCACGGAAAAACCATAAGTCAATAACACTAAATGACTTACCGTTCAGCCACCCGACTGATCCCTTTTCTTTTCCTCCACCAGGAGCTGGAATGAAATCGACAAAAAAAGCCCTTCAATTGATCGGCATTCGCCCACTTGAAGCCTTCTCAGAGATTTAAGACGGAAATTATCTTATCGAGGAATCCCCCCCCACATTTCGCGATTTAGGTGGGACGAACGTCTAGAACGACCCGAATGGCAATTTTTCCCGCAAAATCTATCCAGAAATGTCTGGGTTGCGAGAACCCCAATAGTCCAATAATATCGATGCATCGGACCCTGAGCATTCTGAGTATCTCTCAGGCCGATGTGGGCTACTTTTCGACAACTTGGGAACATTCATTCTTCGAGTGGCACAGTTCCTCTCGAGTACGTTTCGTTCTTCGTTGATCGGAAAAACTAAAATTTGAATTTTAATGTTTTGATTTTTTTTGTGAGGTGTGGCTCAGCCTGTGAAGCAAAGTTTTTTGCAAAGGCTGATCAGTCGATAAAGGAGAAAGGCTTCCTTATGAATGCTTCTCGATTTTTCTGGGTAATGGTCCTCATGGCCATGATGCTGGTTTCCAGCAACCCGATTCAAGCTCAAGGTGGAGATGATTGTGCAAACGCACAGCTCGTCGCCGAAGGCACTCATGCAGTGGACAACTCCGCTTCCGCGGTCGATGGTCCGAATGACTGCGATTCCAACATGGCTTCAGACGTATGGTTCTCTTACACGGCGAGTGCCAGTGGAGATGCCACGATTGAAACATGTGGCAGCGCCGGAACTTTGGATGACACTGTTCTTATCGTCTATGACGGAGCCGCTTGCCCAGTTGCTGGCGACGCC
>JAACCY010000241.1 GCA_009937185.1 Planctomycetia bacterium
TCGATTCTTATTTTCGACAGTATGACTCCCTCGGAAACCTCGATGTTGTTCGCCCAAGAGGCCCGGTAGCTAACGATTCTACATATGATTGGTTGGGAGCATACGTTCAACAAGTAGTTCCTGTCACACCAATAACCCGATTGAATTTGGGAGTGAGGGCGAGTTGGGCTCAGGTGGATGCCAAGCAGGTGGATCCCGATCCGAGCGATACCGAAGATTTCGGACCGGTGAAAGAGGATTGGAATAGTCTTGTTGGTAGCATTCGTGCGATCCACAAAGGTTCCGATTCGATGGAAATATTTGGTGGCCTGTCTCAAGCATTTAGAGCTCCCAACTTGTCAGATTTGACACGGTTCGATGCTGCTAGTAGTGGCGACGCTGAAATACCTGCGACAGATTTGGATCCGGAAAGATTTTTGACGGGGGAGTTGGGCGCGCGATACAAGAGAGAGAATCAGGAGCTGGAAACAGTCCTTTGGTACAGTTGGCTCGATGGTTTGATTGTCAGGTTTCCAACCGGTGATGTGAATTCTGATGGGGACACGATCGTGACCAAGAAAAACTCGGGAGATGGTTTTGCCAACGGTATTGATATTCGGTATGTAAATCTGATAAGTACCGATTGGACTCTATCCGGTTCCGCAAGTTGGATCACAGGAGATCTCGATACTCCGGTTTCACCGGGCGTCAGTGAGACAGAACCCTTATCAAGGTTGGCTCCTGCGATGGTTCGTATTGCTTTGAAAAAGCAGTTCTCAAATCAGATGGAGTTACTGGGCGTTCTCACCGCTGCTGATCGACAAGATCGTCTTTCTCCGCGTGACCTCGCAGATGATCAACGTATTCCAGTAGGAGGGACTCCCGGCTATGTCGTTCTGGATCTACACGCGACCTATCCGTGGAAGCCAAATATGGAGATTTTCGGTTCGTTGACAAATCTCACCAACCAAGACTATCGAATCCATGGGTCAGGAACCAATGAACCGGGATTCAATCTCATTTTCGGAGTCGATACCCAATTTTGATCGGATTCAATCATGGAGTGTGCTCGAGATTGAATTCTCCCCATTCCAGCATGGTTGCTACCGTCGCTTGAATCACCTTCGACATAAAATCGAAATTGATCGTGTCGTATGTATCTGATGGTTGATGGTAATTTGGGTTACGGAAATTAGCGGTGTCGGTCAGCATGATGCTTTTAATATCGGAGTCCCAGTAATTAGAGTGGTCACTCCTAGCAGCATCTCTGAAAAATCCTGCAATGCGGTTAGCGCTATAAAAATCAAGATCCGGTACGAATCGACGAATATTAGATTCAAAGCGATTTCCAAGATCTCCAGAAGAAAAGTTCCCAGCAACAAGAATGAAGTTCCCTTCTCTAGGTAATGAAGCCAAAATGGGAATACGAATCGGAGCATTTTGGCTATTGGGTTGGTTGGTGGAATACCCGATCATTTCCAAGTTGATAAGGCCTTCGACTGACGTTTGCTTATTCTCAGCAATACGGTCTACATGCGCACGGCTTCCTATGATTCCGATTTCTTCAGCAGCGAAGAAGCAAAACCTAACAGTCTTTGCGGGCACTGCGTTCTTTAGCACTCTTGCCGCTTCAAGAACACCGACTACACCAGTGCCATTGTCATCTGCTCCGACACAGTTTTTGACAGTGTCATAATGGGCTCCCAATTCGATGACGATCTCAGGTGAAATACTTCCTCGTATTTCTGCCATTAGATTGTATTGATCGACTCCGAGCCACTGACCCGCGGATTCTCTATAAGTGGTGTATCCCATCGTTTTAAGACGATTTTCTAAATAGGACAAAGTTGTTTCGGTTTGATCGGCGTCTCCACTGAATCGAGGACCGAGCTCGACGAGTTTCTTCAGTTGGCCCTGACAGTCCTTTTGCGTAATCCTTGAGATCACTTCCCTCACATTTGCTGGAGATATCCGAGTCGTAGAGCACCCGCAAAGACAAATTAGAAGGAAGCAGAGCAGTGTGTTTGTTACTAAGAGCCAGTGCGTCTTCTTTGCTAGCATCGAGGCTTCCTTTCTTGTGGGGTTATGTCGAGGAATCATCACCATTGGGTGCTGAAGTAGGCGGTTGCCAAATCTCGATACGATTTCCCTCAGGGTCTGTGACCCAACCAAAATATCCGTAGTCATTGTCTTCCGTTCGATCATCTACATCGCAACCTCCATTACGAAGTTGCTCGATCATTCGATCACGACTTTCCACTACAAAATTGATCATCGTCTGATTGTTGGCTTGACCAAAATATGTGGTGTCTTTTGGAAATGCACTCCAAATCCCAGGCACATTTAATGGAGTGTCTGCTGGTGCTCCGATGAGAGTCGCACCATTCCAACCTTCTTCAATATCTAATCCCAAATGATCGGCATACCAGCGTGACAGTTGTTTTGGGTCACTGGCACGTACAAATACCCCTCCAAATGTGAGTACTTTTTCCATGGTGCCTCCTTCGTGGCTTAGGGAACTTTTCCCGGAAAGAGTCTATGCAAAAGTGCTTTTCTTCTAAATGAGTATCGAACTCTCAAATATGACATTCGAGGCACTAAAGCATTGCAAGACCTTTCATTACTCAGAAGTGTTTTTATATAGATGAAATTGGCCTTTAACGGCATCTATTGAGAGTGCGAGAGAATGTAGATGCAAATCCACATCTTCTAATTTGAGGAAGAGAGTCTTTTGTTTCTGGGCGTTGAAGAGTCCTGCTAGCGGAAGCTCAATAACTTTTTAGATGTTCACTTTTATGGCAGTTCATCTGTTGAGTGAGGGAATGATGTTACAGATATCAGCAAAGATCAGTGCTCCGGTGATTTTTTCGAAGGCGATGATTCGCTTCGTTTTAATGGCTATATTTTCGGTCACGATTACAGGGTGTGGCAGCGGCGGTGGTGGGGGAGCAAGCCTTACACCGGAACCGACGATCGCAAGCTTCACTGCAGACGTTACTGAAGGTCCCTACGACTTGCTTGTCCAGTTCACGGATACAACTTCCGGTTCTGTTGAAGGCTGGCTGTGGGACTTTGGCGATGGAAGCACTTCAACGGATCAGAATCCTTCACATATATACACGGATCTTGGTTCATTTACCGTGAGCTTGACTGCTACAGGTGCCTTGGAATCTGACACTACTGTTTGCCAAGATTGTATTTTGGTAACAAGCCCTGCACCGATAGCGAACTTCGAACCTGATACGACGAGTGGTACCTACGATCTTCCAGTTAGTTTTGTTGATCTCTCTACAGGGCCCATTGATTCATGGCTTTGGGACTTTGGTGACGGAAACACTTCCTCATTACAAAACCCAGCTCATGTTTATGGTTCTGAGGGTATCTATAGCGTTTCTCTTTTGGTCGAAGGGCCTGGAGGAAACGATACGATGACATGTGATTCTTGTATCACTGTCAGTGCTCCTCCTCCTGTAGCAAATTTTGATGCGTCTCCAACCACTGGTGTACGTGATCTTCTCGTTCAGTTTACAGACAGCTCTACGGGGCCAGTGTCGAGTTGGTTATGGAACTTTGGCGATGGATCGACCAGTGACCTTCAAAATCCGGAGCATATCTATACTATAGCTGGATCATTTGAAGTGACCCTGCAGGTCACCGGTCCCGGTGGCTCAGACACTATGATTTGCTCAAGCTGCATCACAGTCGAAGAGCAAGCTCCTAGTGCAGCATTCACTCTATCGACCATATCAGGCGTCAGGGATTTGGAAGTGACATTCCAAGATGATTCAGTGGGGGTCATTACAGAGTGGTCTTGGGATTTTGGAGATGGGAATACTTCTCTGGATCAGAGTCCGACTCATACCTACACAGAAGCTGGGTTGTACACGGTCTCATTGACAGTGACTGGGCCAGGAGGGCAAGACATTGCGACGTGTGCCTCTTGTATCGAAGTCCTGCATCCGGCTCCTAATGCTGATTTCAGCTTTGATCCTGCTTCCGGTACGTATGACTTGGAAGTTCAATTCACAGATTCCTCCACAGGTCCCATCACAAGTTGGTTCTGGGACTTCGGTGATGGATCCTTCTCTACAGAGCAAAACCCACTTCATGTATACTCTGAGGCGGGGTCTTATTCGCTGATGCTGACTGTTGAGGGGCCAGGTGGATCAGATTCGGTCACCTGTAATAGTTGTATCGAGGTGAGCCACCCTGCTCCTACGGCAGGGTTTACTCCTTCGGGGACACAAGGAGATTACGATCTCCTCGTCGAGTTCACGAACACATCCACAGGACCCATTTCTGAATACCTCTGGGATTTCGGAGATGGATCCACTTCGTCCGAATCCAGTCCTACCCATGTCTACACAACAGCAGGATCGTATGACGTTTCTCTGACAGTGAGTGGACTCGGTGGTACAGATACAGTCGTTTGCCAATCTTGCATTGTTGTGACTCATCCCGTTCCTGTTGCAGATTTCGAAGTGAGCCTGACCCGTGGAGATTATCCACTGACGATTCAGTTCTCGGATCTTTCTACAGGGCCCATCAATATTTGGGCTTGGGACTTCGGAGATGGATCGACTTCCAATCTTCAGAATCCTGAACATGTCTACACCGAAGCCGGATCATACAATGTGACATTGACTGTGATCGGTCCGGGTGGCACTGACAGTACATCATGCGCCTCTTGCATCACTGTCACCTCGCCTGCTCCTGTTGCCAGTTTCGATGTTTCCCAGACCTTTGGCGACTACGATCTGCCAGTGACATTCACCAGTACTTCAACAGGTCCAGTGGATAGTTATCTCTGGGATTTCGGAGATGGAACCTCTTCTGCTGAGGAAAATCCGACTCATACCTATACCGAAGCAGGTTTGTTCTCGGTCTTATTGACGGTGACGGGACCCGGCGGAGCCAATAGCGCACTTTGTAGTAGTTGTATAAATGTGACGCACCCGGTTCCTCAAGCGAGCTTCTCGACTTCAACATCGGGGGGTGAGTATGACTTGCCAGTGACGTTTACGAGTACCTCAACGGGAACGATTGATGCATTGACCTGGAACTTTGGAGATGGCTCCACTTCGTCTGAATCAAACCCGACACACACGTACACTGAGGCGGGCACCTACACGGTGACCTTGACCGCGAGTGGTCCTGGTGGCGACGACACGGAAGTCTGCTCGGCATGTATCACCGTCGAGCATCCGGCTCCTGTGGCAGGGTTCACACCCTCCACGACGAGCGGGATCTACGATCTGCCCGTGACCTTCACGA
>JAACCY010000063.1 GCA_009937185.1 Planctomycetia bacterium
GGTGGAGATCGTGGACGCGGTGGAGATCGTGGCGGACGACGCTAATCACAATTTGCTTTTAGAGTCTAGAGGGGCAATCCTTACGGGGTTGCCCCTTTTTTCGTGGAGCTGTCAAATGACTCGAAGTGTATTTACTAATGTTCTGAGGTATCCATGTTCCTCAGGTGAACCTCAAGACCTCTTCATTTCGAATGGGCTTGTCCAGGGTTGGTATCCTTCTGGGTCTGTTGCCCTTTCTCAGGGCGACATCGTTCACGATATGAATGGGCATTGGATATGTTCCACTTTTGTTGATAGTCACTTACATCTTCTCTATACCGAGCAGTATCACCGACAGATTCAGGTCAAAAATTTAATAAGTACTCAACTTGAGCAGATCTTATCGGAGAGTTTGTCCGAGACCATCATTGGACATGGTTGGCGAGATCCTTTCCCGGAAACTCTCGGTCCCGATCCGAGGAGATTTTTGGATAAGTATGGGAATGGGCGACCCGTACTGCTTTGGAATGCGGACTTTCACCGAGTTGTTGTTTCTTCCGCTGTACTTGAGCTCTCGGGATTCAACGCTGGTGAACACTCGGGAATCCTAGTGGAGCTCGAGGCTGAAAAAGCTTGGAACGTTATTAAACCGGATCCGGCACAAGATGTTCCTGGAGCTTGTCAGAGGTTGTTGAGGAATGGTATCTCAGCAGCCACGACATTTGATAGAGGCGAATCTATCAAGGCATTGAAGGAGACTTCACCGGGGGACTTTGGTGTTTATGTTCGTCATGGTGTTCCTGAAGAAGAATTTATTGAGTCCTGTAAGGATGAGATTCCAAAACCATGGGGGAGCCGTAATGACGACTTCGCTGCCCGTTGGATAAAAATATTCCTGGATGGGACATTGGGATCTAGGACTGCGTGGATGAAGTCTGATTATTCTGATGATTCGGGAAACACTGGAGTCGTTCGGAGATCAGGTGAGTCCCTAACCCAGACGGCCATCGCCGCAGGGACCGCAGGCTGGGGATTAGCAATTCATGCGATTGGTGACGCTGCTGTTGCAGAAGCATCGCGTGCTATCTCAGTAGCGAAATCCCAAAGAGAATCTGTCGATATTTCCGATCGTATTGAGCACTTACAATTATTGGATCCTGCTGATATTCCGCTGATTCGATCTTCAGGTGCAGTGGCATCATTGCAGCCATGCCATCTTTACGAAGATCGTCAATGGCTGCGTTCTCGTTGGGGACTTCGATCGGATCATGCCATTCCTTTTCGAGAACTCCTCGATGAGAGCATTCCGGTCATCACGGGAACGGACGCTCCTGTTGAATCTTTAGATCCTTGGGCGGATATCAATGCCGCGGTAAACCGCATGGATAGAAATGGGAATGAAAAGGCTGAAGGCCCGAATCAAAGGGTTCAATTCAGGGAGGCGTTTCACTCAAAAACAGCAGGAGCTGCAGAAGCCAATTATCTTCCAGAAGGATATGGCACTCTCGATCCAGGATCTTCGGCAGACTTTCAGATATTGGATCGCAATCCGGAAGTGGTGACGTGCCTTGAAAATTCAGGATTGTCTCAGGTATATACTCGTGGAGTATTGCGTTGGAGCAAAGGTGAGTGCGAATGAATAAGTATAGAGTCGATCTTCACGTCGATACACTCTCTCGGCTGGCGGAGCATGGGGGAGCCTTAACACCTCAAAGGCCAGATTTCCACGTGGATGCCCATAAGTGTCAACTTTCTAAAATGTCGTTAATAGGGTCTGCTATTTTTACAAGGGATGGCCATCCTGACCCTTGGGGACATTGTTTGAAATTGTTGGAAGAACGAAATCGTCTCCATACCGATGAACATCAGCCATTTCGCATCGTGACTCATCCTGATCAAGTCGACGCATTGCCCGCTGGAACGACTGGACTCCTGACAACTATTGAAAATGGAATAGTTCTCGAAGGTCGTGTCGAACGTTTACATGTCTTGCATGAGCAGGGTGTGCGGGTGTTGGGGCTTGTTTGGAATGGAGCCAACAATCTGGCTCAGGGTTGTCTGCAGGATACTGGTGAAGGCTTAACGCCATTAGGGGTTACTGTTGTGAAAGAGGCTGCCAAATTAGGCTGGGCGATAGACGTGTCTCATCTAAACCCTCAGGGGGTTCTGGAGCTGTGCCAGTTAGAGGTCCCCGTATTGGCGACGCATTCCAACTCTAAAAATATTCATGACTGTCCTCGGAATCTTGATCCCGAAATGTTGTCTGCCTTGGCCAACGTTGAGGCTGTTGTAGGCGTGAATATTTATCCTCCTTTTTTAGGAGGCGATCATGATATGTCGACATTTTTGAATCATGTTGAAGAGTTGGAGCAAGTTCTCGGCAAAGATTCTGTTTGCTTAGGTACTGATTTGGACGGCATCGATGATGCGATGACTGGATTTCGAGATTATCGCGATTTAGATCAGCTTTATGAATTTCTCGAAGCTTCTGAAGAGGGTCGTGGTCTTCGCGTTCTTGGAAACAACTTTATGAGTTTCTGGCGTAAATGGGCAATGCCCACCTCTTAAGATGATTCCTCTTTATCTTGTGCAGATCCAGGAGCGTTCCAGCGTCTCATGATCTCTTCTTTGAAGGTCATGAAATCGTGATCTTCAATCGGAGTCCATCGTCTTCTTTGTATTCGGTTGAGTATGGCTTCGGGACTATATCTGACGCTTGTTACATGAATTCCATTTCGGGTAAAGACATGAATTCTGCCATGGGGACCGCGAACGATAATCGTCGATTCTCGTCGGTCGACGAGCGTATCTCCGCGTTTACTGGCGAGAACGTCTGAGCTTGCAGCAGACGTGGGCCTGTCGGGGTCTGCCACTCGCATGTCGGCATGCCTCGTTCTTCGATCGTGACGTCTTTGGAGCGTCCCTAGCAGGGACTGTGCCTCGTTCATGACTGACAAGACTAGTTTTCTGGATTCTTTGAGAGGCATGCGTTTTCCCTCTCTTGCTCGGGATTCAATGGCCTCTTGTGCCCCAATTAGCATGGAACGAATAGCAGAAATCCATCGTGCTAAGGGAGTGTTCTCTTCTTGTCCCAACATGGTGGGGAGATGAAGTGGAGCGGGTGGAGTGGAAATGAAATTCCAACGGTACTTGGGTATACCTCTCGCCGTCATGGTTTCTAACAACATTGCTGTGATGGCCAGATGGTCCATTTCGCGGTCTCCCCGAAGTAGCGGGAATCCTCCAGCGAGGAGACACCCCACGGGATGAGCGAAGGTTGTCCCTTCAATATATTCTTGAAGGACATCACCGAGTAAGGCATCTCCCGAAACGACAACGGCCATCGGTTTTAATTGATCCCCATGCAAATGATCGAGAAGTTCAGGCTCTTCGGAGAGTAAGAAGGTGGTAATGTTTTTCCAGACGGGAATTCCTGTAGGGGACCAACCTGAAAAAATTGAGTGCCCGTCTTCTGGGGTCGAGTGCTCGCAACTCGGTTGATGGCACCAGTAACAATGAGCATGGCCTGACCGATGACCATATAACTCCGTTTCGCCCTCTATTCGTAGTGCTTCAACTTGCTGAACGAGCGATCGGGCAAAAGCTCGGGAGTTTTTGTGGATATTTTGACTGAGATGGATGGGGAATCGAAGGTTCACTTCAATCTCATCGGGAAGACCACCCATCGCTTCACTACCTCTCAGTTGAAGTAGCGATCTGACGAGCCCTTGGATGCTTTTGTGAATCTCCTCAGCAGCTCTTGAACGATGTTCTGGCTTCTTGGGTCTGTTTTTATTGGGTTTTGACATCGAAATTTCCTTACTGAAATAGTAAGAGCGGATGAGGACTGAGCCAACCTTGCGTTTGATCGTTGATGGATCTAATCTCTTCTCACACAAACAGAGAGGGAATTGTGGCGATCGTGCTGAGAGTCCCAAAAAGAGCGATACTTTTCAACCTGAGGGTGATTCTCGTATCACTGTTCATTCTCGCTAGTGGTTTGGGGTATTCGACCTCGTGGGCATTCGGCTTCGAATCAAAAGTTGTTCAAAGTCCTCTGTCGTTGGTCAAAAAAGATCTACGTGCTCAATTTATTGCTTTAGCGGAGAAGAATAAGTTGAGAGCGAGTGAAGTGTCTTTTTCGTTAATTGTTCCCGGGTATGGCAGTGTTTCTCATCGATCGGCGGAGCCTTGTACTCCGGCTTCGACGATGAAGTTATTGGTCGCAGCCGCGGCGATGGACTTGTTGGGGCCCGATCATAATTTCGTGACTCGTCTTTTAGGTTCCGGTGATATTCGGGAAGGCGTGTTGTTTGGCAACCTTATTGTTGAGGGACGTGGCGACCCGGCGATTTGTGGCCGTGAAAAAAGTGGTGATCCTCTTTGGGAACTCCGTTCTTGGGTCGCTTCTCTTCGCGATCTCGGAATCAGTTCAATCGATGGAAAAATTTTAGCAGATGATCGGTATCTTGCCGGAGATGGGATTCATCCCGATTGGCCTACGAATGAGTTGGCTCGTTGGTATTATGCGCCCTCAGGGAGTTTGAACCTCAATGACAATTGCTTAGATGTTCAAATCGGCCCCGTCGTGAATGGCAAAGTGGCGGTATCGATACTGCCTTCCCAGCCATTGGCTCAGTTGTCAAATAAACTTAAAATATGTGTCGATCCCAAAAAGCATCTTTATCACATCGCTCGACCGGGATCGTCGTGGTCTATTACTGTCTCAGGTCGATTCTTAACGACAGCGAAAGCTCGAACTGAATATGTATCAGTGCCCGATCCCGCTAAGAACTTTAGTACCATTTTCACACAGTTACTCCAGGATTCTGGGATCAAAGTGTTGGGGAATGACTATCCGGTAACGGTTGACCTGACGCGTATCGATGAAGTGAACCACTCTCTGGCATCCCGGTTGCCCGTAATGCTGAAGAACAGTCAAAATCTATATGCCGAATCGATGTATCGAGTTTTGGGACGTGAATCTGGTGGAACAGGTGACCATGCTTCGTCACAGGTCATTTTGCAAAATTGGGTGGCTGAAAATATCCCCGGAGAATTCGCGGTGGTGTGCAGGGATGGATCGGGCCTTTCGAAGAAGAATCGCCTGACGACCGATTTTCTCGTGGAACTTTTAGGGTGGGTCGATCAGCAACCCTGGTCCGAAGTCTTCTTTTCAGCTCTTCCGATTTCTGGCATTGACGGAACGCTTAAAAAAAGAATGACGTCAAATCCACTTCGAGGAAAAGTTTATGCCAAAACTGGAACATTGAAGAATGCCTCGGGATTGGCTGGCTATCTGAAGGATGATCAGCACGAAGAGTCGGTTGTCTTTGCTTTTCTGTACGATGGGCGTCCTGGGATCGTTTATAGGGCCCGGAAATGGCAGGAAGACTGTCTTTCCCTAATCCAAAAATAACACGCGGCTGAGCCCTCTCGCGGGGACTCTGGCACTATATATCTAGACGATCATGTCCGGATATGGCACCCCCCTGTAAAATGTTCTTTACAACAGGGCCATATCGGGGACGATTCAGGCGTCCCTCACGTTCATCCCTCTAGGTAAGGAAATTCTCGTGGACGTCCCTGATCGTGGTCAAAAGGCCAGATCCGCCAAATCTGACGGAGTTGGTAAAAAACTATTTATTCGGGATGCCGCCGGAGATCGAGAGATCTCTCTGGCGTCCGATGGGGTCCATCTCGGTCGATCTCGTGAGAATGACGTTGAGATTGCTGATATATCAGCTTCACGTCAGCATTGTCGAATGGAGCGGCTCCAGGGACGTTGGCATATCGAGGATCTCCGCAGTCGTAATGGGACCCTGGTGAACGGCATTTTGATTCGTCGTCAGCCATTGGTTTCGGGCGACATGATCGAAATCGGAAAAACACGAATCTTCTTCGACAAGATTCCTGAAGAGGTGTCTCCCTCTTCTCCTCATGAAGATACTCTTATTCTCAATACAGAGTACTTCCTTGAGCCTGACGAAAGTGACGACAAAGGTCATGAAGCTTCTAGGTTAGATGAAGAACGAGAGATCTTCCTTAGACTTCTAGAACTCTCACGAGATCTTTGTTCGATTCTTATTACTGAAGAATTGTATGACGTCATCCTTCAGAACGTGATTGAGATTTCCGGCGCTGAGCGAGGTTTTCTTATTGTTGAAGACGATGGTGAACCCGTTGTCGCAGCGTCGCGTAATATCGATCGGGATGTCATTCGAAGAGCACATTTGCAAGTCAGCCAGTCCATCACTCGCCGTGTTCTGGATTCGGGAGAACCCGTGTTGACGGGTGACGCTCGTATGGACGATCGATTCGAGGAGTCCGCTTCCATCGCGAACCTTCGCTTAGAGTCGGTTTTATGTGTTCCATTACGAATCCGGGGAAATGTACACGGTGCGATATATCTCGATAATCGATTCGAGAAAGACACATTCCACCCTGGAACTTTAAGGTTTGTCAGTTTCCTTGCGGATCAAGCTTCCATCTTTATTGAGAATGCTCGTTTGTTTGAAGAGTTGCGTAGAAAGCAACATTCTCATCTCGCAGCGAGGCAGCAGGTGGAGGAATTGAATAGGGAACTACAAGAATTACTGTTAGCTAGAGAGGTTGAACCGGAACAAGCGCGCGAACTGATGAAAAAAGGGGCTCGCCCTGATTTCCGTCATTCCTATGATCGCATCGTCACTCGCTCTCCTGCGATGATGGCTGTATTCGAACTCCTCGACCGTGTCATCCATACTGATATGCCGGTATTGATCCTCGGGGAGAGCGGAACGGGTAAAGAATTGATCGCTCAGGCTGTCCATCAAGGATCTGATCGATCTAGCGCTCCTTTTGTTTCTCAAAATTGCGCTGCTATCCCTGCCAATCTTCTGGAAAGCGAATTCTTCGGCCATTCGAAAGGTGCTTTTACGGGAGCCCATCGGGATAAAAAGGGACTCTTCGAGTTGGCAGATGGGGGCACTCTTTTCCTAGATGAAATCGGAGACATGAGTCAGGATCTTCAAGCGAAGTTACTCCGTGTTCTTGAAGATGGTGTGATTCGTCCCGTCGGTTCGAGCGATGTGGTAAAGGTGAATGTTCGTATTGTTTCTGCGACGAACCAAAATATTGATGAACAAGTGAGGTCTGCAGGATTCCGCGAGGATTTGTTTTACCGGCTGAATGTGTTAACCGTGAAATTGCCACCTCTGCGAGACCGTAGAGAAGACATCCCTTTATTGGTAGATTTCTTCATCGAAAGGTCCTGCTCTCGACTGGGAAAAGATCGTCCTATGCTCGATCCCAGAACTCTATATGCCCTTTATCATAGCCCTTGGCCCGGGAATGTACGGCAACTTGAGAACGAGGTGGATAGACTGGTGGCTCTTTCCGGAGATGTCATATTACCGGAGATAATTTCTACCTCAGTTTTGTCCCAGAAGCCTGGAGAACAGAGAGAACCATTACGGGGAACGTTAAGGGAATTGGTGGCGGAGGCAACGGAGAGTCTCGAAGGACAAGTGATCTCTGCCACTCTTGATCAGAACAATTGGAACAAAAGCCAGACTGCCCGATTACTGGGAGTTTCGCGTCCCACTTTAGACCAAAAAATCGAACGATATCGCATCGTGCGCGAGGAAGAAAATGGAGATGAGCAATGAGCTCTTCCGAGAACTTGATCATTCACTATAAATTGGGAGACCAAGAGTCCACGATTCATCTGAAAGACAAGATGGTGATCGGTCGTAACCAAGGTTGCGACATCGTGCTTAAGGATTCCAGTGTTTCAGGCAGGCATGCTGCAGTCATCTCTAAGACTGGACGATGGTTCCTTGCGGACCTGGAATCCAGTAATGGAATTCTCGTGGATGGTGAAAAAGTGAAGCAAGCCAGGCTTGTTTCTGGAACACGCATCCAAATTGGGTCTGCTTCTCTCATTATTCGAGAAGGCCTCTCCCAAGATAGAAAAACGGCTGGGCTACCGAGCGTATCCTCGGGGCAATCGGGGACAAAGAATTCCCGCAGTTCTAAGGTCGAAGACTCGTCAGAGCTCGTCGTTCGAAGATCCGCGGCGATCGATTCAGGTGGCGGGGATTCAGTCGCTCTGCAGACGCAAGTCTTCATAGGTATTCTTGCGATTTTGTTCTACTCCAGTTTTGATCTTCTGCGGAATCTCGCAACCGACCCCAATGCGATGTCGGTCAAGGGAGATAAGTTGTCTGGAGAAGGCGCTTTTGAGGGTGGCCCGGAACTCGCTGACTTATGGGTCGCATCTACAAATGCAAATTTGACCATCGAAAAAGGATCCAACGCAATTCAGGGCGAAAGCTGGCTCGAAGGCAGTGGCGAAACATCCGAAGAAGGAGTTTTTCGTCTCAGTCGTAAGCAAGGCTTGAGTGTTCCAGCAGGTAACGGCTTGTTGATCACTGCTGCAGTGAAGGCAGCAGGGTTTGAGCGATTTGGCATCAGTATCCAATGGCTAGAAAATGACGTAGTGAGTGAAGAACATTTTTCCTCGCTCAAAAATTCCTCTGGTTGGACTCGTTTTGCTCTGGAAGCTCCTTACTCGGGAGACAGTAAATTCGGTAGCGCCAGGATTTGCGTCGTTGGATTTGGTGAGACTGGTCGCCAAGGAATGATTCAAGTGGATCAAATGGTTGTAAAGTTGCTGGAGATGGATCAGCAGAAACTTGTTCTGGTGAAAAATGACTCTGAAAAGCAGAAAGTCACGATGACTCTGGATGAGCGTGGCGTCGGAATCGTTTCACGGGGCAGGTTAGAGGTTATTACTGATTTGCGTCTTGCTCTGGGGGCCCAGCGTGTGAATCCATGGGGGCAACTCATTCCGTTACGTAAAGAGCCAAACGTCGTTGGCGAAGACGGTTCGTATAGAGTGGGATTTGAGCTGTCTGAATTGGGTGAATCTTCTGTGGTTCAGCAGTTCGTTCGTCCGCTGAATCAGGCGATCGATGTTTCTTGGATTGTTCAAAAGCCAGTACCGCTGCTGATCGCCTTTTCTGTGCCGCGTGCAAGAGCGGGTTTGTCCTACCAGGGTATTTCTAGTGGTCTCCCTGTCGTGTCCGGTGAATCGTTGAGTTCTGTTTTTACAGACGAACAAATCCTAGACGAACTTTCCATTGGTGAGGGTGCTCAGCAGGTTGTTCTCTCAATGACGAGATCCTTACCCTGGCGCGCAACGGTATCCTCTGACGGAGATATCGAGTTTGTTGTCAATTTGGGTATCGCGACTGCGGGTGACGCTGCTGATTTGGTGGTTTCTGCAAGCAGTGCCCGCGAGCAAGAGCGATTGAATTCCATAATCTTGGATCTCGGTCGCCTGATTGATGATCGCAAAGAAGGAACTGCACTTTCCCTGATCAAGAATGTTCGAAATAACCTCAACTGGCGCGATGACCTCGATGACAGACTTTTATTATTCGAGGAACGCATCGAAGCAGAAGTGTTAGCTGCTCGGGATCAGATGACTTCCGTTCAAGAAGACATTCGTCGATATCCCGGATCTCCGGCTCAAGAATTTCTTGTAAAGATATGTCGAGACGCTTCTGTTCGTTTTGCTGGGTTGGACGTTGAAACTATCGCACTCCAGATCCTTTCCGAAATCGAAGGTCAGCAAAATTTAAAAAATGAACAAAACTCACGGAGTCGGATGACCGTGCTTTTGCAGTTAGCGAATGAGGCCATCGTCAAAAAACGTGGTGAATTGGCAAGATTCTATTTCCAGCATTTGATTGATAAATTCCCCGGGACTGAAGCCGCTATAGAAGCGGTGCAGGGAATCAAGATCGTTGAAGCGAAGGGGATTTGATGAGTTACAAGGGCCAGGCCACTGTCATACAGAAAACCGGTAAAGGGTGGAGAGCTCTTCAGGTCAGTGGGTCTGATGCGAGCGTGGAAATAGTTCGATCCAGAGAGAGTCATGATCACCCCGAGTTGGGTGACTTCCTCAAAGCCATCTTGGAGGAAGGATTTGGGCGAGACAATGTTGTCTTGGCTCTGGACTCCGATTCGTCATCATTACGTTATCACGGAGTACCTCCTGTGCCCGCTTGGCGTCTTGAGCTGATATTGCGATATGAGCTCGAGGAAGTCGCGGAGAAAACAGGTGAACAACTTTCGGGTGGGCATATTGAATTGCAGGTACCAGAAAGTACGTCTGATGACACTTTGCTTTTGTTGGGAATGGGTAAGGATCGCATTATCCAGCCTTTGATCGACGAAGTCAGTTCTAAGGGTGGACGTGCTCGTCATGCTGTACCGGGATCAATAGGTGTTTATCACGCTCATATGATTTCTTCTCATCTTCGCGATGAAGAGACGGTCATGCTGGCAGATATCGGGGAGACTGAAACACAAATCCTACTCGTCGCCGGTGATCGATTATTGTTCGCCAGGAGTGTGGGATTTGGGGTTATTCAGTTTTCTGAATCGGTACAAGATCGTTGTTCTGTCTCAGAGCGAGAAGCTGCTGATCTGATGCAGTCTTTCGCAGATGGTGATTTAGTATCCCATGAAGATACTGTTTCTCAATGCTACAGAGGCTGGCTTTCACAGCTTTCGCAGATGCTAGGTTCTTCGGTCAATTTCTGTCAGGCTCAACTGAAAATGGGAGAAGTTTCGGCTCATCGACTTCGTTTGAGCGGAGTCGGTTCGAGTCTCGCTTCCATGAGCGACGAATTGGAAAGGTCGCTATCGGTGCAAGTGGAGTCTGTTTCCATTGCCGGTACCCCTGATAGTTCTTGGAGTTTGATTGCCGGAGTGGGTGCTTCCGTCCTCGATAAGGAAGAACGCTTTGTTGATCTACTTCCGGAGGAAGAACGCAAAAAGAAAACTTTCCGCGAGAAAACAATATTCCTCTACGGTGCCATGGTTTGTTTCTTGATCACATTAGGCGCTCAATTTCTCGATTCTTCTATTGCGGGTGGACGAGCTGAATCTGCTGGCTCGGTGATCAGCAGTTGGCAAGGGAAGATTGCAGGATGGAATGTCGCAGAGGATCAAGCTCGTAAAGAAAACGACGTCTTGCGTAAAAGAGAAGTTCGACTTCTTGAAGAGGTTGAGACAGGTCGTTTCTATGCCCGAATCCTGGATGGTTTGAGAGAACAGCTTCCACAAGAGGTGTCTGTTGATTTGGTGGTTTTACGCCGCCAATCAGGCGAAGACTCACTAGGTATTGAACTTCAATTAGAAGGTCGGTCTGACGATTCGGGACGACGTGGCGTTGACGCCATCGATGAGTTGAGGAATGTGTTGGAATCGCTTCAGGGTGTTCAACGCGTCAAGGCAGATCTCCAAGATATAAAGAATGGATCTTACCCATTCCAGATCGTGGTCTCTCCTGACGAATCTCTGCCAGATAAGAACACCAGAAGCAGAAGTCGCAGCAGCAGGCCCCGTTCTCCGTTCGAGAGGAACTGATGTTACAAGAAATTTGGCATAACAATAAACCAACATTGATACAGGCTTTGATCACACTTGTGATTTTCCTGATTCTTTCAAATGTTGCCAAGGGCATAAGAAGTGATCATGAAGTTTCGCTTCAGAGGCACGAAGAGAATTCGTTAGTCCTTTCTCAGAAATTGCAGGACCTCGACGGCTTATTCGATGTCGAAAGGAAATCACGAACCGCGCTTGAAGATCGAAGTGCGGATTTGGTGAGTAAGTTATCCATTTCTGCTCAGCCGCTTCATCCTTTTCCTAAAGACGAAGACGCGATTGCGACCGAGTTTAAGAGATCAAAAGATCTTGTATGGAATGACTTCAGGGAGAAAGCGAATAGGCTCGGAGTCATGACTCCATCGAAAGTGCCTAATTTTGATGAGAAGTCGAGTTTGACTATTAATCAGTGGCGAGACAGGTATTTGCTACTAGAGGTTCTCGATCGGTTTTTAAATGTTTTATTGCAGGTGAAGGTGACGAGTGTCGATGACATTGCACCCGGTAACCGTGAGCAAGAGACCTTTTCTGATCCGGAAAAAGTCGTAGCACGCTACCCCATCGTTTTCAGTATATCTTGTTCACCGGCTCAAATCTCTGAGTTGTTCGCACGATTCCAATCGGACAATACATTCCTGTCGATAGAACCTGATCGAATGAAAGCTGGGAGCGTGAATCCTGGTCTACTTGAGGTCGTAGTTCGAGTTGTCGGCTTGGACGTCGAAGATCCCCGAGAAGAAGAATCGGGGAGTCGTCGTGGTTCCATTCGGAAACGGAGGGGTTGATATGCGTTGGAATATCGAAAAAGGATTTTTCTTCATAGGGATCGCCTTTTTGCTCCTGAGTATTCTTGGGCTTGCCCAAACGTTGATTCTTTCTGACCCCGTGGCAAATGTCGATTTGGCGCAGCCGGGTTCCAGTTCCGGTGGGGCTGTGGGAGGCTCTGTACGTATTGAATGGTATGAACCCGATGCCGGTTTGACGATAAGGAACCCATTTCAAGCGATCAGTGATTGGAAGAGTTCGCCCGCCGGGACGCTCGGTACTCCTCCGCTCGGTGATCTTCGACGTCGTGTTCCTTTACCTCCGTTGTTCTCAGGCGAGGCGAATGCCTGGCTGGTGTCAGAGGCGCAAATGCCAAACGCTATTGAGTCGGAGGAGTAATCAGATGTTGATATCGAAATTGAATATGAGTTTCAGTAGATTTTTGTTGTTGATCTGCTGGGTCAGCATGATGACCGTTTCTATGCCGCTTTATTCGCAGAACGATTCCAACGATTTGGAAGTTCGACCAGACGATATTATCGAATTAAGCAATGGAAACAGATTTGTTGGGGAAATCATTCTTGAAACTAATGACTTCGTTAAATTTGAAACTTCTGGAGGAAGCACAAAAATTCAGCGAGCTGATATTGTTCGAATCTTTTACAAGAATCCTCCAGAGGTGGTCTATAAGAAGAGATTGCGATCACTCGACGCCACGGATTATGAAAGTCAGGTGAATCTTGCTGATTGGTGCTTGGAATCTGGGATAAATCTCCGTGATTCAGCCATCACGCATCTTCAAGCAGCGGTTTATCTGAATGCTGCGAAAACGGACGCTTTTGAGCGCCTCGTTCCACTCTACATTTCTCGTGAGTTTTTGACGGTGAATTCCGATTCCCGTGAAGTTAATTTGAGAGAAGAGTGTGAGATATTGCTTCGCGGAATTCGAGCGGGCGTTCAAATCGATGGTTTGGATATTCGTGACAATGCGATTCGATCTTTGATCAGAGTTGGAGATATTCAGGCTGCTGTCTTGATTCTCGAAGCGATCGCTTCAGGTGATCGAGATTTGCCGAATACTATTTCCGCAATGCGTCGACTTGTTGTTCTTTATGACGCATTAGGGAGACAAACAGATTCAAGATCTATGGCTCTTCAACTGCGTGAAGATGGTGGTGGATCCGACTCTGAGGTTCTTCTTCGAGAAATTCGTTGGGCTGCTGAAGACGAAGCCGCAGGAATCGCGGGATCAGCGGATAAACTCGAGAATCTTATGGAAGATTTGCTCGTCCTTGGTGATGCGGACGGAAAAGCTTATCTCTATCGAGGGTCAGTTCGATTATTGAATGACGATCTAAAGGGAGCTGAAGCGGATTTCTCGAAGGCTTTTGCCCAGGGTGAGGTCGATGCAAAAGCAGCGACGACATATGCGCTCTCTTTCGCCAGAAAAGGCGATTTTACAAAAGCACTTGGATTACTCTCATCTGTTGCAGACTCTGACACATCCCCTGTCGACTGGAGATTGGTGGAAGCCTATGTTCTCGAGAGTCAGGGAGACATTGTTGCAGCTTTAAATTTGTACGAGGAAGCTCGGCTTCAACCGGATGCTGGTTGGCAGGCAAAGTTATTGGCATTTTCTGCCAAGCGAAGAGTGGATCCAGATTGGGATCCCGTCCCTGCTATTCAGGATCTGATGCAATCCGATATATTGAGTTCTGCGGCCTTCGCGGAGTGCTGCTTACTACTGGGGGATGAATTCCTTCAAAGAGGCGAGAATGCGAATGCTCGTCGTTGGTTGGAATACGCCAATGCCAGTGGCCTTGATACCCCAGAATTGAAAATTCGTTTGGCGATGGCTCAGTCGGGTCCCGGTGGCAATATTGATCGAGCTCGATCGCTATTGAGTGGGGTAACTGAGTTAGACAAGTTCAACCCCGATGCTTGGAACGCCTATGCCCGATTCCTTTTTTCAGCAAAAGACTATGTTGGAGCTCGTGATTCGTTATCGACATGTATTGCATTATTCTCCAGCGAGGAAAAAGAATCTTCCGCTTTAGTGATGCCTCCCACTTTGAGGTGGGCAATGTCGGCATTAAGGCAAGTCGAGAGAGTTCTTGGGGAAGAGTATTGGTCAGATGATTTTGTTAGAGAATCTGGAAGTGCACTCCGCAATAACTGGTCAGAAGAAGAGTCTTTTGGAATCAATGTCAGCCTTGTCAACGGTATGGTTTCTTTTGAAGGCATTCAAAGATTCCAGCCCGATCGACTGACGACTATTAAAAGAGAAATTCTCACTCCTCGACTATCTGCCATCCGATCTTCGTTAACTCTTCTTAAAGCAGGAGAAGGCACACGAGTTGCTCTGAGAATTGAGGATCAATCGGGAGGTGGCGTCGTCTTCTTCAGAGACCCCGATGGAGTATTGGGATTTGCTCTGCTCGGAAATGACGAACCGATGGTTGTCCGTACAGACTCTGAGGATTTGGCTGAGGAATACGATTTAATCCCGACTCGTTGGGATGTCTCGCCAGAAGGTCATTCACTTGAGATCGCTTTTTCCTCTCGCGATAGTGGAGGAAAAGGTGAAGCTGAAATATGGTTTGACGGTATCAGGATCGCCAAGGATGTTCCCTACCGAGTTTCTCGTAAGCGTGGAGTTCAAGCAGGAGTCTCGGGACAAGCGCCGTTAGATGAAGCGTGGAACCTACAGGTGGAAATGTTTGAGGTCTTCCGTAAACGAGCGAAAGAAGTTCAAGACAGGGAGTTTTAAATGAGAAATAAACAATCGGGATTCACTCTTGTCGAACTTCTTGTCGTTATCGCCATCATTGGTGTTCTCGCTGGAATGGGAAGCCAGATGATGGGGTTTTCAATTCGTAAGGGTGGAATTTCTGCTGCAGAGTCAGAAATTCAACGTTTGACGCTGGGCGTAGAGTCCTTCCAGTTGGATTACGGTGATTATCCTCCGTCCTCGATGGAGGACGAATACGAAGTTACAGGAAACCGATTGGACAGCGGGAATGAGAGCATGGTTGCTCATCTCGCTAGCCGAGCTCGGGGTCGATCTTATTTTGAATTTAAGGAAGAGTATCTGGATAATCTCGATTCAGACATCCTCGCCAATGACATGGTAGAGCAAATGAGTTGGGTCTTCGGTGACAACCAACTGCGTGAATATTTGGACCCTTGGGGGAACCCGTACGTTTACATTCATAATCGTGATTATGGACGTGAGTTTTCTGTCAGTCAGGAAGGTGTTCCTGTGATGGTTATTTCTGGCACATCTACTAAAACAGCTACATTCCATGAGCCTATTCGGTTTCAGATTTGGTCTGCCGGCCCGGATGGCATTCACGAAAATGGAAAAGGGGACGACGTTTCCCAATGGTAGTGAACAGACCTCAATCCTCAATTGGTGTGACATTAATCGAGCTTCTCATCGTGATGTCTATCCTCATGCTTGTATTGGGAATGTCGGTTTCTGTATTCCGATCATTTGGAGAAGGCCAAACTCTTGAAGTCTCCGCGAGTCGTGTTTCTAGTGCAGTGAGAGCCGCAAGAAATTGGTCCATTTCCACAGGGATGCCCAGTCGTGTCCTCGTCGATCCGGACGCACGAAAAGTGACAGCATTTGGATTTGATACCGTAGCTGCATGGGATTTCGAAGATTTAGCATCTCAGCCCCAAACACAAGAGCTCCCTTCTGGTTTTGAAGTTGAAGGTGCATTTCGACAAAAAGCGCGTGTTACGGGACATGTTGAAACGGATTCTGGTTCAGTCGGGAGTGGGATTTTTTTCATCAATGATGGTGCAGCATTGCAGTCCGATTGGCTTCCTAGATATCGCGTCGATCGCGGGTTTTCGGTAGAAGCCTGGGTGCAGTTTTGGCAACCGGAATGGCAACCTGAGGACGGAATCGAGCCCACGGGTGGTTTTAGTGATCCTCGAAGAGAAATGCGACTTGCGATCATGAGTTCTCCGGGAGCTTTTGAAGTGGGCTTACTCGCTGACGGTTCCGTCTACCTCGAAATCGGGGATCCCAAAGGGGCGATGGATGAGGAATTCTTTCGCGCTCAAACCGAATCTCAGAGGGTTATTCCCGATCGTTGGACACATATACGGGCCACTTTCGACGGAGTCTCCATCGTGATAGAGGTCGATGGAGTTGAGCATGAATGGTACCCCGAAAATTTTGAATGGATCGTTGAGGAAGATTGGCCACCTTTGCCAAGCTCTGTTCCTCCAGTCGATAGTGATTTGTACATCAGTCATCCGGCTCGATTCTTTTTAGGCGGGCTGGATCAGATCGTATTACGATCAGCGACGGATCCTGAAATTGTAGAAATGCCGCTCGATGTCGAATTGCTAGGTTCGCCTCAACTGATTTACATCAATGGGAATGGATCTCTCAATCAGATTGAACATGATTTACCCGTTGTGATTCACGTAGCAGAAGTGGGCGACGTTGCGGATTTAGAGTTGGTGGATGGCACCTCTGTTTCTAAAGAGTCTTTCCGGGATCAGATGTCCCGAAAGAAGAAAGAACGTGAGGATCAGCAAGGAAAAGTGGAGGAAGCCTTCGGTAGTCCTATCGGTGACTTGATGAGTTATCTCGAAGATTGGCAATCCACTTCAGAAGACGGGGAAGAGGTGGAAGATGTTTATCTGTTACCGCTCTCTCCTGGGCAGCATTTTGGTATAGGTGAGGTCGATGAGCACACTGTATTGAGATTGCACAATGTTGTGATTGATTTGACGGGAGCTATCCGTGGTTAAAGAGTGCTATCAAACTAAGCCCGAATCCGGAATGGCATTGTTGATGGTTGTACTCGTATTGGCAGCCTTGACTGCCATCGGTACGCCCTTTCTTGTTTCAATGAGATTGCAGGAAGCCGGATCTGCTAAATCTCTTGCAACTCACAAGGCAAGATTGGCCGCAAGAAGTGCACGCGATCATGCTGTGAGTCATTTATTCGATACTCATCATAGTCGTGAACGTGATTTTTGGGAGCCAGGGGCAAACGCTGGGGATCTTGTCGACGATCTCGATGAACTTCAGGTTTCATTTCCTGATCAGGCAGAAACAGAATCATTAGATAATACGATATCCTCCGCTCTCACAATGAGAGGTGCCGGAGACCGTATATTGGACGCCCGTGTTATTGACGAACAAGGCAAGGTGAATATCAATACCGCCATGCCGAATTTGGTGGGAAACCTTCTGGCTGGAAGCCATCTATCGGAGAACATCGCATTTGATCAGGAATTAGAAATTCTTCCTCTTGATGATACGAGTATGTTTCCTGCCGACGACGATCCTGACTCTATTGATGGAGTTGTCGTTATTCTTAACCCACTCTTTTTTACGACCGAGGCTGTTTCCTATACTGGTAAAACTGCACAAGGATTGACCGGAGTTTTTCGTGGTCAATACATGTCTGGTACTTGGGAGCATCAAAAAGGCTGGCCCGTTTTCGACATTCGTGGTTATAAAACGTTTTTGCATCGACTTGCGAATCTTTCTGATGGAGAGATCGCTAGCTTCAGAACACCGCTAGGCATTCGACAGATATCCGATTGGTCAGTGGTGCCGTATTTCCTTCAAACTTTGGCCATCGTTGGATTGAGTATGTCGAATATGGCCGATTGGGGTTTGACCCCTGAGATGCTAGTTCGAGCTGGATTAGATCCATCGATTCTTGCTCGAGAACCGGAAGAGGTTGACGAACAAGAATATCGAGACGCTCGTAAAAAGTTTCTCGATGTAGGAATCCCAAGAGAGGTGATTGACCTTGTTGAGTCGGTCAGAGGAAAAGCCGGTGTTATTGAAGCCTCGGATTTGGTCGAGCAATTTGGTGGAGTCGACAAGGCTCGTGGCAACGCTTTTAAAGGTGTTTACCAGACCTTTATTGCTCCTCAAATTAAGCGCGTTCAAAGTCAGAGTAAAAAATATTTCCCGGGTGCTGTTGCAGCATATCAAGAAATCTATGACCTCCCTGATATGGAAACGATATCTGCGGGTGAGTTCGAAAAAATTAGAGAGTACATCACGACCAACTCAACATTGCCGAGAGATTGGTCGCAAGAGCAGATGGTCGAAGGAGAGATCTCCAACAGCGCTCTTTTAGGCGTTCCTCAAATGCGATTGCCTCGTTATGATTTCTTCAATCCAGGCACTGTGGTTCGCATCCGTAGTAACTCTGACCCCAATAAATTTGAATACGGTTTGGCTGCTGGCGCATTCCCGACACCTCGTGGCGGTTTTCGGGGAGGTGGTCGAGGTAGCATTTTTCAAGGCGGAGTGATCCTTAAGGAACCGCTGCGATATGAATGGGCGGAACGGGAAGCGATGGTCAGTGCTGCTTTACGCCATCCTGTGAATATTAATACCGCTCCAGCTCGAGTGATTCAGGCTGTCTTGACGGGGATCAGTACGACTAGATTTGGTCGAAACTTTAACTCTGTAACCGTTGAAGAAGCCCGGAAATTGACAGAACGTTTGATGGCTGAAATGCCGATCGAAGGTTTTGAGGAATTACGAACCATCGTAGAAGCGGCACAATTGTCAGGGGATTTAGACGGACAAGATTCTTCTGCGATATTGATTAATGCATTGAATCCTAATAATCCGAGGCTCTCCGTATCCACGACATGGTTTTGCTACAGTACCAATGAGATTTATACGATCGAGTCTACAGGTGTCACCCGTAGTCCTTCCGGTTTTCCTGAGGCAACGGTTCGTTTTCGTGAAGTGATAGAAGTCGCTCCACCCGAGTCTTTGTTTTTACGCTTGGAAACTCAGTTCGATTGGGCTTCCCAATATTTAACTCGAAATTCTGGCGGTCGATTCTTTACGGGATCTACAGCCTCTTTTGTCCCGGGTCGTGCTGCGAATCTGATGGTCACTGGGCCCGTTCCCATGAATGGACGGTTGTTCGCCGCTCCCTCTATGGACGAAGGAACATTAAGGGGGCTCACCCTGACGGTGCCAGAGATCAGTAATAATTGGGGATTTGGTCAGGTTGGACTTTTTGAAGTGGAAAGCTTCCCGAACACTATTGAGGGACGCGAATTGGAAGATGGCTCTTGGTCGCGAGGCACCTTTATAGAGTCACAAGTGGCTATTCCAAATCCTTCGCCGGGTGGAGAATTTGAGATTGAATCAGGGGTGACAGACGCTCTTTCAACCGTTCCTGCTCTCGTAGAGTTTTGGTATCGACCCCGCTGGGGATCTAGAGGGCAAAATCGGATTATTTTTGATATGCCTGGAGCTCAAGGAGAACCATGGCGAGATCGAATTCGACTCTTCTTTGATAAAGATACTCAAGAATTGGTTTTACAAGTTTTCGATGAAACGGGATCAGCGCTGGCATGGGACTCGAGTTTTGCTCCTGCTGCCGAAATCCGTTATGCCGTAACTCCGAACTCTTTTGCTGACGATACTTGGTATCACATTTCAGCAGGTTGGCGATCCACGCGTCCTGGCGATTTGGTATTGTTGATTGATCGGAAACCTGTAGGTAAGCATTCTTGGTTAACGCGATTGGCAGCTCCTGTCAGGACATCAGATATAGGTGCGTACCTCGAAGACGAGGATATTGTTGATCGTCTTCCCAACACAGGCACGTTGTTGATCGGATCGGAAGCCGTGGATTACTCAAAAGCAGATGGCGGGTCAGTAATTTTCCTTCCTGTCGGCTTTGACGAAACATTGCAGAGTACTCGTGGGAGACGAGGCACGATTCGCCAAAATCATCCAGCGGGGACTCCTGTTCGTTTATTGGGATATTCATTACCTTTGGCGAACTCCGACCCCAATCTTGGATTGGAAGATTCTTCACAACGCATCATTTTGGGTCCTGGAGGAGCGAGTCTTGCGTTTGACTTACAACCGACGCGTAGAATTGAAAGCATCACACCTGCAGGCGCGGTGACGTTGGGTCCGTCCAGTTATGCTATCGCCGATACGACCGCTGCTTTTGTGATTCCTGGATTGACCAGTACTTTGGAGTTGGAACCCTTTGGGCAAACGTCGAACAGTTTATTGGTTCAGACTCAGGCTTCTCATCCCTTTGAATTAGGCTTCCCACCGCAGGGTTACATTCATATTCGTAAAATAGAACGGAATGCTGAAGGGGTCATGGTTCACACCCAGAGTGAATTTGCCAAATATTCTTCGATCACTCCGGGGCCGGTGGCTGGATTGTATCGATTCACTGCCATGGGGCGGGGATTACTCAACACCGATGCCATAGATGGAATCACTGGTACTCCTGGGGACGTACGTCTTACAGTGAGAGCCGTTTCTATAGAAGCGG
Source organism: Planctomycetia bacterium (assembly GCA_009937185.1). GTDB lineage: Bacteria > Planctomycetota > UBA8108 > UBA1146 > UBA1146 > UBA12191. The sequence continues at coordinate 20,505 of JAACCY010000063.1, forward strand.
CTGAAGGTGGTCTCGATGCGACCTATGCGCCTTCAGGCACGATTCAATTGACCCGTCCGAGGGGGAGTGAAGTCTTACCCGGGACCAATGTCGTCAATGGTTTAGCGGGGCATCTTGGCGATTCCGAATGGATTCTCTACGATCGTATCGCTGAGGGCCGATTCTTTATCGTTGATCCAGATGCCCATGAAGTCTTTCGAGGCTACACCGGAAATCGATATGTCAGTATCGGAGATGCTTTTCGGCGCAACAGGCTGAGACCCGATCTCGATTCGATTCAGTTTGTTCAGGCTGGAACAGAAATAATTCAAGTGGTACGTGGCGTGGGTGCGCAGGTCGCGCCGTATGACGCAGTCGTGCTGGGTGACGGGGCCGGAAATCCTATCAACCGCCAAGTGGAGTCACTCAAAATGCGAGTCCATAAGGTGAAGGAGACCGATTCTGGGGTCTATCTGAGTTTTTTAACTCCACCTGAAGGAACTTATCTCCCCAATCAGGATCCTCGAATCGGAAAATTCCCGACGGGCGGTCTTCCGATCACGTCATCGGGGACGATTCAATTTGGTGGTTCACCCATCGCCGGAGCCGAGTTGCCCGGCGTCGGAACCATTGATGAAGTTCGCTTTTCTAGACTGGATAGCACCGATGTGGAGAGTCATATCTTCCCCATCGGCTCCACGGGTTTGCAGTCCGTCGAGGTCGAATCTTCTCCCAACCTTCCTTCGGGAACCCGCTCTGAGGTTTTACGAACATTTTACAGAGAAGGGGACTCTGAGAGTTCCAACGGAGCCATCGATCGTTTCAGAATCGTCGGTCGTTCACGTTTGATTACGAATTTTGGGCAAGGGGGTGGAATCAGTCGAAGCTTCAGCCCTTCTGATCCACGAAGTTTCGGAATGGGCCTTAGAGAAGGTCTCCTGATGGTGGATGGCGAAGCGATGCATTACCTCTTCGATTCGGGGGAGGTCGAACCCCCAGTAGAAGTTCTATTGCAACAGAACTTGGGTCGAGATCCTTTTCTTGACGAAGAGGCTTTGGATGCCGGAGTCGTCATTCCTTTCGACCCTCTTCGAGATTTGAGAAGTGAAGTCGTCCGTACCATTCAAGTGAATACCACGACGGGATTGCCCCCAAATGGAGGTTTCCTTGAGATCTTGTCCGGGACTTCAAGGGAAATTATTTACTATAGCAGTGCTAATGGTAATCAGCTGAGTAACGTCCTTCGGGGACAACTTGGAACACCTGTGAACGGATATGTATACCAGTGGAGTTATCTTCGTAATCAGGAGACTGTCGTCGTCACCAATACAATTCGCATGCGGCTTTTACCAACACGAGACGTCGATGTTTTGACACGTGGAATGTTGAATACAGCGAGGGGAGGTAACAGCCTAGGAGCCAATTCCTTGTTGCCTATTCCTGCGATCCCTGTTGGACGTTTGGCGGGTGGAAATACTGAATCAGAAATCCCCATGCTGGAAGATCTTCGGAACTTTCCAAATAGAGAAGGCTACTTCATTGTCGATGATGCGAATCCGGCTACTCCGGATGAAATCATTGCCATTGCAGGAAAAGTAGGGGGGTCATTCCGACTCTACCGTGACGATAGAAGTGGGCGTGGGATTTTCAGAGGAAGATTCGGGACTCAAGTTCGCGACTTCGTGAAAGACACTCCTGTTGTCGAATTTATGGCAAGGCATCATGACCACTACCAACCCAGAGTTGAATCGAAAGATCTTCAATATTTGGAACGGGCATGGACAATGCCTGGAACAGTTTGGGATCGAATTTCTTGGGCTGTTGAAGAGAGTAGAAGTCGCAGAACCGCTGGAACTGTTCGTGTTCTGGCTCGTTTTGAAGGTGTTCCCTCTTGGGACTCAGAGCCTACGAACGAACCCGGTGGACTTTACCTGTTCGACGATCCCGAAGGAGATAATCTTCTCGATATACTTTCCGATGCGATGGAGTTACGAATATTATTCCGGCATAGGGAAGGGGCTTACGGACCTCTTCCTGGTGGTGGTTGGAATGACGAATACAAGCACCTTCCTGTTCTACGCCAGTTCTCCATCGAGCATCGAAAAGAGTGGCGAGTACTCCATCACGAGGAGATCCCTTTCTAATGAAAAAAAGTGAAGCTGGATTAACTCTCATTGAAATTCTCGTCGCTCTGGGCATTTTCATGATGCTGGGATCCAGCTTGGTGATGTTCCTTCGTGATGGAATGTCGACTTGGCAAATTGGAGAATCGCGTCGAGAGGCATACGAACGCGCTGGAGCTATCATGGATTTGATAGGGGAAGATCTTCGTTCTTCCTTTACGCAATCAGATCCTGGTCCAGACAACGGCCTCGTTGACGTCTTATTGCTCTGCGATACCGATGGTTTTAATCGGCCTCGACTTCGTTTAGTGAGGACCCTGTCTGACGAGACTCGAAATCCTGTGACCAGAATAGCAGGGTCTTACACCGGCGGACTCGCAGAGGTGGATTACCGCAATGATTCCCAAGAAGCCATACTAGGGATACTGAGAGCTCCGGGTGGGCTCGCTGAAGTCGCGTATCTCATGGGACCGGAATCAGGGTCCGAAGTTCTTTGGAGAGGAATGAAGTCACCCATAGGGGGAGAGTCCACTCTATTTGACGTGGCAAACCTTCTCCCTGATGTCGATGGTATCCCGATGCGTTCTCGACCCGTAGCCGACGGAGTGTTGTATCTCGCTTGGTCATTTTGGGGTGGAGATCGTCGACGTTGGAGTGACGGTAAGTCGCAGCAGGCGCTGCCGTATTGGGATTCCACGCGAGGCATCCTTGAGCCCTCCGCGGACTCAGGAATCGCTTGGGATGCGAGAAGCCGCGATCGTCATGAAGATGACGTCTTCCCGGATACTGCAGAAATATTGCTCGTCCTGAATCCTTCAAGATCACGGGCATTGGCCAGACTCACTACTGATATTGGTGACGACGACGATGTTTTGATTCTCGATAGTGTGAATGAATACTCCACAAATGGTCAGCTTCATATCCGTCTGGATTCGGAGTGGATTCTTGTGGGCGAGATAAAGGGCAACAGTTTTGTGGATTGTCAACGTGGTGTCCGGGGGACACAAGCTGCTGAGCATTTACGAGGAACTCGCGCCGTGAGTGGAACTGAGTTTCGCCGAACGATTCGTATCCCGGGTTACCGTGACGCAAGGGGGCCAAGATAATGGTCTCTCTTGAACATTCTCATGATCCTATTGTCCAAAGATCCGATTCTGGATTTTCACTTCTTGAAGTCATCGTTGCTTTAGGAATATTGGCGGTGGGTGTGGGGGCAGCTATTTCATTGTTTACAGCAGGGACTGCTGCTCACAGTCGTGCTATCGACCGTTTGAAAGCGATCGAAATCTCAGAGTCAGTTTTCGCTGCGATTGAAGGCGCTTTGAGAGACGGTGCGAACATCGAAGATATACAAACGAGTGATTTGATCCCGTCAGTATTGAAATCATGGCCAGGAGTGAAGAGCGAAATCGCTTTTTCGACGATTCCGAAGCCGGACTTTGTGGATGAAGTGGTCATTCGATTGAGTATTCGATGGATCTCTCGTGGTCAGCAGGCCGAAGAGAACTTTGAGCAGATCATTGCTCGATCAAGAAGTGTTCGATTGCTTCCCGAATAATTAAGCCGTGAGTATGGCTCGCTCGAGGAGTTCCTGAGGGGTGGGGCCCGCTCCACTTTTCATTTGCCAGTCCATTTCAATAAGAGACGCAATGATTTTTTCAATTCGGGCTTTATTGCAATGCCTGAATTGCTTCCTGATCCGTGGGAGAAAAGGCCTCGCGATTCCCGTTTCTGCAAGAATCTCAGCCTCTTTTCCACCTTTTTCAACAATGGCGTGTACTGCGCGCAATTCACGGGCTCGTTTTAGGGCCATCGCAGAGCATTGAAGCATCAGTCCCTGTGGGTTTTTGACTCTTTGGTCCTTCTCGTCTAGCCAGCCCGTTTCCAGCATATTTGCTAGCAACTCAAGAGCACCAGATCGATCATTTTCAAACCAACGATCTACCAAGTCAAAGGCACTTCCGTCGCCGCCCGACGGTGTTTGTTCGAGTACGATTTCCTCGTCAACGATTTGAGTCTTGTTCGCATCGGATAAGAGTGAAATCTTCTCTACGGTACTCGCGAGAGGAGCCATGACCGGACCGAGTCTGTCGATCAAGATCTGAGCTGTCTCAGGTGCGATTTGTAGGCCCTTCTGACGGAACCTGTGAACAACCCAGTGATTCATGTCGTGATCCCACGGTGAAGCGTCAGGTTTCCAGGGTGGAGGTCTGTGAAACGGCCTGTCGGCGCTAATCCACCATCCTGTTGTCTTGAGTAGCTTTGCGATCTTTGAGCGACCGTCGAGGGATTTTGCACGCAATATTAATAAACTGTTCCCTAATGATTCAGCAAGAATCCTGCCCCATGCCTCTGGATCCAGTTTGAACCAACGATCGGCATCGTCGATGACCACGACGGGAGTTCCTCCGAAGAGACTGGGTGTTCTGAGTTCGTCGAAGATATCGCGGAGCTTATCCTCGTCAGGTTTGACCTGGGCACCGATTTCGTGGATTTGATCTTTGTCTGGTGCTCCTCCAGAAAGTTTCTCAAATATCAGATTACGGGCTTCTCGTATTAACAGATCTTCTTTACCGACGATCACAGCGACACTTGGAAACTCGCGATCGAGTTTTTTTGCCAAAGTGGCCATCGTTAATGCTGCTGAAGTTTTTCCAGTTCTTTTCTTGGACATATGTATGAGTTTCAACTGCGAAGAGAGAATTACAACCCATGATCTTGACTCCCCATAATGATGCCATAAACTTCCTTTTTTCAAGGATTGACCCGGGAGTTCCGGGTCGGAAGTGTGGTGAAAATCCACCGCGGTGCCGCCGCTGTAACCGGGGACAATCCCTGCATTCTGACATTAGGTCGTATTCCTGATAGTCAGTAGCCACTTTGATCGAGAGATCGAGGGAAGGCGCAGAGGAGAGGTTGATCCGGAAGTCAGAAGACCTCCTTGAAGATGATGGTCCTTTTCACGCCCCGAGCAGGGCAAAGGGTTTTGCTATGCGATTTTCATTCTTCCATTTTCATGATCCATCCATCTCCGACGTTCTGACATATCGGCCCTTCCCGATTCTTTTCATAGTCATGTTGGCATTGCTGCCGGGCTTAGATGCTTCGTTATTCGCTCAGAATACAAACGCGACGATTTCTCTGTCGATCCCTGAAAGTTTGGTCGATGCGCATCCGTACAGGATTGTCAGCGCTCCAGGTGAGGAGTTGGGATATGTCAGCCTTTCCGGGGACGTGACACCCTTTGGTGAGGCTGTCGAAGATTATGCGAATAATCTGATCCAAGAAATTAATCTGCACACTTTAGAAAAGGTCCGCGTTTTCCAGGTAGGGTTCTTCCCTACTGAAATGGTGATCGTGGGTCAGCAACTTTTCGTCACGTGTTCCAATGATAATTCGCTGTACTCCATCAACTTAGACACTTCGAACGTCACGAGTTTCCCTATGACAGATTCTTCCGGAGCGGACGTATCATTTCTTTCGGGGATTGTGGAAAGTCCAACGGGTGAAATCTATGTGGGATCCAATGGCGGAAATTTCGACGGTTCTGATGAAAATGTTATCGTTTTTGATCCTGTGTCACAGTCGATAGTGGGTCGTTTAAATGTACCTGGAGCCATCACTCGTTTTTCTTGGCACAATAATCAACTCGTGATTCCCGTCGGATATCCAGATAATGACTTCTCTGCCGCTCCTGTGTTGCGCTGGATCGATCCCGTCACAAGTATGGTGACTGCTGAGTTGCCGATATCTGTAGATACTTCCGATTTCCCAATGCCTTCCGATATCACCTCTCTTGGGGACGGCACGGCGGCTTTAACCGTCATCGGTGGAAGTAATGAAGTGTTCCATATCGATTTGGAGAGCCAGACCTTACTCGGTAACTGGACGCTTCCCGGAACAGACTATTTACAAAGTCGGGTACTGCCGTTAAACGACAACACTCTTGTGGTGGCAGACTTTATCGATGGAGTTCTGCATCAGATTGATCTGGCGACAGGCGACATTGAGACCTTTGCCTCCGGTTTGCAGCTTCCCGTGGACATGCATTTACGTGATGGCCGTTTGTTCGTCGCTGAGCAGGCTCTTGAGCAGCTGAGCGTTTTTGTTGGTCCGGGTGGTTTTATCCGAGGAGACGTCAACAACGATCAAATGATCGACATTAGTGATCCGATAATGTCTCTGGGGTATCTGTTTTTGGGCGGTGATTTAGCTTGCCAAGATGCCGCTGATTATAATGATGACGAATCTCTCGACCTTTCAGATGCGATATCTTTGCTCGAGTTTTTGTTTTCTATGGGGGATTCCCCAGCATATCCCTATCCTCTAGGCGGAGGTGATCTGGGTGGCGATGATCTGGATTGTGAACAGGGGCTTGATTTTTGACCCCTCCAGAAGGCATCCTTTTTACGACTCTTGAACGGAGAATTCTCGCCATGAAAATCTTGACATCTTTGTTGTTCCTTCTTTTCGTCGTTCAACCTGTTCAGGCGCAATCTGTCTGGTTTGGTAGCGACCTCGCTTTGTTGTCTATCGATGGTGATACGAGCGTTGTTTTAGACGACCTCGACAACTCTATTGAGTTGATCAGTCGTACCTCCGATGGCGGAGCATGGATTTATCTCAGCGAAAATACTTCTTTGCAACGAATCTCAGCTTCAGGAGACGTCTCGTTTTCTGTTCCCACTGAAACAGGTCTTGCAGCGATGGCTGTCGATGCGACAGGTGCTGTGTGGGCAACTCGACCAGGAATGAACGACGTTATCCGCATTGCTCCTAGCAGTTTTGAAGTTTCGAGTTACCTCGTTTCCGGTGTTCCGCATGGCATCACTGTTGACGGCTTAGGTCGAGTTTGGGTGACCTGTTCATATTCTAATGAAGTACAAATACTTTCGACGACGGGTGAAATCCTACAGACGATACCTGTGGGTTTCTTTCCGACTGGCATTTCTGCAACACATGACTTTGGTGTTTGGGTTGCAGAAAAGCAGGGTTTGCGTCGTCTCGATTCTGCAGGCAACTCGGTATGGTCGGATGTTGCAGGAATCTTCCCGATAGGCGTGACCACCGATACTTCAGGCCGAGGCTGGTTTACCTGTCAAGTAAGCCACCAGGTTGTCGTCGTTTCTGATCTCGGTATCGATATGATCATCGACGTTCCCGCGCGTCCTCTAGGCGTCGCTGCTCATGTTGACGGTTCAGTTTCTGTTCTTTCACGTTTGGGCGCGACCATCAGTCGGATCGCAGGGACGGGTGAGTTGTTGAGCTCACACTCCACCTCTTACCCAACGGGTAAAGGCGATCTCTCTGGAATCCAATTGGCGACAGTCGTTGCGCCAACATTGGATTTCGACGAAGACGGAATTACAAACCAAGCAGAAGTGTTCGCAGGTACGAATCCTTTCGTCGCCACGCAAATTGAGTTTGTCCGCGGAGACGTTGATCGGGATGGTTCGATCGCGTTAGCGGATGCCCTGCTTTCTATGGAGATCTTGTTTTTGCAGGAGTCGACAGATTGCCTAGAGGCCCTAGACGTCAATGACGATTGCTCATTGGATCTTGCTGACCCCATCAGAATCCTGGGCTATTTGTTTCTTTCTGACAGTCCGCCAGAATCTCCATTTCCGGAATACGGCCCTGATCCCACGCCTCAGGGGGGATTCTCCTGCAACAATTAGGTGATGTCGGGGCAGGGAGACTTGAATTTCTTATGCCCGAGGTGTCTGATGCATGTGTTGACCTGCTCAAACCAATTCGGTTCTGGGCGAGGTCACGTTGGCTCCAGTCCGTATTATTCCCGGCTCCTGCCAGGATAAGGGCTGCTTCCCGAGTGTCTTGAGTGGGATGGTATAACTTTCCAATCCCCAATTTGCTCTTGGTGGATTCATCTCACCGAGAAGGCGAGCCATCTTATCGTCGGGAGATAACCCGACCCGAAAGGTAATGACATGCAATCCAAGGTCGATCAGGAACATCAGATCGCCGTTTTCATCGATCTCGACAATATCGCCATCGGTGTTAAAGAAGCAAATATTAAGAAGCTCGATATCAATAAGATTCTCGACAGGCTTGTCGAGAAAGGAAAAATCACTGTCAAGAAAGCATACGCCGACTGGACAACTTGGCGTCAATATAAGGTTCCATTCCATGAGAGTGCTGTCGAGTTGATCGATATCCCCATGAGAAAAATGACCGGAAAAAACAGTGCTGATATCAAAATGGTTGTCGATGCATTAGAGCTTTCGTATACGAAGGCTCATGTCGATACTTTTGTGTTGGTTTCTGGTGATAGTGACTTTTCTCCTTTGGTTTCTCAGTTAAGGGAAAACAACAAAAAGATTATTGGGATTGGTGTGAAGAACTCTTCCAGTAATCTGCTGATCGACAATTGCGACGAGTTTATCTTTTACGAAGACCTCGTTCGCACACGTAAGAAGAGAACGCGTACCTCTGCGAAAACTCCAACAAGGAAACTCTCCAAGGATCAAACCGCCGCGTTCCAGTTACTTCTGGGTTCTATTGCTGCATTGCAGCGAGAAAATTACGAAGTGATTTGGGGTTCGATGGTGAAGCAGACCATGAAACGCAAGCAGCCCACGTTTAGTGAGGAATACCATGGATACTCTCACTTTTCGAAGTTGCTCGAAGATGCGGAAAAGCACAACTTGATCAAGGTCCATCGAGATCAGAGAAGTGGCACTTATATCATCGATGAATTGATCGCGGATGACGTTTAGGGGTCTATCTCTAAATCGTCGCAACATCCTACGCGCAGTGTCGTGCCTTTAAATGGGTTCATGGCGATGAGTTCACCACCATAGACACAACCGGTGTCAATTCCGTGGATTCCCGACTTGTGGAACTCACCCAAACGAGCCCAGTGCCCAAACACGATTTGACGATCATTGTCGCTGGATCGCGGAACATCGAACCAGGGCTTGTGTCCTTGAGGGGCATTTTTGGGATGATCCGTGAAGTTGTCGAGTGAAGAGCCGTCTTGAATACTGACGCAGCGGATTCGGGTGAGAATACTGACCACTTCCCAAATGGGGTGACCCGGCTTTTTATACCAATCGCTGAGTCCTTCTTTGATCGCTAAGGATGCTTGAGAGCTCAAGTGGAGGAATTGGTCTTCACTCCAATCGGGTTTGATCCCAGCATGGACGACCCGGATCTTAGTCTCTTCATTCTCAAAGTCATGATGGAACCTTTGCTGAAGGAACCAATCACGCCAAACCTTGCTCGCTGGAGCGTCTAGAAGGCTATCTGTTCGATCCGTAGGTCGGTTGTTCGTAATACCTTCTTCGCAGGCCAGCAGGTGTAGGTCATGATTTCCGAGGGTGACGTGGGCTCTCTCTCCGAGGTTCATGACGAAATCGAGAACCCCAGCGCTTTGAGGTCCTTTTCCCACCAAATCACCCACGAAATAAATACGGGACTGGGGGGACTGTGCATCGATGGATTCGAAGAGCTTTTCTAGTGTTGCTAGACAGCCATGGACGTCGCCAATGATCCAGGTCTCTGATTCTGGGCTGAGATACGGATTCATGCCCGACTTTCAGTGAAATACGCCGGGAGCAAGGCTCCCGGCGCAAAACTTGATACGACCCTGGCACGATTCGAACGTGCGACACCCGGCTCCGGAGGCCGGTGCTCTATCCACTGAGCTACAGGGCCACTGATTTGCAAAGTTCAGCGATCCACTGATTGAGAATGAGGGATCCATGAGCGATATGCCCGCAAAAACACAATCATTTGAATCTCAGGTTTTATCAGATCCATATCCCAGCGTCTATACGACTGGAGAGGAAGCATTGAATGGGTATACAATCTGTCTATGAACATTATCCGTCATCCCGCTCTGATTGTTGTGAGCCAGCTACTGATCTTCGGAGTGGCGTGTGTTGTCTTATTGGACTGGCTCCAGACGAATTCTGGCCATTCCCTTTCGGATCACACTGAGCAGGCGCCTCTGTTCATGTTGCTGGGAGTGGTGCTTACGATTCTGCAGCATCAGCCTTTGAGGATCGACAAAAAGGTGTTTTTACCCGGCATACTGGGTTTGTTGTCGATCGCCTCTCTATGGATCACCTCACCGAGTATTCATGTTCTCACTTCTCTCGTGGGCCTGGCTTACGTCATGAGTTCTTATGTTTCGAGCTTGCTTGGAATTCTTAAGCGTGGTGGGCCGCTGTTTCTTCTCTTTTTGTTTCTTATTCCTATTTTGGCGGGAAGTCTCGCACTCAGTTCACCCCGATGTTCTTCATCGGGAGAGGATCCCTTAGATTTCAATAAAAGTCTTTTCACTTCCATCAGTGCTGTTTCAGTCACGGGATTATCCGTCGTTGATATCGGTCGCGAACTTTCGATTGAAGGTCAGTGCGTCTTATTATTGTTGATCCAAATAGGTGGGTTAGGCACGGTTACATTTTTCGTTCTGTTTATGTCAATATCGGGTGATGGGCTTGGGATGCGACAAAGCCGAGCTGTGAGAGAAGCCATCGATGTCTTTGATCCTGACCAGTTCAACTCGTTGATAATTACGGTTTTCACGACAACGTTTTTTGTCGAAATCATAGGATTTTTAGCACTCTCTTCAAGTTCTTCGAACTCTTATTTCTCTCACTTCTTCCATTCGATCAGTGCATTTTGTAATGCAGGATTTTCATTGAATACCGATTCTCTCGCCAGTTTTGATACGTGGTCTTTGTTGGTCATGGGCCTATTGATCATGGTGGGAGGTCTAGGATTCCCAGTGATCTTTGTTTTCTGGAAGAGACTTTTTAAGAAGGAAGGCCATCGGTGGCCCCTTCATCTGGGTCTCGTTGTTATGACGTCTTTGATATTGTGGCTGAGTGGGGCACTTCTCCTAGCACTGAATGGAGAAGGCTGGGGTAGTGTTTTCTGGAGTGTCACTGCTAGAACAGCGGGATTTTCCACCTCTCCAGTCACGGATCTGTCTGTATTTGCACTGTTGATCATGATGTTCCTGATGCTGATCGGTGCTTCACCCGGATCTACGGGTGGAGGTCTTAAAACGACTACATTTGGTGTGATGTTCCTTGTGGTCAAAGCGGAGCTCTCTGCGAGGTCTAAAGTGGTTTTTTGGAGAAGGACTATTCCGGAATCACTCATTAAGAACGCAGCAGTATTAGTGATGGTTTATTTTGTCGCGTGGCTTTTCATGTTGTGTTGTCTCACTTGGCTAGAGCAATCCGCGTTGTCTGACGGAACAGTCTCTTTTCTTTCTTTAGCGTTTGAAATTACCAGTGCATTAGGGACCGTGGGTTTGAGTATGGATTTAACGAATGAGTTAACCCTCAATAGCCAAAGAGTCTTAATGGTGGCAATGATTCTTGGAAGACTGGGACCTCTTGCGCTCGTCGTAGGACTCGCTTCTGTGAATGGACCAGGAGACCAAGGAGTTAGACCTGATGGAGAGGTACTGTTGGGCTAGGGGTCTATTTGTTTCAGAATCTCACCCAGTCGATCTTTTTTTCCCAAGAGGTGGACCTTGTCACCCGTTTGTAGAACAAGGTCGGGTGTGGGAGCGAAATCATAGGTCGTCATATCTTTACGCTGAATGCATATAAGGTTTACAGCGTACTTTTTCCTGATTTCCAGGTCCTTGATAGAGTGACCATCCCAATCCTTGGGAATCTGAACATTCCAGATTTCTTCATCGGTTGAGAGCGGGAGATTATCAACGGAATACGGCGTCGTCAGTTTGCGAGCCATATCTTTGGCGGCTTCTGTTTCCGGCGAAAATATATCCGTTTTTTCGATGCCTATTTTGAGAAGTATTTTTTCCGTAGTTGATCCATGTGCCCTACAGATGATTCGCCCGATATTGAGCTCGTCTTTGAGGGCGGAAAGTAGAATCGCAGGGAGTGGCGACTCTCCAACAGTGATGATCAAGATGTCGAGGTTCTTAAGCTCAGCGTTGACCTTTTTTTGATCTTTGAGGTCGAGGGCGACAGCGTCATGGCAATCATCTACAACTGCAGCGACCTTATCTTCGTCTCTATCCATAGCCTTGATCTCTGCGTCATGACTTTTGAGGAAAGTAATGAGAGAGGTACCGAATTGACCTAACCCAAAAACGCCGATTCTTTTTTTTGTCATTTTACTCCCGCTAAAAGCCTGAACCTTTGACGATATCGTGTTTCAGTAACCTTAAATCAGATAGAAATCTGGATCTCTTGTCCGCTGAGATTTGTCTTCTACCCGATCCATTTTCAAGCCAGTTTTGCCACTGATCGATTTCGAGAATGAATTGGGTTCTCGTTGTCGAACTGATGCCGTTTCTGACATCGTCGCGTACGGACGCCATCCATTCACTCAGCTCAGTGATATTTGCTTGGAAAGTGGGTTCTTGGCTCGTTTCAGTCTCGATGGTCGTGCTCTCTTGAATTCTGAGGGCTAAGTCATGAGTGTCGGAATGGGGGAAGCGCTTCACTAAATCTTTTGGACCACCGGTATCGAGCCACCGTTGGAAGATGGTGGGATCAATATTGGAAGGTGAAAATCTATACATCAGCAGCAGTTGATACGTGAGGTCGTCTTCGTCTTTAGAAGACGACTCTTGGATGTCGAGATTCTTGATGTCGACCAAAGGAAGCTGAACGCTAGATCCAGATTTCAATTCAGCCACGATTTGACCGGAATCGAAATGGAAATTGGTGGCTTCCATCGTAGTTTCTTTTGAGGTTGATATCAGATATTGGCCCTGAACGGGTTCTTGTGATTCAGGTATCCATTGAGAGACTTTAGCGAGGGCTGATCGGGATAAATCTTTAAGACTTTTCTGGGGAGAAAGATCTTTGGTTTGAGGTTTTTTGGTCGTGGGGCTTTCTTTGTTAGAGTCTTCTGACGAGATTTCCGAGACAGTTTCATAAACCAGCTCAGGAGGACGATTTTTGAGGGATTGAAATAGAAATCCACTGGTCAATATGCAACTAAACAGAAACATGCGTGTCATAAGGATCTCCTTTCATTTAAGTACTCAATGAGTACTTCCCGGCTCTTTCCTTGCTGTGGAGTGTAACCGTTTAGGTCTCGATTTTCATGCTGATGAATGGCATAGAAAAAAATTCCTTTAGAAAATTCTGCATCTCCGAAGACGTCCAAGAATGCTTTGTATCCGTCGACCTGCAGCTCTGGTTGATATAGCGAATTCGTCGTACCTGGATTCCAAGGTTGCTGCAATGCAAGAGAATGGCCAGGGTACCCGACTTCAGAGAAGAATATCGCCGTTTGATTTTCTCGACTCCACAACTTGAGCGCTGACAGGTGGGGCAGAAGCATGGATCGTAAATGAGCCGACGATAAGCGTGCTGAAGACCGGATGCTTTCTGATCTAGGTCCGATTCTATCGAGTGGGAAGTAACCATTGATACCTAGAATGTCCAGATCGTTATGGAATGACACGCTGTTCCAGTCATCCCAATTTGCCGAATATGAAACAGCGCCACTATAAACATATCGAACTTTCCCAATGAGAGAACTCCAGTATTTTTCGAGATATTGAAGTGAACTTAATTCACTGCCGACAAAAAGCATATCGACGTCTTCATTCGCACAGAATGTCGCTATCGAAACCATCCACTTCGAATATGAGGCCCACCACTTATCGAGATAAAGAGGGTTATATTCACCACGCCAATACTGACTCGTATCACTTTGTATGAGAAGAACTGGGTGAAGTGAAACCTGTAAATCTTTGTCTTTGCACTGGCGTATGGATTGGGACAGTCGTGGAAAACTAGGAGACCTGCGGTCGAAAACCGGAAATGAATGTGAGGAATGATCTACAGTGAATGTCATGTACTGGATCTGAATCCAGGTGAATCCCATTTTGCTCGCCAACTCGAGATCGTTCTGGAACACATCGGGAGAGTCTTCTTGATTGAGTATTAGAGTGATCCCCGTCAGAGAGTCAGGCGGGCTGACCTTGCGTATGGAATCGCTTGATCGCTGAACTCCTGAACGTGACAGGTTCGCCTGAGGTCCAATATTCAAAGGTCGTCCTGAATCCCTCCCAAAAGAGAGGGTGGCGGCGACGACGATTAGGAATACGGGCCAGGGTTGAGATTTGGGGATCAAAGTGCTCTTCTCGGGACTTTGAGGTCCTTCCAGTGAGTGTGTTATGGACAAGAACGATTTTGCCCGTGAGAATCACAAATGTAACCCGTAAGTGTTCGTGTTCCTTCGGAGCGTTCGCCTAATTTTGACTCCATTCGAAAGAAAGCCTGAAACATGAAGCTGAATACCCGTCTCTTTGCTGTAC